>DYPP01000004.1:0-79165 GCA_020719845.1 Treponema denticola | reverse complement strand
CTCCTCCGGATGCATTTAAAGATGCGGTAAAAACCTCCATTATTATCGTCTTTGCCGTCTTCTTCATGTCCGTATTCCTGGCTTTTGTGCTGGAATACGTCGCGCGCGTCCGGGAGGACGCGGAATCCATGACCAAAATCAGGCAAGCCCTCAAATAGGCGGGGCGGAGAAAAGACCATGTCAATCGGCATCTTTGTGGTATCCGGTTTCGCCCTCGCCACCGTACTGGTCGGCTTGACCATCAAAATCGCCCACCGGCGGCGCTGGTTCGACCATCACGACGAACGGAAAATCCATTCCGGACTGGTGCCCCGGCTGGGGGGCATCGGCTTCGCCGCCACCTTCATCGCCCTGGCTCCGGCCGTCGCCTGGCCGGAATCAGGCTTGCCCCAGGTAGCGCGCTTTGCCGTCGTCCTGGTCGCTCTGCTCATCATTTTAATCTTCGGCGTCTACGACGACTTTACGCCGATCCGGCCGCTGCACAAACTGGCCGCCCAGGCGGCAGCGGCGTTGATCGTCGTCGCCGCGGGGTATACCTTCCATCACCTGGACGTCGCGCCCGGTCTACCGCGGATCCCTTTCGGAGTCTTGCGCTTCCCCTTGACGGTTATCTGGATCGTGGGCATCACCAACGCCTTCAACCTGATCGACGGCGTGGACGGTCTGGCCGGCGGGGTGGCGGTGATCATCGCCGTCGGGTACGCCCTGGTATTCGGCTCGCTCGGCAACCAGGGCACAGCCGTCCTCTGTCTGGTGCTGGCCGCCGCGGTCGGCGGTTTTTTGGTGTTCAACGCGCCGCTGCCCAAGGCCAGAATTTTCATGGGCGACGGGGGCAGCCAATTTCTGGGTTTTGTGCTGGCCGTCCTGCCGCTGGTGGACAAGGGGCACGCCCAGGCCAGCATTCCCCTGCAGTACGCCGCCGCCCTGCTGCTGCTGCCCGCCTTCGACACCTTCGCCGCCATCTGGCGCCGCACCCGGGAAGGCCGGCATATCGGCAGTCCCGACAAGGCGCACATGCACCACAAACTGATGAATCTCGGCTTTACCGTGAAGGGCGTTCTGGGAGTCATCTACGGCCTGCAGCTGACGCTGGTCGTGTTGGCGGTCGCCGCCATCCGGACGGAGGGCTGGACTTCCTGGTTCCTGCTGCTGGCCGCCTACGCCCTGGGGGCGGCGTTTTTTACCTGGCTCCACTACGCCAACCGGAACGCCCTGCTCCGGCTCCGCCGGGAATAGCCATTCCCCGAAGTCGGACCGGATTCCCCGGCCGGGATACGCCGGGGCGGGTCTACTTGCCCACGGCGAAGTAGGCAAAGCCCTTGGCTTCCACCTCTTCCCGCTTGTACACGTTGCGCAGGTCGAAGAAATAGGGCGCCCGCAACAGACCCTTTACCTTTTCCAGGTCCAGGGTACGGAACTGGTTCCATTCGGTCAGCAGCACCAGGGCGTCGGCGCCGACAAGGGCGTCGTATTCGTCCCGGGCAAAATCCAGGGATCCTTTGATCGACTCCAGCCGCCAGGCGGCTTCCTTCAGGGCCGCCGGATCGTAGGCCCGCAGCCGGGCGCCCCGGGCGGCCAGGCCTTCGCAGACGGCGATGGCCGGGGATTCGCGCATGTCGTCGGTGTTGGGCTTGAAGGCCAGCCCCAGGATGGCCAGGGTCTTGCCCGCAAGCGACCCCGGACCGCCCAGGCCGGCTTCGATCTTTTCCACCATGCGCAGCTTCTGCCGTTCGTTGGCTTCGATGGTGGTTTCCACGATGGACAGCGTTTCGCCGTACTGGCGGCCGATCATGGCCATGGCGTGGGTGTCCTTGGGAAAGCAGGAACCGCCGTAGCCCGGGCCGGGATGCAGGAACTTGGCGCCGATGCGGCCGTCCCGGCCCATGGCCTTGGCCACGTCCTGCACGTTGGCGCCCACCTTTTCGCACAGGTTGGCCACCTCGTTGATAAAGGTGATCTTGACCGCCAGAAAGGCGTTGGAGGCGTACTTGATCATTTCCGCGGTTTCCAGGTTGGTTTCGATGTAGGGCGTTTCGTTCAGGTACAGCGCCCGGTAGACGTCCTTCATCAGCGTGCGGGCCCGGTCGCTTTCGCAGCCGATGACCACCCGGTCGGGGTGGGTAAAGTCCTGCACCGCCGAGCCTTCGCGCAGGAACTCGGGATTGGACACCACGTCGAAGCCCAGGGTCGCCGCGGCGCCGCCCCGGGCGGCCAGCTCTTCGGCCATCCAGGCGGCCACCTTGCGGGCGGTTCCCACAGGCACGGTGCTCTTGTCCACCACCACCTTGTAGCCGTCCATAGCCCGGGCGATTTCCCGGGCCACCTGCTCCACGTAGCGCAGGTCCGCGCTGCCGTCGTCCGCCGGCGGGGTGCCGACGGCCACGAAGGCCACGTCGTTGGCCCGCACCGCCTGGGCCAGGTCGGTGCTGAAGGCCAGCCGGCCGGCGGCCACGTTGCGGGCCACCACGTCTTCCAGGCCGGGCTCGTAGATCGGGATGGCGCCTTTTTTGAGCGCCGCGATCTTGTCCTGGTTGTTGTCCACGCAGACCACGGTGTTGCCGAAGTCCGCCAGGCAGGCGCCGGACACCAGTCCGACGTAGCCGGTTCCCACTACCGTTATCGATGCCATTTCTACTGCTCCCGTTCAACAATGTATTGAAAAACCGCGGATGCGGGCTTTTCAACACTACCATATTGTCGCAATTGCGTACCAAACCGCAAGGTTTGGGAGCAATTGCAAGGGTTGTTGAAATAGCAACCGGCTATTTCAACAACCCATTAATAATGATGGCCCAGGCCGATGAAGATTTCCCGGCCGTCCCCGTCGGGGATGGTGCCGGTTTCCCAGGCTTGTCGTAGATCGAAACCCGCGCTGATGCGGATAAAGAAACTGCGCATGAACAGGGGAAAGGTGACCACTTCAAGGCCGCCTGAGACCAATGCGTCCTCGAACCTCATAGTCGTCCGGTTGACCGGATCCGCCAACAGGCCGAAGTCGAAGAAGGGCGTCCACTGCTGTTCGAACTGGAGGACCCGCATCCAGCGGCGGCCGAACCACTCGTAGGGGACAAAGCGGATCACCCGCAGCGGAAAGTCGGTATTCAGGTATAGGGCGTAGTCGGCGCTGACTGCGTCGTTGATGATCCCCCGCAGTATCTCCGCCGCCTTGTCGTCGGCGCGGTCGAAGAACCAGGCGCCGGTCAGCTTGCCGGAAACGCCGAAAAAGGAACTCACCGGATAGTGGCCGGCAATCTCCGCCGAAGCGGACCGGTTCCAGGATTCGTGGTAGAGGTTGTACTCGTTTTTGTTTTCCAGCGCTACCTCCAGACCCTGGCGGTAGTTGCCCACCCAGTCCACCCGGCCGAACTCCAAAGCCTGGGAAAAAGTGGCCGTCGGGCCTTGCCGTTCGGCGCCGATATCTCCGCCCGGCCGGTACTTCAGCTTGAGCTCCGCGCCGGGGACGTAGGCCAGTTGGCCCAAGCCGTCCACGGTGATGCCCGTCGGGATTTCCCACTCCGCAGCCAGCCAGTTGCTCAGGTACCAGTAGTCCTCGTAGCGGACCCCGTCGGTTTCCTGGAAATCGGCGTCGTTTTCCTCGTTGACCGCCAGACCCTGGAACACGCCGACCGTCAGGGTGGTGGCTCCAACGGGCCAGGAAACGGACAAGCCCGTCGTGTTCTCGTACTCAAAGCCGTAGTCGGCGGTGTACCCGAAAAAGTTGTCGAACTCCAGATTGGCGTCCCGGCCATAAAGGACGAAGGGCGTATCCGAAGTGATGTCGACGAACAGGGTTCCTTCGTCGAAGGCCATCCGGTCCATGGGATCTTTTTCCAGAATGAAGCCGACATCGACTTTGAGGGGCTGCATGGTACCCAAAAAGTTGTAATCCCGGGCTTTGCCCGAAAGTTCAAGACCGTTGTTGGAATCATACTTGAAGTAGGGCAGGGCGATGATGTTCCAGGTGTCGTCCACCGCTACGGCCAGGTCGACGGGTATCCGACCGTCCGGGTCGGCGGGGCTGATGGCGTATGCTACCCGGGCGTCTTTCAGCACCCGCTGGTTGAGCAGCAGCTGCGTTTTTTCTTTAACGTACGCCGCTAGGGCGGCGTCCCCGCCAATTTCCTGGCCGACGCGTAGTTCCGCGGCGTTGGCCAGGGCAAAGGGGCGGGTTATGCCCGTGATTTGGTAGGCGATGTCCCGGATGTAGTACACCGGGTCGGCGGCGGTTTCTTCCGCCGGAAGGCGCAACGCCGCCGTCAGCAGCAAAGGCAAGAAAAGGATGATGAAATTTCTTTTCACGAGGGTGCGTCTCCTTGTAGTATCGCTTTTACCATAGCAAGCTGCGCCGGTTCCAGGCCGACCTGAGTCGCCCGATCTTCGGTGGGCACGATAAAGTTCAAACGCCCGTCTTTTTTCTTTTTATCCGCCCCCATGGCGGCCAGCAGGGCTTCCGCGTCCGGCGCCAGCGGATGGGGAGCGCGCAGTTCATAACCGTAGCCGGCAAGCAAATCGGCGATGCGCCGGGCCCGGTCCGTGGGGGTCAGGCCCAGGGCGCGGCCCAACTCGACCGCCCGGACCATGCCCCAGGCGACGGCTTCGCCGTGGGACACCCTACCCAGGCCGGCGGCGCTTTCCAGGGCGTGGCCGAAGGTGTGGCCCAGGTTGAGCAGCGCCCGGTCGCCGCCCCGTTCTTCCGGGTCGGCCTGGACGATGCCGCCCTTGACCGCGACGCAGCGGCCGACCAGTTCGGCCGCCAGGTCCAGGCCGCTCTCCGCCGGGACGCCGGCCAGCTCTTCGCGCCGGGCTTCCAGCAGGGCAAACAGGTCCTCGTCGCCGAGGATGGCCGTCTTGACCGCTTCCGCCAGGCCGGACCGCCATTCCCGTTCCGGCAGGCTGCGCAGGGCGCGGAGCGGCATGTAGACCCGGTCCGCAGGCCGGAAGGTTCCGGCCAGGTTCTTGATGCCGAACAGGTCGAAGCCGGCCTTGCCGCCCAGCGCGGCGTCCACCATGCCCAGCAGGGTGGTGGAAACCAGGCGCAGCGCCGTGCCGCGCATGTAGATCGAAGCCGCGAAGGCGCACAGGTCGGTGACCACGCCGCCGCCGACGCCGACCATCAGACCATCCCGGCCCAATCCGGCTTCTACCGCTGCGGCCAGGATCGTTTCTACCGCGGCCCAGCCTTTGTTCGCTTCTCCCGCCGCAAGGACGCAGGCGGGCAAATCGCCGGCGCCAGGGATGGACCGGGCCAGGGGGGCCGTATTGACGTCGCAGACCAATAGGATCCGCCGGTCAAAGCCTTCGGCGATATCCGCCGGGCCGGGCAGATCCGGACTGATGATTGTTTCCGACGGCACCGCGCCGAACCGGAAGGCCTTGCGTTGTGGAATCAATGGCGTCCCCCGTCGTTGCCCGACAGGATCCGGGACAGGTAAAGTTCGTCGGCGGTACCTTCTCCCGGAGGAGCCGGTATGATTTCGGCCATAACCAGGAAAAAACCGTCTTTTCTCATCCGGCGGGCCGTATCCTCGTCCAGGGCTTTCAGAAAACTGATGCCGTGCCGGGCGCAGGCGTGCTCGACGATAAAGTCCAGGTCGCTCAATCCGACCAGGAGAACGGCGCCGACCCGCCGCTGTTTGGCCCGGGCCAGCGCTTCGTCCAGTCGTTCCCGGTAAAACACCACGTTCCGGATCGTACGTTTGAAGTAACGGTAGCTGCGCCGGGCGATCTCGCTGATCCCGTCCGGGGTAACCGCGTAATGGATATTGCGGCTGTTTATCCGCCGCACGGTGATCAGGCCTTTTACCGCCAACCGCTTGAGTATGGAATTGGTCATGCCCAGGGAAGCGCCGGCTGCCTGGGCCAGATCCCGCTGGCGGAGCGGGATCGGGTGGCGGGAAGTATCGTAGATGTTCTCCAGTATGGCCAACTCGGGGTCGGCGAATTCGGTGTTCACGCTGTGAACATCATAGCACAGGTGGGGACAAAAGGTGAAGGATGCCGCCCTTATTCCGCCAGGCCCCGGATGGCGACGTCGATGAAGTTGAGCAGTTGGTCCCGGAGCAGGTCCGCAGGGTAGGGGGTTTCAGCCAGGCGGACCTTCCAGCGGTCCAGGAAGACCGCGGCTTCCCGGGGGTGCAGGGGCAGGGTCTTGCCGGCCAGGCTGGTCTCGATGCTCCGGTCCCGGATCAGGGTCTGCCCGGCGAACACCAGGCGGACTTCGCTCAGGATGTCCTTCTGGGCCCGGGCGATGAAGCTGACCACGCCGCCGTCCCCCAGGCCGTGCCGGCCGAACTTGCGGTGCAGCGTGTAGTTCCACCCTTCAAGAGGGATCCGGATGCGGGTCAGCAGTTCCTGGGGGCCCAGGTTGATCGCTTCGTTCTCCGGCGAAAAGCGGCCGGCGGCGATCCAGCGGGAACCTGCGGCGCTGCGCAGCTCGTAGCGGGCGTCCAGGGCTACCAGCGGCGCCGTGGCGTCCCGCCGCCGGTGGCGGCAGCAGAGATTGCCGCCGATGGTGGCCAGGTTGCGGATCTGGGGGGCGGCGGTGTCGGCCAACGCCAAGGCCAGCGCTTCGGGCAGGATTTTTCCCAAAGCCAGCACCTCGTTCAGGGTGACTGCGGCGCCGATTTCCAGGTACCGTTCGGTGCGGGTGATGCGGCGCAGTTCTTCGATCCGGGCCAGGCAGATCAGGTTGGCCGGCAGATCCAGGGTACGCGCGCCCTGGCCGCGCAGCAGGTCGGTGCCCCCGGCGTAGAGCACCGCCTCGGGGAAACGGTTCCAGGCGGACAGGAGCTCGCCCACCGAGGCGGGGGACAGCACCTGGTTATGCATTGCGTCCATACAGCCTCCGTTGGCGGATGTCCGCGGCGGCCAGCACGGCTTCCACCAGGATGCCCGGTTCGGTGCAGCGGCAGACGACGCCGTCGAAGCCCGCCAGGACGTCCGGGGCGGAGGGACGCAGGTTGCGGTCCAGCAGCGCCTCGGTGGCCATGATCTTGGCCGTATCGCAGTAGCCGCAGGTTTCCAGTCCGACCCGGGAAAACCCGGAAACGATATCCTGGTACTCGTCGGTCTGGGCGAACCCTTCAATGGTGATGATTTCACCACCCCGGACGCGGAAGGCGGGCAGCAGGCAGGAAGGAACCACCTTGCCGTTGAAGATCACCGCGCAGGACCCACAGCGCCCGGTGCGGCAGCCCGCCTTGGCGCCCAGCAGCTTGAAGTTGTCCCGCAGGATGTCCAGCAGACGCCGGTCGGCGGTGGACTGGACCACCACGTCTTCGCCGTTGAGGATGAAACCGATGGTCATGGCGTTTCTCCGGCTCGCTGCAGGGCCGTCCGAACCAGGGCGGCGTCTACGGGCAGACGCCCGAAGGGGTGGTCGGCGGCTTGGGAAACCGCCTGGACGTAGGCGGCGGGCACGCAGGCGAAGGGCAGCTCGCCGATGCCCTTGGGGCCCGAGGTTTCGGTCCAGAAAAAATCGATGGTGATGGGCGGCACGTCCCGGAGGGGCGGAATGTCGTAGCTGAAGGCGTCCAGGGCGGACAGGGATCCGCCTGAGTATTCGACCTTCTCCCGGCTGGCCCAGCTCAGGGCGTGGCCGACCGTGGTTTTGAGTGCCGATCGGGCTTTGCGCTCCGAGAGGATGCGTCCGCCGTCCACCACCAGCCAGACCCCCCGGGTGCGGGGTACGTAGTCCTCGGGATCGATTTCCACTTCCACCACCGCCGCGCCCCAGCCGATCTGGGCCAGGGTGCCGCCTTCGTTGAAGCCGGCGTCCCAGGCGGCCGTGCGGGGAGCCCGGTAGGTCCGATTCACCGTGATCGGCAGGGGATCCCGGAAGCGCTGCTTGCGGATGGCCGCGCAGGCGCGTTCGATCAGTTTGGGGATGATGGTTACGTTCCGGGAAAGGCTGGAGGGCCCCGAGTCGGGCACGACGTCCGTCCGGTTGACCGCCAGCCGCACCGCGTCGTCATCCATAGCCAGCAGTTCCGCCGCCAGACGACGCCAGAGGGCGCTGGTTTCTTCGCTGGACGCCACCGCGCTGGTGCGGATCTCCAGGGTGCCGTTCTTTTCCAGCGTCACGTCCACCGAATAGGTGCCCTTGTCGGCGCCGGCGGAAATGAAGCCGTTGCCCTGGTAGGCAAAGGTGATGCCGATGCCCCGCCGGACGGTGTTCCGGGGCAACGAATCGCTCCCCGCGTCGGCCCGGCGTAAAAGTTCATAGGAAGCCCATTTGCGCCGGTAGTCGCTCATGGTGGCCACGCTGTCCAGCAGCTCCGCCGCGGGGACGAGGTCCTTGATCAGGGTCCCCGAAACCAGATGGTCGTTGCGGTTCAGGGCATGGTCCCGGCGCCATTCCAGGGGGTCGACGCGCAGGGCGTCGGCGATGCGCGACGCCTGGCGTTCCATGGCGAACAGCGACGGGGACAGGCCGAGTCCGGAGAAGGGACCGGCGGGAGGCGTATTGGTGCGCACCGCGTAGCCCTCGATGCGCACGTTGGGACAGCGGTAGGCGCCCAGGGACCCGATGCAGAGCCGGTCGACCATTTCCGTGGCGAAGGGCGCGTTGGCCCCCACGTCCAGGATGGACCGGGTTTCCAGGGCCAGGAGTTCGCCGTCGGCGTCCACCGCGCTGCGCAGGCGCACCGATACGGCCCGCCGCTTGGGGCTGAACCGGAAGTCCTCCTCCCGGGTCAGCACCAGTTTTACCGGTTTCTTGCAGATCAGGGCGCCCAGGGCGGCGTGGGCCGCCACCAGCGAAGGATACCAGAGCTTGCCGTCCAGGTGGATGCCGATATCCGTAGTCCGGACGACCACGTCCTCCGGGTTGACCGCCAGCACGGCGGAAACCGTCCGGCGCACCTGGTAGGGCCACTGGGTGGCCAGGGTCACGGTCAGCTTGTCGTAGGAAAACTCCGCCAGCGCGCCGTGGGGCTCGGGATACCAGTGTTCCTGGGCCGAGGTATGGTAGTCGGCTTCCAGGACGGCGGCGGCGGTGCGGAAGCCTTCGTCCGGGTCGCCGATGGTGATCGTCCGTTTGGCCGCCAGCCGGTCGGAAGAAAACTTGTCACAGCCGAATTGGGGCTTTTCCTCGTCCAGGCGCAGGACGAACTCGGTGACGTACTGTTCCAGCCGGGCGCGGTCCGGTCCGACGATGAGCGCCACGGGTTCGCCGATATAGCTTACCCGATCGGCGGCCAGCACCGGCACGTCGTCGGCAAATCCGTCCAGCCGGTTCTTGCCCGGAATGTCCGCCGCCCGGATGACCGTGTAGGCCGGCGGAATTTTGGGGACATCGACGCCCAAAAGGCGGCCCGCGGCGATGGGGGAGCGCACCACTGCGGCGTGGAGCATGCCCTGCACCGACAGGTCTTCGACAAAGAGCGGGTTGCTCTTCATTCCTTACCGTCCAGCAGCCGGTCCGCGGCTTCCCGCACCGCATCGATGACCCGCTGGGTCTGGGCTTCGGTCAGGCCCGGCCAGATCGGCAGGGAGACGGTGCGCTCAAAGGCGTCCAGCGCCCGGGGAAAGTCCTGGTCTTCCAGGCCGTAGCGGCCCGAGTAATAGGGCATGGTATGCAGGGGAATGAAGTGCACCGAAACGCCGATGCCCGCGGCCTGCAGGGCTTCCAGAAAGACGTCCCGCTGACGGCCGCCCTGCGGACCCGCCAGGCGCAGGGGGTACAGGTGCCGGGCGTCGCCCGAACCCGTGGGGGGCAGGATGAAGCGCCGGTCTCCGCCGAAGGCGGCGTCGTAGGCGGCGGCGATGGACCGCCTGCGGGCCAGCAGGTCATCCGCCCGGGTCAGCTGGACCCGGCCGATGGCCGCCAGCAGGTCGGGCAGGTTGTACTTGAAGCCCGCTTCCACCACGGCGTAGCGCCAGGACGCTTTTTGGTCGGTGTAGCGGTCCCAGACCGCCCGGTCGATGCCGTGGGAGCGCATGACGGCGACCCGCCGGGCTATTTCGGCGTCCGAGGTCACCACCATGCCGCCTTCGCCGGTGGTGATGGTCTTGGTGGCGTAAAAAGAAAAAACCCCCGCGTCGCCGATGCAGCCCGCCGTCCGGCCGTCCGCCAGCCGGGACGGAAAAGCGTGGGCTGCGTCTTCCACCGTTTTCAGGCCGTAGCGGCCGGCGCAGGCCAGGACGGCGTCCATGTCGGCCGTCAGTCCGCCGAAGTGGACGGGCACCACCGCCGCCGGCCGCCCCCGGGGGCCGAAGTCCGGGCCTCCGGAACTGCGGGCCGGATACGCCGGAAGGCCCTGGGCCAGGCGTTCTACCGTCCGTTCCAGCGCCGCCGGGTCGATCAGGTACGAACCGGGGGCGACGTCCACGAAGGCCACGTCCGCCCCCAGGTAGCGGACCACCTCGGCGGTGGAGGTGAAGGTGTAGGGCGAACAGAGCACCACGTCCCCGGGGCCGACGCCGCAGGCTTCCAGCGCCAGATGCAGGCCGCTGGTGGCCGAGTTGACCGCCAGGGCGCTCAAAGTGTTGCCCGGCACGGCGCCGGGCTCGCAGGCCGGACGCAGAAAGGCGGCGAACTCTTTCTCAAAAGCCAGCGCTTCGGCGCCGGTGGTCAGCCAGCCGGAGCGGAGGACCCGCAGGACGGCCTTTTCTTCTTCCCCGCCCAGGAAGGGCAGGGCAAAGGGGATGCGTTCAGTAGGCGCTTTCATGTTGGGGAATCATAAGCGTCGGCACGACGCCGCGCAAGACCGCCCGCAAACGGTTCCGGTCGCGGTACAACTCCGCCTGGTCCGGATCGTAGCGGCAGATAGGCCGCAGCGCGGCCAGCAAGGCTTGCAGGTCGATGCCCGCGGCTGCCCGGCGTTCGACCCGCCGGATGCGGGGATATTCGGTTTCCACGGTTGTTTCGTCGGCGGCCCAGAGCCGTTCATCGATGCGTTCGCCGGGGCGCAGGCCGATATACTCGATCTTGATGTCCCGGCCGGGTTCGTACCCGTAGAACCGGATCATCTGTTCCGCCAGGTCCTGAATTCTGACCGGGTCGCCCATGTCCAGCAGGTAGAGCCTGCCGCTTTCGCCCACGCCGCCGGCCTTGAGCACCAACGAGCAGGCTTCCGGGATGGTCATGAACCAGCGCTTGGCGTCCGGGTGGGTGACCGTGACCGGGCCGCCCTTTTCGATCTGCCGCTGGAACAGGGGCATGATCGACCCCCGGGAACCGAGCACGTTGCCGAAGCGGACCACCATGAAGTTGGCCGGCGCCGCTTCCGCGGCCTTCAGCACCAGCCGCTCGCAGAGCAGCTTGGTGGCCCCGTAGACCGAAACCGGGTCCACCGCCTTGTCGGTGGAAATGAGCACAAAGCGCTTGACGCCGTGCTTCTTGGCCGCCGCCAGCAGGTTGTCCGTCCCCAGGACGTTGTTCTCCACCGCGGAAACCGGGTTTTCTTCGGTCATGGGCACGTGTTTGTAGGCCGCGGTGTGGAAGATGACGTCCGCGTTGAGCCGGCCGAGGATGTGTTCCACGTAGTCCCGGTCCTTGAGGTCGCCGATCACGGGTACGATGCTGGCCCGTTCGCCGACGCCTTCTTCCTGCAGCAGGCGCAGTTCCCGGTCGATCTGGTAGATGGAATTTTCGCCGTGCCCGAACAGGTAGAGCCGCTGGGCGCCGCCGGACAAAAGCTGGCGGCAGAGTTCGCTGCCGATGGAGCCGCCGGCGCCGGTGACCAGGACGCGCTTGCCCCGCAGGTAGCGGAGGCTTTCTTTGAGCCCGATGGCTACCGGCGTACGTCCCAACAGGTCCTGGGGGTCGATGGAACGGGTCTGGATCAGGTGGGCGTCGCCTTCGATGATCTGGGAGATGCCCGGCAGGATGCGGATGCGTTCAAAACCGGCGCGCTTGAGGATGCCGTAGAGTTCCCGCAGGTATTCCCGGGAAGCGCTGGGGATGGCGATGATGGCTTCGTCCGCGGCCTTCATGCGCAAAAGCCGGGCGACGTCCCGGATCGGCCCCAGCACGGGAACGCCGTCCAGCGCCCGGCCGATCTTGAGCGGATCGTCGTCCAGAAAGGCGACGACCTCCCCGAAGATGCCTTTGGCCTTGATTTCCCGGGCCAGGGTCCGGCCGGCGAAGCCCGCGCCGATGATATAGAGTCTGGACGATCCGAATGTAGTCATGCTGTCCGCGAAAGCGCCCGTTCTCATCGCGCCCACCGCCGTCAAACCCGCTGGATGGTTTCGAAGGCCAGATCGACGGAAAAAGAGGCATCGTAGAGATCGAGCTTTATTTTCGCCCTCCCTTTACGCTTATCGACCTTTATGATCCTGCCCTCCAGTCCTTTCAGGGGGCCCTCCTGCACGACGATATGGTCGTCCTGGTCAAAGTAGACCTTGGATTTTTCGGCCACCGGACCGATGCGGATAAAATGCAGGACCGCTTCCAGATCCTTGCCGTCCAGAGCCCGGATGGACCGGTTGAAGGGCAGAAAGCGGAAAAACCCGTCGGTGCGGCGCAAATCCCAGTAGTCCAAAGGAGGAATGCGCTGGTCGGCTTCCACAAAAACGTAGCCCGGAAAGACGGGCGCCAGGATCTGGATCATTTTTCCCGCCCGCCGGACCGGCAGCCGGCGCCGGGGAAAGTGCAGGCGCAGGTCCGTACCCGGATGTCGGCTGAAGAAAAGACGGATGAATTTTTCCTCGTCCCTGGTTTTAACTTGCACGGCAAAATATTCCATATTCGCTGCGCCGAGGGTACCATAAAAAATCCCCGCTGCGCAATCGTTCTTGAGTGGCCGCCGGTTTATGCCGATACCTTGGACGGGGGCGTATATGGACGTAAAAACAGCAATGGCCATCGCGGCGTTCGGTTGGGCGGCTCTGTCCGTTCCCGCTGCGGCGGCTACCGTTTCCGTCCAGGTGGTCGAGTGCGGCCTGGCCGGCGAACACCCCGTTCCGGAAGCGTCTTCCGCCTGGGAAGCCGGCTTGATGGACGCCCTTTTCGACGCCGGACACATCGTCAGCAACGCCCCGGTACTGCGCACCGAAGACGGGTGGGTGCTGGAAGAGGAAGACGTGGACCTGGCCCGGGAGGGCGGGGCGGACTACCTGCTGCTGGCCCGGCTGGAATACGATGAGGTCGCGACGGAACCGGTGGTGGCCGGCACGGAACCGGCGCGGGTTTCGCCCCGGCGGGTGACGCTCAGCCTGATAGCCGTATCCCCCCGGCGGCTGGTGAAAGAAAAGCTCATTCCGTCCCTGGAAACCAGTTCTTCCGGCACGGTGGACCAGGACCGGGCGCGGAACCTGGCCCGGGAATTGACCCTTGGTTTGAAGGATAGGTAGCTTATGAAAAAGACTGGCGCTCTGTACGCGGTGCTCGGAGCGGTGCTCGGAGCGATGCTGCTTCTGACCGGCGCTTCCGTCTGGGAAGGCGCGGCGGTGGCCGCGGGACCGGGTGAATTGCCGGACGACGGTTTCTACGTGGCGACCAATTCGTTCCCCGCCAACACCATCGTGGACCTGACCAACCTGGAAACGGGAAAGACCCTGCGGGTGATCGTGGCCAAGGGGCTGGATACGCCCGGGCTGCTGGCGGTGCTGTCCGCCGGAGCGGCGGAAGCCATCGGCCTGAAAAGCCGCGCTCTGGGCCGCATCCGCATGAGCATGCCCGCGGACCCGATCGCCTTTTCCCGCTTTACCGAAGGTATCGCCTCTTCCGGAGATCCTGACCATGATCCCAAGGCCGCGGTGGCCGGCGCCCTGCCGGAGATTCCCGCCCCCGAAGCGCCTTTGGCCGAAACGCCGCTGACCGAGATGCCCCGCACGGAAGAATCCCCAACGCAGACGCCGACGACGACCCTGGTCGCGGTGGAGCCCGTCGTTTCAGGCGAAGCTCCGGCGCGGGAAGATGTACCGGCGGCCGGCGAAATCGTGGACGTACCCGAATCTTACGTGCCGCCGGTCATTCCGGATAGTCCGGATATTTCCGTCCAGCCCCAGCCGGTGCCCACGGCGATCGTGGCCGTAGAGGGCGTACCGCCGCTGGACATAGTCGTTGAGCCTGAACTTCCGGCGGTGGAAAAGGCGCCGGCTGAAGCGACGGCGCCGGAAAGCGCGCCGGCTTCCGTAGCGCCGGTGCCGATGGAAGAACCCTTGGTGGCTGTAGCGCCGCCGACCCCGGAACCGCCGGCGCCCAGCGCTCCGGAAGCGGTAACCGCGACGATCGCTGCGGAAGAAGCTCCCCCGGCGCTGGTCGAAGCCGAACCGGCGCCGCCGGTGGCGCCGGAACCACCGGCTGCTCCGGAAGCGGTGGCCGCGACCATGGTCGCGGCCGAGGCCGATCCGGCCCTAGCCGAGGCTGAACCCGCGGCGGAACCGGTTCCGCCGGTCGAACCCGTCCCGGAACCACCGGCGGCGGTAGCCGAACCGGAAACCCCGGTGGCGGTAGAGACCGAAGTCAGCCTGGTGCCCGCGGAAGAACGTCCCCCGGAACCCGAACCGGAACACCTACCCATAATTGAGATGCCTGAGGAAGCCGTTGCCGCCATGGAGCCGGAAATAGCGCCTGCGGTTGAGGAGCCGGTCGCGGCGATTCCGCCGCCGCCGGCGGAGCTTGCGGTTGCGACGCAGCCCGTGGTGGAAGCCGTGCCCCCCGGGGCGCCGCAAAAGCTTTCCCTGCCCGTAGTCTCCCGTCTGGAAAAGGGCAAGTACTACCTGCAGCTCGGGGCCTACAGCAAGGCCGCTGCGGTAGAGGCGCTGGTCAAGGAGTTGGGCAGCACCTATCCGCTGACCATCCAGGAAGCGGGCAGTCCGGAAAAGCCCCTCTACCGCATCCTGGTGGGGCCGGTCAATCTGGGAGAAAGCGGCGCCCTGCTGCAACGCTTCAAGCTGGGCGGCTACCGGGACGTGTTCATCAGACAGGAAGGTTGAAAGCCGCCCGTGCGCGGGGAGAACTCAAAAAAAAGCCCGCGCAAGCGGGCTTTTTCATGTGCTAACGACCGTGGCAGTATTTGTACTTCTTTCCGCTGCCGCAGGGACAGGGGTCGTTGCGGCCCACCTTGGGGTAGTTGCGCACCACCGTGGCCGATTCGGGTTCGCTGCGGGATGAAGGTCCCGCCGGCCGGGGGCCGGCAAAGCCGCCGCCACCGGACCGGGGCGCCGCAGGCGCGTTGTCGCCGCCGGCGCCGCCGAAGGCGCCCACGCTGCCGTGGCTGGCGGATTGCACCGACACCGTCGGCCGGGTCCGGGTTTCCCGGTTCTCCGACGCCTGCACGCGCACCAGGTGGATGCGGGAAGCGATCTCCTGGCGGATGGCGTCGATCATGGTATCGAAAATCTGAAAACCCTCGATCTTGTATTCCGTCAGCGGGTTTTTCTGTCCGTAGCTGCGCAGATAGACGGCTTCCCGCAGGGATTCCATGTTTTCCAGGTGGTCCAGCCACTTGCGGTCGATGGCCTGCAGGTACTGCAGGCGGATAAAGCCGTTCAGGTTGTCTTCGCCGACCTGGGCGGCTTTTTCGGACAGCGTGCTTTCCAGCGTCTGGATAAAGGCTTGAGCCAGGCCTTCCGGATTCTGGGCTTCCGGCGACGCCGGGTCCACCACGAAGGAATGGCCAAAGGTCGTTTTCAGGTTGGCCAAAAGTTCTTTGAGCGCCGCCGCGGCGTCCCGGCGCAATCCGCCGCCGTAAGTTTCCAGCGCCGACTGGACCATTTCCCGGGTCGCTCCGTTGATCCGGTCGGTCAGGCGGGGGTCAGCCAGAATGGCGTCCCGCTGTTCGTAGATGAACTTGCGCTGCTGGTTGAGCACGTCGTCGTATTCCAGCAGATGCTTGCGGATCTCGAAGTTGCGTTCTTCCACCTTTTTCTGGGCCCGCTCGATGCTTTTGTTCAGCCAGGGATGGTAGATCGGCTCCCCGGGCTCCATGCCGATCTTGGACATCAGGTTCTTGATGTTGGCGCCGCCGAAGAGGCGCATCAGGTCATCATCCATGGAAATGAAGAACTTGGAACGCCCCGGATCGCCCTGCCGGCCGGACCGGCCGCGCAGCTGGTTGTCGATGCGCCGGCTTTCGTGGCGTTCCGTGCCGATCACGTACAGGCCGCCTGAGTTCTTGACTTCCTCGTAGTCCGCCTTCCATTTGGCGTATTCCTGGCGGTAGGCTTCGGCGTACTGTTCCGGCGTGGCGCCGGTGCCGACCCGGCGCCGCGCCCGGTGCTCGGCGTTGCCTCCCAGCTTGATGTCCGTGCCCCGGCCGGCCATGTTGGTGGCGATGGTGACCGCGCCCTTGGCGCCCGCCTCGGCGATGATCACCGCTTCCCGGGCGTGGTTCTTGGCGTTGAGCACTTCGTGCCGGATGCCCCGGCGGGTCAGCAGGGCGTCTATTTTTTCCGATTTTTCGATCGAAACCGTGCCCACCAGCATGGGCTGGCCCTTTTTGTGGGCCGCTTCGATCTCGTCGCCCAGGGCTTCCCATTTTTCCTTTTCGTTCAGATAGACCACGTCGTCTTCGTCGGCCCGGGCCACCGGCAGGTTGGTGGGGATGACGACGACGTCCAGGTTGTATATTTTACTGAACTCCACCGCCTCCGTGTCCGCGGTGCCGGTCATGCCGGATATTTTATCATACAGTCTGAAGTAGTTTTGAAAGGTGATGGTGGCCAGCGTGCGGTTGCGCTGGGCGATCTTGATGCGCTCCTTGGCTTCGATGGCCTGGTGCAGGCCGTCGGAATAGCGCCTGCCGGTCAGGATGCGCCCGGTGAACTCGTCGACGATCTGCACCAAGCCTTCCTGCACCACGTAGTCGACGTCGATATGGAACAGCTTGTGCGCCCGCAGGGCCTGGGTAAAGTAGTGGATGAACTCGAAATTTTCCTCGTTGAACAGGGATCCGTTGATCAAGCCGCGTTTTTGCAGGATGCCTTCGATCTTGTCCATACCGGCGTTGGTGAAGGAAACGTTCTTGTTCTTTTCGTTGAGCTTGTAGTCGCCGCTGATTTCTTCGCCCTGGGCTTCGTCGGGATACTCGCCGTCTTCCTTTTTGGTGACCTCCACCAATGAGGACAGCAGTTTGTCCACCTCGAAGTATTTGTAGGTGTCGTCCTCGGCGGCGCCGGAAATGATCAGCGGCGTGCGGGCTTCGTCCACCAGGATGGAGTCGATTTCATCCACCACGCAATAATTGTGGTCCCGCTGCACCCGGCCTTCCAGGTCCCAGCGCATGTTGTCCCGCAGGTAATCGAATCCGAATTCGTTGTTGGTGCCGTAGGTGATGTCGCAGGCGTAGTTTTCCTTGCGCCGCCCGTTGTCCATGTCGGAAAGGATGGTCCCCACGCTCAGGCCGAGGTACGAAAAAACGGGGCGCATCCATTCGGCGTCCCGGCCGGCCAGGTAGTCGTTGACCGTGACCACGTGCACGCCCTTGCCGGCCAGGGCGTTCAGGTAGGCGGCGGCGACGCTCATCAGCGTCTTGCCTTCGCCGGTTTTCATTTCGACGATCCGTCCCTGGTGCAGGACGATGGAACCGAGGATCTGCACGTCATAGGGACGTTCGCCCAGCTTGCGCCGCGCCGCTTCCCGCGCCAGGGCAAAGGCTTCGGGCAGCAAAGAATCCAGGCTTTCCCCCGCAGCGCAGCGGCCCCGGAAAATGGCGGTCATCCGGGGAAACTCTTCCAACGGCAAGCCGGTGGCCCAGGCTTCTTTTTCATTCACCCCGTGCAGGATGGGCAACAGGGCTTTGAGGTCCCGATCGTGCTGTGATCCGAAGAGGGCCTTGACGAGCTTTTCTAGCATACCAGGAATGTACCCGTATAGCCCGCCGTTGACAAGCGTCCCGCGCGCGTCTATCGTGTTTTTATGATATCCATCGCCGTCCTTTTGCTCAGCGGCATGTTGTCCCTTGTTTCCTGCGCCGATCCGCGGGTTGAGTCCGTGGGCCGGGAAAACCTGTTCGTGCTCAACATCGGCCGCCTGGAGGACCAGCTGGACCTCTTCGGGCTGGAAGGGACGCGCAGCGTCCGCAAAACCCGCATCGCCATGCGGGACGGCATCTTTTACCTGTCCGACGGCAACGGCGCCAAGGTGGTCCGCTATACTTCCTACGGCGATCTTTTGTCCATGATCTACAACACCGACGCCAATCCGCCGCCCCTGAGCCTCCAGACCGAAGTCGGTTCGGACGAGGTGGTCACCCGGCAGGCGGTAGCCTATCCGCTGGGAGAGCCCGGGGAACTGGCGGTGGATTCGCGCAAACATCTGTACGTGGAAGACCGGCTGCCGGCGGAACGGCGCAACTTCGACGTGGAACACCGTACCCTGCTGGATACGACCATCCTGCACTTTGACGAGGACGGCCGTTTTGTGGAATATCTGGGGCAGGAAGGCATCGGCGGGACGCCTTTTCCCCGGGTCTACGGCATCTGCGCCTCCGCCCAGGACGAACTGGCGGTGCTATGCCGGCTGACCACGGGCTGGAACGTCTATTGGTTCGACCGCCAGGGCACCGCCCTATTTCTGGTGCACATCCAGAACGAGGACATTCCGGTAACTCAGGACCGCAAATCCCGCCCGTCCCTGGACTCGATCCAGGTTTCGCCGGACAGCCGGCGCATCTACTTGAAGGTCGACTACTACCTGGATACCTTCGACGAATCGACCAAGACCAAGTCGGGCATCGAATACGACGGCTCCGTCGTCTGGGTCATGGACGTGGAAGACGGTTCCTACCAGCAGAGCGTCGAAATTCCCCCCTTTGAACAGATCGTGACCGAAAACGACAAGAAGGTGGAAACCAGGCTGATCTATTCGTTGATCGGCGCGGCCCGGGGGGGCAAGCTGTTCCTTTCCGTCCCCAGTCCGGGGGGCTATTCCCTGCTGCTGCTGGAGCTGGATTCCACGGACCAGAAGCGGGGCTTTATCCAGGTGAGCGACGATGAGCTGCGGTTCAACGCCTTCCACCTTTCCGGAGACGGGATCCTGTCGGGCATCCTGGCCACGGACTACGAGGTCAAGGTCGTCTGGTGGCGGACGGATCGCTTTATGGGCGAGGTCCGGCGGTGAAGCTGCCGGATTTTACGGCGTCCCGGGACCTGGACCGCATCGCCGCGGCCGACTGGGGGCTGGATCCGTTTGCCCTGGTGGAAGCCGCCGGCCGGGCCTGCGCCCGGGTACTGAGGGATGCCCGTCCGGAGCTGTTTGTCCGGCCCGGCCTGCAGGCGCTGGGTTTGATCGGTGCGGGCAACAACGGCGCCGACGCCCTGGTCCTGCTGCGGGCCTTGATCTTTGAGGGGCGACTTAAAAGCGCGCGCACCGCCCTGGTCGTCACCAAAGCCGACCCGCCGGGGGTACGCACGCCCCGTTCCGAGGCGCTCAAAGCCCTGCGTGGACTGGGCGTGGCGGTGTACGCGGCGCACCAGGACCTTGCCGCGGCAGCCCGGGCCCTGGCCGGCGCCGACCTGATCATAGACGGCATCGCCGGGACGGGCCTCGACGCAGCCCTGCGGGGGACCGCCGCCGACCTGGTCGCCGCGGTGCAGCGCGCCTGCAGCCGCGGCGCAGACGACGACGACCGGCCGCCGCCCCTGCTGGTCGCCGTGGACCTGCCCTCGGGCTTGTTCGGGGGCTGGCGTCCGGGCCTGCCGGTGCTGCGGGCCGACCTGACCCTGGCCATTGAACCGCGGAAAGAAGTCCTGTACCGGCCCGCCGCGCGCCCCCTGGCGGGCACCATCCTGCCGGTGACCGGAATATTTCCGCCTGAGCTGCTGGCCGCGGCCACGGGACCGGAGCTGGCGGACCTGGCCGGCGCAGCGGCCCGGCTGCCCCGGGTGGCG
This sequence comes from Treponema denticola, assembly GCA_020719845.1. Lineage (GTDB taxonomy): Bacteria > Spirochaetota > Spirochaetia > Treponematales > Breznakiellaceae > DYPP01. The sequence continues at coordinate 59,383 of DYPP01000004.1, read as the reverse complement.
CCGGAGGCCTACAAATACCGGCGCGGCGTGGTCGAGATACGGGCCGGGTCGGTCGGCGCCACCGGCGCCGCCCAGCTGGCGGCCCGGGGCGCCCAGGCCGGCGGCGCGGGCTTGATCCGGCTGGTGGTGGACCCGGAAATCCAGCCGCTGCTGGCCGTCGGCGCCGGGGGCGTCATGGTGGCCGTCGAACGCGGCCGTTTTGAGCCCGACGCCATCCTGCTCGGCCCCGGCTGGGCCTGGAACGCGGCCCGGGCGGCGGTGTTGGCCGAAGCCCGGGAAAAGAACGCCGCCGGAACCGGCCTGGTGCTGGACGCCGACGCCATCCGCCCCGCGGCGGACTTCCGTTTTTCCGGGGACTGCATCCTGACGCCCCATCCGGGGGAATTTGTCGATTTTCTCAACCGCCTGCGCCGGGGGCTGGGCCGGCAGGAAGTCGGCAAGGACGAAGTCGCCGCCGACCCGCTGCCCCACCTGCGGGCGGCGGCGGCGGCTTGCGGCGCGGTGGTGCTGCTCAAGGGCCACGTTTTGCACGTCGCCGCGCCGGACGGCCGGACGGCGGTGGTGGACGGCATGACCGCCGCTTTGGCTTCCGGCGGCTCCGGCGACGTCCTGGCGGGCCTCTGCGCCGCCCTGCTGGCCCGGGGCGTCCGGGCCGCGCCCCGGACCGACGGCTTCGACTGCGCCGTCGCCGCCGCGGCCCTGCTGGTGCAGGCCGGCCGGGAGGCCGCCGCGGCCGGCGGCTTTGTCGACCCGTCGGCCGTGGCCGACGCGGCGGCCCGCATCGCCGGCGGCATCTGGCTTTAGGGGGAAGACATGGCCAACCGGGACGACGAAGAGCGGGATCTGGTCTTTCATTATTCCCGGGAGCGCCGGCTGGAGCGCGCGCCGGAAGAAGTGCGGCGGCTCAACAGCAAGACGCCCTTCCGGAAGCCCAACCTGTTCCGCACCCTGACGGCCAACAAGGCTTCGGCTTTTTTGTTCCTGGCCATCATCATGCTCAGCCTGACCACGCTGGTGACCGCCTTTCTGGTCCCCGGGGACGACGTCGGCACCCTGGCGGGCAATAAGGTCAGCCTTTCGGCCCTGCGTTTTCAGGGCACCACCTACCTGGCGCTGAAAAAGACCGGCCGGCCCACGGCTTACAGCGGCGCCGTCGACCTGCTGGTCGGACCAGAGTCAGGGGAAGCCGATTCGATCCTGCCCCTCAACGTCCTGTTCACGCCCCGGGAAGAAGAAGAATTCCGGCTGGCCGTGCCGGGGGACCGGGAAACGCTATCCGTCATCCTGCAGGCGGCGGGGGAAGTGATCGTCCTCAAAGCCCGGGTACAGTGAGATTTTGGAGCTACCGCGTTGACCTGCGTAAGCTAATAGGTTATCTTTTAGAAGGGAATACGAGGCGAATGATGATACAGTTCTATTTTTTAGCCATTCTTTGCAACGCGCTGGCCGGGTATGCCTTGACCGTCGAAGCCGACGGCCGTTCCACCGTTCTGGACGGACTGCGCGGGTATGCTCTGGACGAAACGTTCCGCCTCATCCTCGGCGTGCTCACCATGGCCACGGGGTTCTTCAAGCTGCTGTCCGCAGTGCGCGGGGACGTACCCGTGCTGGGCGACCTCTTGCCTTCCGCCGCCGGTTTGGCGGCGGGCTTTGTTTTGCTCTACGAATTTTATCGTAGCCATTCTACGGTTCCGGTAGCCGAAAACCACCAACTGGAAACCATCTTCATGCGCCACAAAAAATGGTTCGGCCTGACGGCGATCATCTCCGCGGCGGCCCACTTCCTTTTTCCCACGGTGCTTTTTCTCTGATGGCCGACGCGGTCAACCCAGCTTTCGAATCCGCTCCGGCCCGCTCGGTGGCGGGTATCGCCCGGCGGGGGGCGGCTTTTTTTGTGGCCCGGCGGGTCGCGGGCGGTGACCTGGGCGGCAAGTGGGAGTTCCCCGGCGGCAAGGTCGAAGACGGCGAATCCGACGCCGCGGCGCTGATCCGGGAATACCGGGAGGAGTTCGGCGTCGCCATCCGTGTGGGCAGCCTGCTGGCCAGCGACCATTTTGAACACCATCAACGGCGCCGCATCCTGTCGGCCTACGAAGTCTTCTTCGACGGCGACGGCTTCAGCCTGCGGGAACACACCGCCTGGCGCTGGGCCCCCCTGGACGAGATCGCCGCCCTGGACTTTGCCGACTCGGACCGCAAGCTGCTGCCCCAGCTGGACGAAAAACAAAAAACCTCTTCGTGAATTTTAGAGCGATATCCGCGCCGACAGCGTAAAATCAAAAACCGAATAGGAAACCCCGGCGCTGTCTTCGTCCGTACCCTGATCGGTACCGGTTCCGATTTTCATGATCGCGGTATCGCCCCGCAAGCCCTGGATGTTTCGATGGGACGTCTTTGCCGAGAAGGTAGTCCTGCCTGAAAAGGCGTAGCTGAAGCTGAAATGGGGTTCATAGGCAAACCCGCCGCTCATAGTTTCGTTGAACTGCAGCAAACGAAGAATGTGGTCATCCTGATCCGCACAGTACAACAGGGCACTGATCAGGATGCCCGATGCCAGGGTCCCGCGCCGTCCAACCTGCCAATCCAGCTGCAAGCCGGAAAGAATGAGAATCCAGTTTTGTTCATAGGCAATACCGGTTCCGTAGATTGATTCTTTGGCGAAAGAAGAGTCCCACTCGACATAGGGTTCGTTGATGTTCGGTCCATACTGGGTGTATCCATCCCGGGCCGTCCAGCGAAAGCGCATGGTGGAAAATTTGACCAGAGGAGTCAAAGCAAGGTTATACGGTAGGGATAAACGGTATCCGAGGGCGGCGTCCACCAGCAGCGCCTGTTCGGTGAAGCAGTCGTGGGCGGAAAAATGGGTCAGCGCATCGCTCGTGCCCCGCCAGTCCCGATCCTCGATGGTGCCGGTATTTCCGGGGAATCCAAATTTGATGCCGAGATTGACCACATAGCCCGACGCGGCAGCGTCAGCCGGCTTCAGCATCAACGTCGAGCCATAATAGGTCAGCGGCATCATTTCCCAGTCCAGCCGGCTCAGGATATCCGTGGAACCCGAATAGGCGTACACCAGTTCTTGCGATTCTCCCAATAAAACACCAAAAGACGATTCGACCTCTATTTGCTGCGCCTGCATCCCGGATGCGATCCCCATGCTGACGAGCAGCGCAAAAACGGGTATATTCTTCACGTGATGAGTATACAGGCATACGGATCGCGTTTCCAGTTGGCGGCCCTGGTTTTGACGGGCTTTCTGTTCGCCTCCTGCGGGTTTTCCGCCCGGGAAGTGGTCGCCGGGCCGCCGCCCACCCCCGTTCTGGCGCGTAGCCACGTCGGGCACGGGGTGATTCTGCCTTCCTACGCCCGCATTCTGGACCAGCCCGACGATACGGGCGTGGCTTTGGGATATTTCCGCCGGGGCGTCGTGGTCCGGGTCCTGGAACGCCGCGCCCTGCCGGTGGACGACGTGCCCGTGCTGTGGGTTTTGGTGGAAGACGGACTGCGGGGCTGGCTGAAGGCGGACGTCGTGGACGTGTACGAAAACGAAGGCCAGGCGCGTACCGCCGCGGAGTCGCTGACCAAATGAACAGCGTCCTGTTGTATGTCGGCCCGCCGTTGATCGGCGCGGTCATCGGGTACGTCACCAACGACATCGCCATCAAGATGCTGTTCCGGCCCCTCAGGGAAGTACGCGTCTTTGGCCTGCGCCTGCCCTTTACCCCGGGCATCCTGCCCCGGCAGCGGCACCAGCTGGCGGACAATATCGGCCGTATGGTGGAACGGGAACTGATCACCGAAGACATCCTGCGCCGACGGCTGGGGCAGGAAGATTTCAGGCGGACCGTGGAACGCTCGGTGGCGGACTTTACCAGCCCCTTATTGACCGGTCCCGTGCGCGGCCTGGCCCGGTTTTTACGCGTTCCGGAGGGCGCCGATCTTTCCCGGTCCCTCGCCGCGTTGCTCTACGGCCTGATCCATTCGCCCCTGGCCCCCCAGTTGTTGGATGGCGCCTTGGCCGCCCTCTCCGACGCCTACGCCGAAAAATCGCTGCCCGAAACCCTGGGGCTGAGCCGGGACCGGCTGGAACAAAAACTCCAGGCCCTCGTCGGCACCGCCCTGTGCGGCGGCGCGGAGACGCTGGCGGCGGAGGCGGCGGAACTGGCGGCGGCGGCGTATCCCCGGCTGAGCGAGGACCTGTTGGCGTTGCTGGAGAAGCCGCCGGTGCGGACCGAGCTGGAAGCCCAGGGCCGCATTTTTCTGGGCAAAGCCCTGTTGAAGCTCAACGTTTTTCAGCGCTTCTTTGTTTCCGCCGCCCAGTACGACCGCACCCTGCACGAGCGGATGCCGGAAATCATCGACGACCTGCTCGCCCAGATCGCGGTCCTGCTGGCCCGGGCGGAGACCCGGCGCAAGACGGCCGGTCTGGTCCAGGATGCGACGCAGCGCCTGCTGGCGGGTACGGATTCGGCGGAACGGATCACCGCCGGGATCGTCGGCCTGATCCTGCCCCTTCTGGACCGTCCCTGGGGGGCGCTGATCCGGAGCCTGACCGGCGCGGAGGCGGCGGAGGCGACGCAAAAGCTGGGCGCCGCCTTGATTGCCCGGGCGCGCGCCCGGTCGATGGACGAACTGGCCCGGGGACTGAACGGCCTGCTTGAAACCCGGCTGGACCGCAGCCTGACGGAACTGCTGGCGCTCAGCGACCAGGCCAAACACAACATCGACCTTTTTCTGGCCAACAGCCTGCTGGCGGTGGCGGACGAGCGGATGGCGGCGGCGCTTAAAACGCTGGACGTCCGCGCCCTGGTGTCGGAACGCGTCGACGCCCTGGACATGCTGGCGGTGGAGCGCATCGTCCTGGACGTCATGTCCGATCAGTTCCGGTGGATCAATATTTTCGGTGCCCTCTTAGGCGCCTTCATCGGCGCGGCGCAGGTCGGCTTCTGGTTCTTTTTCGGCTGACGGAAAGGCGTCCGTCGACCCGAGCTGTCCGCAGGCGCCGGAGACGCCGCGTCCCTTGCGGTAGCGCCGGGTGACCGTCAGGCCCCGTTTTTCCAGTTCCCGGGCAAAGCGCTCGGTTTCAGCCTCCGTCGGCTCCCGGAAAGCCTGGCCCTGCAAGCCCAGCCCGTCCACCTGGTTCCAGGGGATCAAGTTGACGATGGTTTCCAGGTCCCGGGCAAATTCGACCAGCGCCAGCGCGTCCTGGATGCGGGTGTTGACGCCGCCCAGGAGGACGGCTTCCAGGGTAATGCGTTTCTTGAAGCGCTTCTGGTGTTCGATCAGCGCCTTTTTGACCTCCGGCAGGGGGTTGGTCCGGGTAACCGGCATCAGCAGCCCGCGCAGCGCCGGATCGGCGGTGGTCAGGGACAGGGCCAACCGCAGGTCGGGTCCCCGGTCGGTCAGGTCCCGGATGCCGGCGACCAGGCCGCTGGTGGACACGGTTATCCGGCGGTGGGAAAGGCCGAAGCCGGCCGGATCGGTCAGCACCGCCACCGCCTGGCGCAGGGCTTCCAGGTTCAGGAGCGGTTCGCCCATGCCCATGACGACGATATGGCTGATTTCCGGGGCTATGGCCCGCAGGTGGATAAATTGCTCCACCATTTCGGCGGCCTTCAGGTTGCGCAGCAGGCCCAGGGTGCCGGTCTTGCAGAAGGCGCAGGCCATCGGACAGCCGACCTGGGTCGAAAGGCAGGCCGTTTTGCGGCCTTCGCCGTCTTCCAGGATGACCGCTTCGATCTTGGCGCCGTCTTCCAGGGTCAGCTGCAGCTTGACCGTGCCGTCCGCATCCTCCAGGCGCTCGGAAACGAAGCTGGAATACAGCCGGAAGCGGCGGGACAGATCGTCCCGCAGGGTCTGGGAAAGGTCGGTCATCTCCTGAAAAGACGGCACGGCCCGGGACAGCCACTTGAACACCTGTTTGGCCCGGAAGGCGGGCAGGGGCGCCAGCGTCGCCGCCAGCTGGTCCGGCGCCAGGCCGGAAAGCACCGGATTGAGGACCATCAAGACCGCAGTCGATCCAGGAACTCGTTGATGTAGGAATTGCGCATACCCAGTTTCTGGAATTCCGCCAACGCCTCCATGGCCCGGTCCCGGTCGCCCCGGCGCATCCAGCAATCCGCCATCTCGATGTAGAGCCGGTAGTTTTTCGGGTCCTGCTGGGCCAGCCGGCGCAGGGACTCGATGGCGTCGTCGTACTTGCCCTGCATTTTGGACACCACCGCCAGGCCCAGCACGGCGTAGACGTCGAATTCGATATTCAAGGCCCGGCGGTAGTATTCGCCGGCTTCATCGTACTCCGCCAGGTTGCGGTAGGCGTCCCCCGCCCGGGTCAGGATGACCTTGTTGCGGGGGTCCTGATCCAGGATGCGGTTCCAGTATTCCAGCGACTTGTGCTGCTGGTTCATGCCCCGGTAGCAGTCCGCCAGACCGAACAGGGCGTAGAAATTGAAGGAATCCATCTCCAGGGCGCGGTCGAAGTAGGGCACGCCCTGGTCAAAGGTTTTCAGCTTGCGGTGGCAGTTGCCGATGGAGGTGAGCACCCGGATGTCCACGTCGTCCCGGTGCAGGTTGAGCATTTTTTCCCAGTAGTACAGGGCGTCCCGGTACTCCTTGAAGTCGTAGTGCAGATGCCCCAGTCCGATCAGCGCGTAGGGGTTGTTTTCTTCCATCTCCAGGACCCGCAGGTAGACCGCCTTGGACCGGCGGAAATCCCGCACCTTGCGGTAGGCGTCGGCCACCCGGGTCAGCACGGTGATGTTCTTGTCGTCATGGAGCAGGTACTGCTCCCAAATTTCGATGGCCTTTTGATACTGGTTGAGCGCTTTGTAGCAGTCCGCCAGGCCGAACAGGGCGTAATTGTTGCCCGGATGGTGGCTCAGGCAGCGCCGATAGTATTCCACCGACTCCCGGAAAGAACCCCGCTTGCGGGACGCGTCCCCCAATCCGACCAGGGCGTAGTTGTTGTCCTGGTCCTTTTCCAGAATTTTCTCAAAGGCTTCGATGGCTTCTGAAGTCTTGTTTTCTTTCAGCAGCTGATAGCCTTTTTTGGAAAGTTCCGAAATTTCGGAGAATTCGTCCTTTTCTTGCGCGTCTTCGGCGCTTACATCGTCTACGACCGGAAAAACCCCGCTTCCCGACAAATCTTGGTTCGATCCGGTATCCAAACCGGAACCCAATTCCGCGTTCAATTCGCTAGCCGACTTTTTGTCTTTTTCCATCATGCTTCCTCTTCATGCACCAGATTTTGTATAAACGCGGACATCCGCGCTATAAGCACTTCCGCTTTCTTTTTGTCCGGAGCCAGCCAGTACATGCGCAGCGCCTCCAGACTCTTGCCTAACGCCGCGTAGCGGTCGCCCACCCGGATCAAGCCATCCGAATACCCGGTGGTCATAAAAATACGCCGGGCGCCCTCCATGTCTCCGGAATTGAGCAACTGGTTGCCTCTGCGGTTCAGGATGACTTTTTGCGCCGGATCCATGGGCGGACATTTCTGTGTTTTAATAAAACCTTGATCCCGGAAACGATCAAATACCGTATCGCGATCCAAAGCACGTCCTTGAGTCCGGTCTAAAAACCGGTTGTTTTTAGACCGGACTTAAGCTATTCCTTACAGGAATTGCGTTTTTATCGGTACAAATCTAAAAACTGATGTTTTTAGATTTGACACATAATTATAACCGTATCCGCAAAAAAAAAGCAATAAAAATAGTTAAAAAAACTCTAATATATCAAGGGTTCCGGCTACGAGCAGGCGGGAAAGTGGAAAAATTACCGCATGTTTCGATAAAAATCGACGATGGATCGACCGTATTCCCGGCGGTCTTCCAGAACCAGAGCGGCTTGGGCTTGCTCCAGCCGCTCTTCCCGGGGATGGTGGATCATTAAGAGCGAATCCGCCTGAGCCATCAGCGGCGAAGCGGCGATGGACAGCACCAGCTGTTCCTTGAACTTGTAGGGGAAGGGGGGGTCGCAAAAAATGAGGTTGAAACCCTTTTTGGCCCGGCGGACGTACAGTTCGGCGGACATGAAGCGGCAGGAGATGCGCACCGGCGAAATGGCCACGTTGCGCAGCAGGGTTTCCCTTTTCAGCGGGTCCATCTCCACGGCTTCCACCGGGTCCGCGCCGCGGCTGGCGGCTTCCAGGGCGATGATGCCCGAGCCGGTGAACAAGTCCAGGAACGAGCGCCCCGTCAAATCGCCGAGGATGGCGAAGACCGATTCCCGCATGCGGTCCATGGCCGGCCGGATGACGCCTTCCGGCACGGCCACCCGCCGGCCGCAGAGCGTTCCGCCGCTTATGCGCACCCCAGCATCCCGTCGGCCACGCGCAGCCCGCTGGCCCAGGCGGCGGTGATGCCCCGGCTGGTGCCGGCGCCGTCCCCGGCCAGGTAGACGCCGGGCAGGGCCATGAAGTAGCGGCTGTCCTGGAATTCCGGCTTGTTGGCGTACAGCTTGATCTCCGGGTAGTACATGATCGTGCCCGGGTGCATGACTCCGGGCACGATGGTGTCCAGCAGCTTCAGCGCCTTCCAGATGGAACGCAGGAATTTGGCGGGCATGACCAGGCTGATGTCCCCGGGGGTGCAATCCTGCAGCGTGGGCTCAAAATCGAACAGGTCGGCGTTGAAGCCGTCCCGCTTGGACCGCTTGCCCATCCGGAAATCCCCGATCCGCTGCATCAGCGGCTTGCCGCCGCCCACCAGCATGGCCTGCAGGCCCAGCATTTCGGCAAAATCCTGGCCGGAAGCCAGGGGCTCGGTAAATTCCACGCTGCGCAGGATGGCGAAGTTGACCAGACCGTTGGCCGGGCGGTCCGCAGACCAGGCGTGGCCGTTGACGCTGTAGTAGGTTTCGCCCCGGGCGGTTTCGTAGCGCTCCTTGACCACGTGGGCGCTGCGGGAGTTGGTGCAGAAGGTGCGCACCCGTTCGGGAAACAGGAATTTGGGGTCGTAGTAGTCCCGCACGATGGGGTAGCGTTCTTCCCGGGTTTCCACCCGGATGCCGACGTCGATGGAGTTGTCCGCAAAGGGAATGCCCGCGGCGATCATCAGCTTGCGCAGAAAGTCGAAGCCGCCCCGGCCCGGGGCGACCAAAAGGGCGCCGTATTCGACCTCCCGCTTGCTGGTGGTCAGCACCCGGCGCTGCGGATCGAGGGCCAGGGCGGCTTCTTCCAGCGCGATTTCGACGCCCCGGCGGCGCAGTTCGTCCGTCAGGCGGTGGATGAGCTTGAGTCCGCCGTCCGTACCCAGGTGGGCTTGCTTGATATCCAGCATTTCCACGTCGATGCGTTCCGCCCGGAGCGTGTAGGCGCCCACGTTGCGCCGCTCCAGCAGGGTGGGCGCCAAAAAGGAGGTGACCCGTTCCAGGTAGGCTTCCGCGCTGTCCCGGGGCCAAAAATCGACGGGAAACCCGATGGGGTAGGTAAAGTTCATCTTGCAGTCGTTGCGCAGACCGCCGGAAGAAACGGCGGCTTTGTCCAAAAGAAGAATGCCCGCACCGGGTCGGCGTTCGGAAAGTTCAAAGGCCGCAGCCAGTCCGGCGGGACCGGAACCGACGATCACAAAATCATGGCGCTGCATGGCGCCACTGTAGCATAAAGGACGGGGCTATTCCATGCCTTTGAGCAGTTCGTTCAATTCTTCCGGGCTGACCACCAGCGGGTCGTCGGCTTCCTTGCGGCCGTCGTTCTCCCGGACCCGCAGCGCCCGGGCGCGTTCCCGGGTGCGGGCGGTCAACAGCGAAAATCGCTCGGAGAAGGGTTGCAGGGCGGCGCTGATGGCCGAACGGCCGTCGGCCAGGCGCCTGATCAGGGCGATGAAGGTTTCTTCGGTTTCAACCAGGTTGCGGATCTGTTCTTCCCGCTCGATCAGGCGCTCGTTCTCCAGCAGGGCGTCCTGCACGGCCTGGAGGGTGGCGTCGATGAAGTCCACGTCGTCCAGCGTCTTCTGCAGAAAAAATTCCGGGTCGACGTCCAGGACCAGCATGTCTTCCAGCGAGCGGAGGCGGGTATTGAGATAAAAAACATCGTCTTCAAAATGGATCCGTTTTGCCATGATACCCCCCCTCAAATATCGGCAGGAGCCGCGCTTACTTGACAGCGGCGGAATATTTTTATATCCTGCATAAACCTCTTTATCCGTCGCTCAGGGCGGATCATTTTTATAGTCCGTAAGGAGGACTCATGCGTCAGTACGAACTGACGGTCATCTTCCCCTTGGAAGAAGACCAGCACAAGGCAGGCCGGGAACAGGTTCTGGCCGATCTGGCCGCTCAGGGAGCGGAAATCGAAAAAACCGATGAAACGGGCGACCGGGAACTGGCCTACGCCATCAACAAACGCACCCGGGGACGCTACGTCCTGTTCACCCTGCAGTTGGATCCGGCCAAGCTGGCCGTTCTGGACAAGGTATTCAAGCTGAACACCAACATCCTGAAATACCTCTTCGTGCGCGTCGAGGCCTAAGGAGCGCAGCGTGGCCGACCTTAACCATGTTGTCTTGATCGGAAGACTGACCCGGGACGCGGAACTCAAATACACCGCCGGCGGTCAGGCGGTGTGCAAGTTTTCCCTGGCCATCAATCGGCGCAAGAAAAGCGGCGACCAGTGGGTGGAAGAACCCAACTTCTTCGACGTAGTGCTGTGGGGAAGGCAGGGCGAAACCCTCAACCAATACCTGGTCAAGGGCAAGCAGATCGCCGTGGAAGGCGAACTGCGGCAGGATCGATGGGAACAGGACGGCCAGAACAGGTCCAAGGTGGAAATCATGGCCAACAACGTCCAGCTTCTGGGCGGTGGTGCCGGAGCCGGCGGCGCCGGCGGGTATCCGGCCGGTTCGGGGTCGGCGCCCCGGGAACGCGGCGAAGGAGCCCCCAATCGGGCTCCGGCGCCGCAGGATGAAAGTCCCGATGACGGTTTTGCCGACGATATTCCGTTTTAACGAGGAGACAACGCATGTCCGATGAAAGAATGATGATGAACGACCGTCCCCGCATGGACCGGTCCGGAGATTCCATGGATGGCGGCATGAGCGGCCGGGACGGGGATGACCGGGGCGGCCGGGGCAAGGGCAAGGTATACTTCAAAAAGAAGGTCTGCAAATTCTGCACCCAGAAACTGAAGATCGACTACAAGGACTCCGACGCGCTGCGTCGCTTTACCACCGAGCGGGGTAAAATCCTGCCCCGGCGGATCACGGGCACCTGCGCCAGGCATCAGCGCGAACTGGCGCTGGCGGTCAAGCGGGCCCGGGTCATCGCGCTGTTGCCCTTCGTAGCCGAATAGAACGACCGGCGCGATGATTCCCCTGGTTGGCCGGTTTCGGAAATGGTGGCCGGCTTTGGCCGGGGCCGCAGTCAGCGTTGTCTTGGCACGCAGCGGAATTCTGGCGCCGTTTTTCCTGGTGCCCCTGGGCATGGTCGCGTTCAGCGGTCCGCCCTGGGCAGCCTGGCTGGCCGTCGTTTTATCAGGCCTGGCTCAAGGGGTGATCGCCCTGGTTTCCGCGCTTGCCCTGGGCGATTTCTGGGGCGGATTTTTTTCCGACGCGGGTTATTTTACCCTCGCGGCGGCGGTTTTGGTCTGGATCGTCGTGCCCGCGGCTTCCCTGCCCGGCGCATCGCGGCGGCGCGTGTCCTTCCGGTATCTCGCCGGAGCGGCGGTTAGCGCTCTGGCGCTCTGGCCGATCGTCCATTTTGCCGCCCGGGATCCGGCGCTGACCGCCGCCCTGCGGGAACAGGCGGAAGCGATGCTGGAGCTGTACCGCAACGCCGCCGGCGCGGACGTGGTGCGGAAATCGTTGCTGGAGCGGCAGGTTACGGTGGACTTGATCGTCCGGACGTCCGGCTTTATCGCCCTGCGGGGCGCGGCGTTTCTGGTCCACGCCGGGTTCCTGGTTTTTTCGGTGCAGCTGGCCAGGCTGTTCAGCCGCACGCCCCGGGACAAGGACGCGTTTGTCCGGTTTTACGCACCTCCGCAGGCGATCTGGGTGCTTTCCCTGGCGCTGCTGGCCATTCTGGCGGGCACGCGGTTTTCCCTGGGCTGGCTGGAAATTCCCGCCTGGAATGTGCTTTTTGCGTCGTTGATGCTATACTTGGCCCAAGGCTTCGGCATCGTCGTGCACGCGACCCGACGGGTGGGGTTTCCCGCGGCGGGCCGTCTGCTGGTCAATATTTTCATTCTGTTGCTGGTCATCAGTCCGGGAATCAACGCGGTTGCCCTGGGAGCCCTGGCGCTGCTGGGAATCGCTGAGAATTGGCTGCCCTTGAGGGCGCCTCCATCACACGGACCGTCCTCTACTCCGGGGGCGTGAACGCGGCGCGGTCGCGATTCTTAGTCTGTACCATCAAGGAGCTTGAGTACCATGAAAGTAATCCTCAACAAAGACGTTTCACCCCTGGGCGAAGAAGGGGATGTGCGGGAAGTCGCCAAGGGCTATGCCCGCAACTTCCTGTTCCCCCGCAACCTGGCCGTACCCTATACGGACAAGACGGTCAAGCTGTTTGAATCCCGCAAAGCCGAGATTGAGGCCCACAAGGCGGAAAAGCGCTCCGACGCGGCCAGCCTCAAGGCTAAATACGAAGCCATCGAGCTGCTCATCGTCATGCCTGCGGGGGCCAACGGCAAACTCTACGGCGCGGTCACCAGCCAGACCGTGGCCGATGAATTCGCCAAACTGGGCTTCCACATCGACCGCAAGCGCATCGAACTGGCGGGCACCCACTTCAAGAGCGTCGGCAAGTACAAGGTGAACATCAAACTGTACGAAAACACCGTCGCGGAAGTCGTCGTCGTCGTGCAGGCGGCGGTAAAGGTGGAAGACAAGACGGCCCACAAACCCGCGCCGCGCCGCTTTGGTCGCCCGATGGAAGCTCCGCCGGCGCCGGAAGCAACCCCGGTGGCCGAAGCCGCTCCGGTGGCCGAAGGTACATCGACTACCGGCGACGAAGCCGTAACGGAATAACCCCCCCTTCGATGGCCGCCGCAGCGCTCAAGGACCGCATTCCGCCCCACAACGATGAAGCCGAACAGGCCACTCTGGGGGCGTTGCTGCTGGACGAGGAAGCGATTGCGACGGCCATCCGCTACCTCCGGCCGGACGATTTCTACTCCAACGCCAACCGCCGGGTTTTCCAGGCCGTGCTGAGCCTTTTCAACAAGGGGCGCAAAGCCGACATCATCACGGTGATCGAAGAATTGCGTCAACAAGGCGAACTGGACGCTTCCGGCGGCCCTTCGTACATCGCTTCCCTGACCAGCGTAGTGCCCACCAGCGCCAATATCGACTATTACGCCCGGATCGTGCAGGATGGTTCCATCCGCCGGGCGCTGCTGCGCATCGGCGGGGACATCAACGCCCGTTCCTTCGACGAAGCCACGGACTCGCGCCTGATCGTGGAAGAGGCGCAGCGGAAAATATTCGAGCTGACCGACAACCGGCAGACCCTGACCTTTAAAAGCGCCAAAGAAATCATTCCCAAGACCATCGAAGCCATCGAAAAGCTCTACAATACCAAAGACGCTTTTACCGGAATTCCCTCCGGTATCGGCGAACTGGACGCCATGACCAGCGGTTTTCAGAAATCCGAACTGATCATCATCGGCGCTCGGCCCTCGGTGGGCAAGACGGCGCTGGCATTGACCATGGCGTCCCACATCTGCATCAAGGAAAATATTTCCGCCGCCTTCTTTACGCTGGAAATGTCCGACATGGCCCTGATGCAGCGCCTTGTTTCCAGCGAAGCCCGGATCGAATCGGAAAAGATCCGGACCGGACTGCTCAAGCCCAGCGATTTCCACAGCCTGGTGGAAGCCGCCAGCCGCATCTACGAGGCTCCGCTGTACATCGTGGACATGCCGAACATGAAACTCCTGGACCTGCGCGCCCAGGCGCGCCGCCTCCGGGCCCAGCAGAAGGTGGAAATCATCTTTGTGGATTATCTGACCTTGATCAGCTCGGAAAACTACAATTTGCCCCGGCACGAACAGATCGCGGAGATTTCCCGCTCCCTCAAAAGCCTGGCCCGGGAGCTGGACATCCCGGTGGTCGCCCTTTCCCAGGTGCGCCGGGACGCCGAAGGCAAGCGACCGACGCTGTCGGACATCCGGGAATCCGGCTCCATCGAGCAGGACGCAGACCTGGTGATGTTTTTGCACCGGGAACGCGAATCGGACAAACGCGTCGAAGGCGAGCGGGTCAAAGCCATTCCCACGGAACTGATCATCGCCAAGCAGCGCAACGGACCGACGGGGACAGTGGACATCGTGTTCCTGCCGAGCTACACTAAATTTGAAAGTCTCTCCCGCAACGGCTAGGAGCCTGTCGGATTGGTGGATTTTGGCCACCCAAGGGCCTTGGGTGGCCAAAATACCGATAAATTCGGCTCCTTTGGAGGTTACATGGCGTTTCAAGACGACTATGATTTTGATCAACTGGTCAACGAGGCTGAAAAATTGGTCATCCAGGAGCTGGAGCGCCAGACCGCAGGCTACCAGGGCCCGATCTGTCTCTGCGCCGACTGCGTGCTGGACATGGCGGCCTACGCGCTCAACGCGGTCAAGCCCTTATACCGGGTGTCTTTGCTGGGCACCATCTACGCGGCCCACGCCATGAACGAAACCACCTACGCCCAGAGCGTGCGGGAAGCGGTGGCCGCCGCCATCGAACGCGTCCGGGCCAATCCTTCCCACGACTAGGAGCCTGTCGGACTGGTGGATTTTGGCCACCCAAGGGGACCCTTGGGTGGCCAAAATGCCGATAAATTCGGCTCCATTGGGGGTTTGCAAGGTAAAGATTGCGGCAAGCCGCAATCTTATTGATTCAAAGCGGATATATCCGACAAACTCCTAGTAGGTCCCGCGCCGTCGAACGGGGCCGGAAATGACCGTTCCGCTGGTTTCCAGGTACCAGGTGTCCTCCTCAAGGCGCAGTTCGGCCAGCGTTCTGCCCAGCCGGTTGTCGTGCCAGGCTAGTCCTCCGTCGGCGTCCAGCAGGATAAAGTGCTGCGCGTCCGCCAGGATGCGCTTGGGCAGAGCCGCGCGGCGCTCAAAGCTCTGGAAACCACGGGCGCCGTAGAGGGTCGCGCCGTCGCCGCCCAGGTTGGTGGCCACGGCGCCGCCGCAGTCCCAGATCTGGGGGTTGCCGTCTTCGCCCTGGTATTCAACCAGCGCCGTGGAAGCGCGAATGTCCCGTCGATCCAGGCGCAGTATGCCGGTCTTGAGGCCCCCGGCGGTTTCGGTGATCACCGCCGCGTACAGCGTGTCTGCGGGCGAACGGTGCAACCGCACCACCGCCTTGGCCGGATAATCGCCGGGTACGGTTTCGCCGGTATCGATATCCACCCACAGAAGCGGCGTTTCCGCCCCCACGGCGCTCCGGGCCAGGAGCAGCGTATGCCGGTCGCTGAACACGGCGTCCAGGATGCCGAGGGTGGAGAATTCAAACAGCGGCGCCCCCGTGGCGGTATCCACGACGGTCAGTTTTCCGGCGTTGTCCAAGTAGAGCGTGCGGTCCGCCAGCGCGTCCACCATACGCAGGGTCGCCGGGGCGGGAACTCCGGGCAAAACGCCCGCGCCGGCGGCGCTCAGCCGCACCGGCGGCGCGGCGCCCCCTTTTTCCCAAAGAATGAACCGTCCCAGGGAGGGCAGGGGCGTGAGCGCCGTATACTCCCTGGCGACGGACGTGAATTCCAGCGCCTCGCCGGGCTTGAAAAGGCGGTAGTCCGCCGGCACCAGCGCTGCGCCTTGGTCGGTGAGCAGGGCCAAGGTCGTCTCGGACACCGCCGCTTCGCGCACGAGAAGGCGCGATGCCGCGGCGGGACGGTCAAAATAACCCGTTTCCGAGACGTAGCGGACCTGGCCGTCCGGGCCGCCGACGGCGTAGCCCGAGTCGGTGGCCAGCGCGCAGGTGGGCATCGGAGGGGACGAAGCACCGTAGGAAGCCAGAAAACGCAGGGTGCCGTCGGGATGGACGGAAAAATCCCGGGGGATGACGCCGCCGAAGCCTGTATCGAAGGTCCTGAGCCGGATATCATCGCCGGAACGGGGTACGGCCAGCGCTTCCGGAGACAGCGGATGGGTACCCACCGCGGCGCCGGAAACCGCGTCCAGCACGACGAGGCCGTCGGCGGCGGTTCCGGCAAAGAAGCGGTTGTTGCCGAACAGTTGGGGCGCGGCCAGCCGGGCCGGAACGGTCAGGCTTTTGAGTCGGGCTCCGGTCGCCAGGTCCCAATAGGACAATTGCCCCTGGGGCGCATAGGCGATCATGGTTTTTTCCGACCGGCCGGTGGCGGCAAAGCTGACCGGTCCGGCCAGGTCCGTCAGGGCCCGTCGCTGGTTGCCCGTCTCGGGGTCCAGGAACACGACACCGTTCTGGGCGCTCCGGGCGGCGATCAGGAATGAACCGGCCGCGGAGTAGCCGATATAGGAAACCGGATCCTTGAACCGCAGGGAAAAGATGTTCTTGTAGGTGGCGTAGTCCCAAGCGGAAATGCGGTACAAGCCCAGACCGTCGCTTTCGATCACCGCCAGCTGGGAATGCCCCGGACGCAGGGCCAGGCCGGTCAAGGCGTAAGGGCTGACTTGGTAGCGCGCCATGGCGGCCTGGGTGGTCCAGACGTTGATGAAGCCGTCTTCGCCGGCGCTGAACAGGTGGCCCCGGAGCTGGTCGTAGGCCAGGGCCCGCACGGCGCCCCGGTGGCCGCCGACGTTCTGGGAGTACGCGGCCGCGGCTACCATCAGCGCGAAGAAGATGGTAAGGCGGCGGCGCTTCACGATAAATCCTCGGACCGCTGCAGGTTGCGCACCGACAGGTAGCCGGCGACCCGCAGCGATGCAAAGGGTTCCGATTCCGGGCGGCGCCGGTATTCATCCAGGGTTTTGGTATAGACCGGGTAGGGGACACGGCTGACCGCCACTTCCTCGGGCCGGATGCCGGTCAGGTGGAATTCCAGGGAATCGCCGGTCTGGCCCTGATACCAGGCGCCGACCTCCGCCTCGGGATTGGCCTCTTCGGCTTTCAGCAGCAGGTAGTACTTGAGGGCTTCGACGGCTACCGCGTCCAGCCCATCCCGGACCACGGCCAGGCGGTCCGCCAGTTCCGGATAGCCGATGATCGTATCCTCCGGCGCCGCCGTTTCTTTGCGGCGGTAAAAATCCGTCCGGTCGAATTCGGGCAGCACCCGCAGCGCCAGGGCATGGCTCGGCCAGCTGAGTTCCAGCGGGAACTCGGGTTTGAGCGTGATGCCGCAGGAGGGGCAGCGCAGGCTGAGGAAGGTGCCGTCCAGAATGGCCTGAAGCGCGGCCGCGTCCGTATCCAGATCCACGCCGTCCGGGATCTCGGCCTGAAATTCGTGCTCGCACTGGCAGGTGATCGTATGTTTCACGCAGGGGTCTCCTTGGATCAGTGTACGCCGAACAGGAACAGGATATCCCCGAAAACGGAGAAGAGCAATAAGCCGAAAATAAGGGTGGTTCCGACCAGCTGGAAAACGTAGATGGCTTTGGGGTGCAGGGGTCTGCGGGTCAACAGCTCGAAGATGAACAGGAGGATCAAACCGCCGTCCAGCGCCGGTATGGGCAGCAGGTTCATGATGCACAGGGCGATGGAGATCAAGGCCAGAAAATTGGCTACCGCCATGAATCCCGCGCCGAGTCCCCGACCGAAGCCTTCGGTGGCGATGTCCCCGACCATGTAGGTGATGCGCACCGGCCCGGAGACTGCTTTGGTCAGGTCTACGCCCCGGAAAAGCAGGGTCAGGCTATCCAGGGACAGCATGAAGGTCTTGGCGGTCTCCGCAGCGCCGGTCAACAGCGCCCGGCCGGGCGAAAGCCGGGGCGTGCGGAACTGGATGGTCTCGAATTCCAGGCCCAGATCGGTGGATCCGTCGTCGGCGTAGGACAGGACCAGGGAACGGGTTTCCCGTCGGCCGCCGCGCTCTACGTCAAGGGACAAGACGGACGGACGCTCCTCCAGAATTTTGGTCAAAGCCACCGAGTAGGGTAGGCTCCGGCCGTTGGCCGCCAGCAGCCGATCGCCGCTCTGCAGGCCGGCGATGGCGGCGGTGCTGCCGGGGGCGACGGCGGCGACCACCGGGTCGGTCCAGAAAAAGACGCCGATCCGGCCGGCGCCGGTGGCCGTATCCAGGGCGGGCGTCACGGACAGGTCCAGGACCTGCCCCTCCCGCTGGACGCTGATCAACAGCGGCCGTTCCGCCCGGGGCGCGATCGCCTCCTGGATTTCCAGGTAGTTGGTCGTCTTTTTGCCGTCGACGGCCACGATCCGGTCTCCCGTACGCAATCCCGCTTCGTCCGCGGGATAACGCGCGCTGGAGTCCAGGTCTGAAACCAGAACGATCCGGTTGCCCAGGGTCTTGACCTCAAAGCCCACCCCCCAGACCACGGACAGCAGCAGGACGGCAAAAAGGACGTTGGCCGCCGGTCCGGCCAGGGCGGTAAAAATGCGGCGCAGCGGAGCGGCACCGTAAAAGGTACCCCGGTCCCGGGGAATTTCCGTGTGTCCCTTGGTGATGGCTTCCCGGAATTCGGCTTCCCCCCGCATGCGGCAGTAGCCGCCCACGGGGAACACGCCGACGCGGTATTCCACCCCGCCGATGGTTTTGCTGAACAGGGGGCGGCCCCAGCCGATGGAAAAGGCTTCCACGTCGATCCCGGAGAGGCGGGCGGCGATAAAATGACCCAATTCGTGGACAAAGACGACCAAGCCCAAGCCGATCAATCCCAGAAGTATTTTCAACAGCATCAACGCAGCTCCCCAATAGTGGATATCGCCAGTGCCCGGGCGCGTGCGTCGGCATCGATGATCGCTTCCAGATCTGATTCCCCGTGGGCCCAGTCGCTTTCCAGAACCGACTGGGTAAGACGGGAAATATCCAGAAAACTGATCTTGCCGGCCATGAAGGCGGCTACGGCCACTTCGTTGGCCGCGTTGTACGCCGTGGGATAGCGACCGGACCGTCCGACGGCTTGATAGGCCAGGCCGAGCATGGGGAAGGCGGCGGAGTCGGGTTTTTCAAAGCTGAGGGTCAAATTTTCCAGGGAAAACCGGCCGAAGTCGGAAGCCCGGCAGTCGGGCCAGTGCAGGGCGCTCTGGATGGGCGAGCGGATGTCCGGATAGGACATCTGGGCGTACAGGGATCCGTCCACCAGGCGGATCAAGGAATGCACTACGCTCTGGGGATGGACCAGCACGGTTACCCGCTCCGGCGGAATGCCGAAAAGGTGGACCGCTTCGATCACTTCCAGCCCTTTGTTGGCCAGGGACGCGGAATCGATGGTTATTTTGCCGCCCATTTTCCAGGTTGGGTGCTGGAGCGCCTCCTGGATGCCCACCGTTTCCAGCTGTTTCCGCGAGTAGCCCCGGAACGGTCCCCCCGACGCGGTCAGGATGATTTCTTCCAGTAACTCCCGGCCGTGGGCTTCCAGCAGCAGAAAAATGGCCGAGTGCTCCGAGTCCACCGGGATGATCTGGGCGTTTTTGCGCCGGGCAAGGTCGAATACCACCGGCGCGGCCATGACGATGGTTTCCTTGTTGGCCAGAGCCAGGTCGGCGCCGTTTTCCAGGGCGGCGATGGAGGGCAGCAGACCCGCCGATCCGGCGATGCCGTTGACCACGATATCCGGTTCGGTCTCGGCGATGGCCCGCAACAAGCCCGGTACGCCGGTGTAGGACACATCCGGGGTGGATTCGGACAGGCCGGAGACGGCCAGCTTGGCCTTGGGAAAAGCGGTTGCCGTCCGCAGCAGTCGTTTCGAACCGCTGTTGGCGGTCAGCAGGACGACTTCGAACAGGTCCGGTTCGGATTGGATGACGTCGATGGTATTGGATCCGATGGACCCCGTGGCGCCGAGGATGGCGATTTTCTTTTTCATCTTAAAATAATATCCAATAGAGGGCGTAGAATACCGGGGCGGCCAGGCTGATCGAATCGATGGAATCCAGTATGCCCCCGCGGCCGGGAATGATATTCCCCGAATCCTTGAGCGCTACGCTCCGTTTGAGCGTGGATTCCGCCAGGTCGCCGATGATGGCGACGACCCCGGTGACCAAGCCCAGCACGGCGCCGGAGACGAGCACCGGCAGCGGTCCGCGGCTGAAAACCGGGGGAAAATAAAAAGCAGCCAGCGCGCCGACGGCTACGGAGGCGGCCAGGCCGCCTAGAAAACCGGCGATGCTCTTGTTGGGACTGGCCGGGATGACGCCCCGGTTGCCCTTGCCGAACAGCATGCCCACCGCCCAAGCCAGCGAATCGTTGGCGAAGACGATCAGTAAAAAGACCAGGATGATGACCTCCGCCCGGGGAAAAAGCGCCATCCGGATGATCCAGACCATGAACAGCCCGGGGTAGACCATGACGGCCAAACCCGCGGCGATGCGGGAAACCGAATCCGACAATCCGCTGGGCGACGAAAATGTACGGGACGTGATCAGCCACATGGCGCCCAAAATGACCGCCGCAGGCACCAGTTCGCCGCCGATGCCGAAGCTGACCGACAAGGTCATCGCCGCCGGCGTCAGGGCGCCGAGGATCGCGGCTTCGGACCGCTGGAAGGCGTATATTTTTTTCCCCAGGATGTCGGAAAACTCGACGGCCCCCAGGGCGCTGAACACCACGACCGTGAGGTTGACCACCAGGTGGTGGTGGTAAGGCAACAATATAACCAGCGTGACGATCGCGGGCAATCCCACGGCGAACATCAGCAGGCGCTGTAGAATTTTGTTCATTCCTTAATACCGCCAAAACGGCGTTCCCGCCGTTGATAATCTTGGATAGCGTCCGCCAGATCGTTGGCCGTCCAATCGGGCCAGTAGACGTCGGATACGTAAAATTCGGCGTAGGCCGCTTCCCAGAGTAGAAAGTTGCTGCTCCGATATTCGCCGGCGCTGCGGATGACCAGGTCCGGATCGGGGATATCCGGATTGTCCAGATGCCTCCGGACGGCGTCCTCGGTAAGCGCTTCCGGCGCGGTCCCCTCGGCGATCAAGCTGCGGACCGCCCGGACGATCTCGTCCCGGCCGCCGTAGTTGAGCGCCAGGGTCAGGGTCAGGCCGTCGAAGGTAGCAGTCTGGTCCCGGACCCGTTCGATTTCCCGGCGAATTTCCGGAGCCAGACCCGACAGGTCGCCGGCGTGGCGGATGCGGATCCGGTTCCGGCGGTAAAAATCCAGTTCCGCGAACAGGTACTTCTGCACGAGGTTCATGATGAACCCCACTTCTTCCGCCGCCCGTTTCCAGTTTTCCGTAGAAAAGGCGTAGAGCGTCACGTAGGGGATGCCCAGGTCGGCAGCCGCCTGGACGACCCTTTTGGCCGCCTGGAGCCCTTCCAGATGGCCCTGGGTGCGGGGCAGGTTGCGCCGTCGCGCCCAGCGGCCGTTGCCGTCCATGATGATCCCGACGTGGACCGGAAGCGCGCGGGCTTCACCTTCTGCTGCGCTGGGCATCACACTTCCATGATCTCTTTTTCTTTTTCCTCGAGTACCCGATTGATATCCTTGATATACGCGTCGGTCAGCTTTTGCAGGTCCTCGGTCAGCCGGGATTCTTCATCCTCCGTCAGCTTGCCGTCCTTGAGCGTCTTTTTGAGTTCATCGTTCCCGTCCCGCCGGATGTTGCGCACCGCGACGCGGCTCAGTTCCGCCTTGGCCCTGGCCTGCTTGACCAGGTCCTTGCGCCGCTCTTCCGTGAGGGGCGGAATGGAGATGCGGATTACCTTGCCGTCGTTGGAAGGATTGAGGGATAGCTCGGAGCTGCGGATAGTCTTTTCAATCTCGGCGATCATGCCGCGGTCCCAGGGCTGAATGACGATCAGCCGCGCTTCGGGGCTGGAAATGTTGGCCACCTGGTTGAGGGGCGATTTTTCGCCGTAATAATCGACACGCAGTTTGTCGAAAAGGGAAGCGGAAGCCCGGCCGGTCCTGATGGCTCCGAACTCGCCTTCCAGGCTGAGTAGGGCCTTCTTCATCCGCTCTTCGCTGGACGCGACGATTGATTGCATATCCCGCTCCTTACCGCTATTGGCCAACCCGGAAGTAGACGTACTCGGTGATGGCCAGCTTGGCGCCCACCTGGCGGCCCAGGTCTTCCAGCGCCTTGGCGACCGAAACCTTTTCGTCTTTGACAAAGCCCTGGTCGACCAGGCAGATGTCGGCGATGTACTTGTTCAGCTTGCCCTTCAGGATGCTGTCCACCACGTTGGCCGGCTTGCCCTGCAGCTTTTCATCCTTTTCCATCTGCTTGCGGAAAATGTCTTCCTGTTCCTTCAGATGGTCCGCTTCGATCTTGCTGCGGTCCAGGGCCAGGGGGTTGAAGGCGGCGATGTGCAGCGCCAGGTCGAAGGCGAACGTCTTGACCCGTTCGTCGGCCATCGCCTGGGCCTTGTCCGCCGCCAGTTTGACCACGACGCCGATGGCGCCGTCGCCATGGATATAGCTGGTCAGGTACTCGTTGGCATCGGCGCCGACCACCTTGACCCGCTTGAGGCCCATGTTTTCCCGGATCTTGGTGGCCAGGTCGGTCACCATGCCGCTGAGTTCCTCGTTGGGTTCGGTGTAGCCCTTGGCCAGGGCCCGTTCGGCCACTGCGGCGCCCAGGGCGATGAAGTCGGGGTTGCGGGCCACAAAGTCGGTCTCCGTGGCCAGTTCCACCAGAATGGCCTTGGACCCGGCGATCCTGATGAAGACTTTGCCTTCGTTGGTCGCCCGGTCGGACCTCTTTTCCACCGCCGCCAGGCCTTTTTCCTTGAGCAACTTTTCGGCTCTGGCAAAATCGCCGTCCGTAGCCACCAGGGCGTTCTTGCATTCCATCATGCCCGCGCCGGTCTTTTCGCGCAGGGCTTTTACATCAGATGCTTTGATTTCCACGACAGATCTCCTTACTTAGCTTCGTACACCTTGTCCACGTCCACCGGGAGTTCATCCTCTTCCGTTTGCGCGGCTTCGACCGCCGGCGCGTCCGGAACGCCGGAGTAGGACTCGATATCGATTTCTTGGTCTTCTTCCTTGACGGAAACGTCGGTGACCACTTCTTCCACCGGCTCTTCGGTCTCTTCGTCCCCCAGGGTTTCGATGATCTTGAGCCCCGCCTCGTTGTCCGCTTCGACCACCGCGTTGGCGATGATCTGGGTAAAGAGGGTGATGGCCCGGATGGCGTCATCGTTGCCCGGGATCGGGTAATCGATGCCTTCGGGATTGCAGTTGGTGTCCACCACGGCCACGATGGGAATACCCATGCGCTGGGCCTCGGCGACGGCGATGGCTTCCTTGCGGGTGTCAATGACGAAGAGGACTCCCGGAGGATCCTTCATCTCTTTGATGCCCCCCAGGTTCTTCTGCAGCTTGGACCGTTCTTTGGCCAGGTTGGCGATTTCTTTCTTGGTCAGGTTTTCAAAGGTGCCATCGACTTCCATCTTTTCCAGCTTTTTAAGCCGGAGCAGGGATTTCTTGATGGTCGAAAAGTTGGTGAGCATGCCGCCGAGCCAGCGGCTGTTGACGAAGAACATGCCGCAGCGTTCGGCTTCCTTCTGGATCGCCTGCTGGGCCTGCTTTTTGGTGCCCACGAACAGGACCGTTTTGCCGGAAGCGACGATCTTGCGCACCACGTCGTAGGCGTCCTTGATGGACTGGATCGTTTTCTGCAAGTCGATGATGTGGATGCCGTTGCGTTCCGCGAAGATGTACTTCTTCATGCGCGGATCCCAGCGCTTGACCTGGTGGCCGAAGTGGACGCCCGATTCGAGCAGGCTCTTCATGGTTACTACTGCCAAAATTTCCTCCCGCGTACTCGCCATCCGGTGGCCGTCGAAGGCAACGACGGCGGGACTGCGGGCCAACAAGCCCCGGACCTGACCGTGAAACCCGGCGGGCACCGCTGCGCGACGACGCCTTCTCTGTATCTCATCGCCCGTTCAAGACGGGGACGGAAAATATGAACGGTTTAACCCCCGTAGGAATAGCCGTTCTCCCGTAACATGACATAAAACTCGTGCATTGGCAAGCCCACGATGCCGCTGTACGAGCCGCGGATCTCGGCGATGAAGCAGGAGGCCAGTTCCTGCAGCCGGTAGGCGCCGGCCACGCCCTGCCATTCACCGGTATCCAGGTACCATTCCAGTTCCCCGGGACTGATTTCCGCAAAGCGGACCGTACTGACCACGGAGCGGTGGTCCAACTGCCTGGTACGGCCGTTGAACAGGGCGATGGCGGTAATGACTGCGTGTTCCCGGCCCGATAGCTGCCGCAGCATGGCCCGGGCGCTCTGCTTGTCCCCGGGTTTGCCGAATACCGCGTCATCGATGGCCACGATGGTGTCCGCGCCCAGAATCCAGGGCGGCAGGCGGTCTGCAAGCAGGCGCACGATTTCGTTGACCTTGCGGACGGCGATTTCTTCCGCCTGTTCCCGGGGCGACAGGCCGAGGCTGGGGGTTTCGTCCACCCGGGAAGGCATGATGCTGAAGGGCAAGCCCAGCAGCCGGAAATAATCCTGACGCCGCAAGGAACCCGAGGCTAGTATGATGGTTTCCATAAGTACAGGAATATCCTCGCCAAAGTCCCGGTCTGTCAATCCCTCTCCAGGATGCCTCTGGCGGTGGCCACGTCGCTGACCAGGGCGTGGCAGAGGCCGCTCTTCAGAATAGCCCGCAGGGGAGCCGTTTTGTTGGCCCCCGCAGCGGCGATGACGATGGTGGGTATCCGCCGCAGGTCCGGCGCGGGCAGGCAGACGATGCGCTCCGAAAGGGCGGTTTCCACGATGGCGCCGTCCTGGTTGAAAAAGATGAAGTTGCTGGCGCAGGTGCCCCCGTCCTGGGCGATGCGCCGCAGCTCGTCGGGGCTGAAAATCCCGCCCCGGCACATGGAGCTGTCGGTATTCAGGTCGCTTACCCCAAGAATGGCCGCGTCGAGGTGCCGCCAACGATCCAGAATAGCCTGAAAATTGCTGTCCTTCATCAGGGAACGGCGAATCTCCGGGCTATCCACGATGGCCGGCGTATTGACCAGGTAGGCGCTGCCGCCCAGTTTTTCCGCGAAGGCCCGGGCGATGCTGTTCGGGTAGATGCCGGTTTCGATCTTGCCCATGGCGCCGATGATCGGGACCACGTCCACCGGATCGACCCAGACCCGGCCCAGGTGTTCGCCCATGGATTTCAGGGTTTCGCCCCAGCTGACGCCCAGGGTTCCGCCCCGCTTGAGCAGCCGTCCCAACAGGTCCGCCAGGGCGACGGACATGCGTTCGTAGGTTGCTTCCGGCGGCTGCGAATCGGCCACCAACAGGCACTCCCGAAGGGAAAAACGGCGTTCCAGTTCGATTTCCAGGGCCGAGTAGTCGTCCGTTTCCGGTTGAATGATGATGGTTACGATGCCGAGCTTTTTGGCCGTTTCCAGGGATCGGGAGACGGTGGCGATGGAAATGTTCATGCGTGTCGCGATTTCCCGCTGGCCGATGTTCTCCGTGTAGTAAAGATGGGCAATTTTGCGCAACTGACCGGATTTTGTGGCGTAGGGATCGCGTCTGTGTTCCAATTGGGGCCTTCCGTGGGTTCAGAATATACCATCCGTCGGTGGATTTTACCAGAGTACCGTGTTTTCAGGAGCTTCGCTTGACAAAGAGATTCGCCCTGACTATAGTTCGAAGTGAAATATTTTGCAATATATGAAAATAATTACATCAATCCTGAACCAAGGAGTTTGTCGTATGAGCGGTAAAAGCGCGGATAAGGGCGGAACGGTGACCAGGCCGGAACTGACCAAAGCCAAACTGGAAGACATGTACCTGAAAATGCAGCAAGTGCGGGGATTTGAAGAAAAGGTATCGTATTTCTTTTCCCGGGCCATGATCCATGGAACCACCCACCTGTACATCGGGGAAGAAGCCGTGGCCATCGGGGCGATCGCCAACCTGGACGATGACGACTATATCACCAGCACCCACCGCGGACACGGCCATACCATAGCCAAGGGGATCGACCTGAACCGCATGATGGCCGAACTGCTGGGCAAAAAGGTCGGCTACTGCAAGGGAAAGGGCGGCTCCATGCATATCGCCGACGTGACCAAGGGCAACCTGGGGGCCAACGGCATCGTCGGCGGCGGCATTCCCATCGCCACCGGTGCGGCGCTGTCGGTCAAGCTGCTCAAGCAGGACCGGGTGGTGCTGTGCTTCTTCGGCGACGGCGCCATCAATGAAGGCGTTTTTCATGAATCCGTCAACCTGGCGGCGGTCTGGAACCTGCCCATCGTCTACATCTGCGAAAACAACCAGTACGGCATGTCCATGAGCGTCAAGCGATCCACCAGCGTGGCGGATATATCCGAACGGGCCAAATCATACGGCATTCCCGGCAAGAACGTGGACGGCATGGACGTATTTGCCGTGTACGACGCGGTCAAGGAAGCCATAGAAATCGCCAAAAAAAAGAGCCCCGTGCTGCTGGTGGCCAAGACGTACCGGTATATGGGCCATTCCAAGAGCGATGCCAACAAGTACCGCACCAAGGAAGAAATCGCCGCGTGGCGGGAAAAGGATCCGATCCCCCGGCTGAGGGGCTATATGCTGTCCGGCGGGTTGTTTTCCGAAGAAGAGGTGGTACGGATCGAAACCCGCGCCCAGGACGATATCGAAGCGGCGGTACAGTTTGCCCAGAACGCGCCGGAACCAACGCTGGAAGATCTGTTGAGCGACGTTTATTCCGAATAAGGAGCAGGAACACGATGCGTGAAATTACCTACGCCGAAGCGATACGGGAAGCCATGTCCGAAGAAATGCGCCGGGATCCCCGGGTATTTTTTATGGGCGAAGATATCGGAGTCTACGGCGGCGCTTTCGGCGTTTCGGTGGGCATGTTCGAAGAATTCGGGCCTGACCGGGTGCGGGATACGCCCATTTCGGAAGCCGTGATCGCCGGCGCGGCGGTCGGCGCGGCGCTTACCGGTACGCGGCCGATAGCGGAAATCCAGTTCAGCGACTTTCTGTCCCTGGCGCTGGACCAGCTGGGCAATCAGGCGGCCAAAATCCGCTACATGTTCGGCGGCAAGGCCCAGGTGCCCATGGTGGTGCGCGCCCCGGAAGGGTCGGGCACCGGCGCCGCGGCGCAGCATTCCCAGAGCCAGGAAGCCCTGTACACCCATATTCCCGGCCTCAAGGTGGTGGTGCCTTCGACCCCGGCGGACGCCAAGGGGCTGCTGAAGACCGCCATCCGGGACAACAACCCGGTGCTGTTTTTTGAACAGAAACTGCTGTACCGGCAGAAGGGGCCGGTCAGGGAAGATGAATACCTGATTCCCTTCGGCCAAGCTGACGTCAAGCGTTCCGGCAAGGACCTGACCCTGGTGGTCTGGGGCCGCATGGTGGGCATGTGCCTGGGAGTGGCCGAAAAACTGAATGCAGAAGGCATTGACGTTGAAGTCCTGGATCCCCGGACGCTCGTACCCCTGGACAGCACCGCCATCATCGCCAGCGTCAAAAAGACCGGCCGGCTGCTGGTCGTGCACGAAGCGGTCAAAACCGGCGGCTTCGCGGGGGAAATCATCGCCCAGATCGCCGACAGCGAAGCTTTTTTCCATCTGGACGCGCCGATCCGCCGGGTGACGGGCTACGACATTCCCATCCCCTACAATCCCAACCTGGAGCGCAACGCCGTCCCGACGCCCGAACGCATTGAAGAAGCGATCCGTTCGCTTCTTTCCTGAAAAAGGAAGAAAGCATGGCTACTGCAGTGATCATGCCCAAGGCGGGCATGTCCATGGAAACCGGAACGATCATCGCCTGGTTGAAAAAGATCGGCGACCCGGTGCAGATCGGGGAAGCCCTGGTGGAAATCGAGACCGACAAGGTTGCCATGGAAGTGGAAGCCGAAACGGCGGGGATTCTGCTGAGCATTCGGCGCGGACCCGGAGAAGTGGTTCCGGTCACCACGAACATCGGCTACATCGGCAGCGAGGCGGAGCTGAAGAACGGTTTTACCGCCGAGCCGGCCGCCGCAGCGCTGGACAGGTCCGCCGGCGAACACCCTGCGGACGATCGTCCGGCACCGCATCGGGAAAAATCCGACGGGAAAATTCCCATGACCCCGGCGGCCCGGGCCCGAGTCCGGGAAAGGGGCCTGGATCCGGCTGCCCTCCGTCCCAGCGGCCTCCAGGGCGAACTGAGGCTGCGGGACCTGCCGGCTTCAGGCAACGGCGTCAAGGCGTCGTCGCTGGCCGGAAAAATCGCCGCCCGGGAAAACATCGATCTGGCATCCCTGGCGGGCAGCGGCCCCGGCGGGCGCATCGTCAAGCAGGATCTGGAACAGGTCCGGACGACAGCTCCCGCAACGGAGCACGCCCCAGCTCCCGGTGCCGCCGACGGGGATCTGCTGCCCCTCAGCCGGACGCGTAAAATAATCGCCCAGCGTCTGTCCCAGTCCATGTTCACCGCACCCCACTACTACCTCAAACTGGCCATCCCCGCGGAAAACCTGGTGGCCGCCCGCAATTCCACGGCCGACGTCAACGGTAAAAAAGTCTCCCTCAACGCCTTCATCATCAAGTACGCCGCAGAGGCGCTCAAGAAATATCCGCTGGTCAACGCTTCCTGGCAGGGCGACTCGATCCGGGTGTTCAAGACCGTCGACATCGGGCTGGCCGTGGCCCAGGACGACGGCCTGATTACGCCGGTGGTCCGGGACTGCGGCCACAAGGGCTTGCTGCGCATCGAAAATGAATTGCAGGAACTGATCCTCCGCGCCAAAACGGGGAAGCTGCTGCCCGACGAGTTCGCCAACGCCACCTTCACCATCAGCAACCTGGGATCCTTCGGCATCGACGAATTCACCGCAGTCATCAATCCTCCGGGATCGGCCATTCTGGCCGTGGGGTCGCTTAAAAAAGAAGCCGTGGTCAATGAAGCGGGAGAACTTGGGGTCCAAACCCTGCTCCGGACTACCCTGTCCTGCGACCACCGGGTCATCGACGGCGCCGTGGGAGCGGGTTTTCTCAAGTACCTGGGGGATATCATCGAATACCCCTACAAGGCCTTATTTTAAGGAGCACCGACGATGGATACCGGCGATTTTGATCTGCTGATCCTCGGGTCCGGGCCCGCGGGCTACGTGGGCGCCATACGCGCCTCCCAGCTGGGCATGAAGGTCTGCGTCGTCGAACGGGACGCCCTGGGCGGCGTCTGCCTCAACGTCGGCTGCATCCCCTCCAAGGCGCTCATCCGCCAGGCCGAGCTCTTTGCCTCCATTCCCGCCCTTGAAGCCCTCGGGCTGGGGGTGGAACGGTCGGGATTCGATTATTCCCGGGTTCAGGAAAAAGCGCAAGGCGTCGCCGACACCATGTCCCGGGGCGTCGCCTACCTGCTCAAAAAAAACAAGGTGACCGTCGTGTCGGGCACGGGACGGATCGTATCCCCCGGGGAGATCGCGCTGGCTGACGGCACGGTGCTGTGGGGCAAAAACATTCTGATCGCCACCGGATCCCAGCCGGCGACGCTGGCCGGTTTTGAGACCGACGGCGTCGCGGTCCTTTCTTCCACGGACGCGCTCAGGCTGACCAGGTTGCCCCGGAGCATGCTCATTCTCGGCGGCGGCGCCATCGGCTGCGAGTTTGCCCACGTCTTCAACGCTTTCGGGGTCCAGGTGCGCATCGTGGAAATGCGCGGACACCTGCTGCCCCGGGAAGACGCGGAGAATGCGGCGCTGCTGCAGCGGTCTTTCAAGAAGCGGGGGATCGAAGCCCTCGTCGACACCACCGCCACCGGTTTGGTCAAGAGTCCCGCCGGGTTGCGGGTCAGCCTGCGCGGCGGCGATGGAGCCGCTACCGAAATTGAAGTTGAAAAGATGCTGGTCGTCGTCGGCCGGACGCCGAATACCCAGGATATCGGTCTGGAGAACATCGGACTGTCCACGGAACGGGGCTACCTTCCCGTCGGAGACGGATACCGGACCGCAGTCAACGGGGTCTACGCTGCCGGTGATGTCGTAGCCGGTCCGCTGCTGGCCCACGTGGCGTCCAAGCAAGCGGAAATCGCCGTGGAACACATGGCTGGAAAGCGGACCTTAGCCCGCATCGATCCGGCCGCCATCCCGTCGGCGGTCTACTGCGAGCCCCAGCTGGCGGGTTTCGGTCTGACCGAAGAAAGCGCCGCCGCCGCCGGCACGGCGTACGCCAAAGCGGTTTTTCCCTTCAAAGCCGCAGGCAAGGCGGTGGCCGTCGGCCGTTCCGAAGGCCAGGTGAAAATCCTGTTCGACCCGCTTACCCACGAACTGCTGGGCGCCCACGTCATCGGTCCGGAGGCCACGGAATTGATCCATGAATTGCTGCTGGCCAAAACCGGGGAGCTGCTGCCCGAGGATATCGCCGCCATGATCCACGCCCACCCGACGCTTTCCGAAGCGGTCATGGAAACCGCCCGGGCCGCCGAGGGCTGGGCCATCCACGTCTAGCCGCTGCTTGCCTTGACAGGCGTCGTGCTTTATAGTAAGGTTTTATCCACGAGAGATTAGCTCATCTGGATAGAGCGTCAGCCTCCGGAGCTGAAGGTGGTGGGTTCGAGTCCCGCATCTCTCAAAAAATGGCTGTAGGCTACCCTTTCTGCGCCGCTACGAATGTAGCGGTATTTTTTTTAGGGGGTTGGGCGGACGGGCAGGCCGGTAAAAAGTAACTTTCGTTCCGTGGTTGCGTAACGCTGGTTGCGGACGGTCGGGGTTACTGTCGGCGTGGATTCCTTGATGATCCGTTCCAGCCGGGACCAACCCGGGGCGTTTCGGGCGATTTTCCGCAGGGTCCGGGCAAAGATACCCCGCCGGTCATCGGACATTTCATAATAAGCCAGTTTGAGCTGAAACAACCCTTCATCGTTGCCCCGCAAGATCCTGGCGGCCGCCAGATACGCCCGGGGGTAGGGGAGCAGGGGGCGCAGACGCGCCGCTTGTCCCAGAAATTTAATTGCCCGCCGGAGATCCCCGCCGTAGATCAGGTAGAGGCCGGCGCGTTCCCGGGACACCCAGTCTAAAGGATCCTTGGCCGAGGCGATGATCAGCCGTTGCGCCGCTTCCCGCCATTCGTAGAGCGAAAACCGCCTGAAGGGCGAATTCTGTTCCGCTTCCTTTAAAAGAATCAGCGTCAGGTAGATGGCGGTAAGTTCGCAAAGGAATGAAATGGGCATCATGTCTATACTTATAAAAAAGTTATAGAATCCATGCAGGATTGCCCCCAGGCTTATGTAGCCCAGAGAAAACCTCAAGGCGTGCTTTTGTTCGGAAACGGTCAGACGTGAACGGATCGTAGCCCAAGCCCAGCCGGCGATGGCGGTAAAGCCGATATGTCCGGCCATGCTGAAGAAGAGGCGGTAGCCCATGACATCGGGCCCAAATACCAGCATGTATTTAAAATTCTCAAGAGTGGAAAAGGCCAGGGCGACGCAGGCCGCCTGCAATACTCCGTCCCGGGGTTCCCGGATCGATTTCCACCGTTCGGCGAAGAACACGAACACGGCGAACTTGGCGCCCTCTTCGGTCAGACCGGTGGAAAATACCGAAAAGAACAATTCATCCAGCCAATTCAGGCCGGTGCTGGGGAAATAGCGGGGAAGCCATAAAATAGTAATCAACAGAAGCAGGGGCACGGTCAGTATACCGACCAAGATGAATCGCACCATAAACGGCTTGGTATTCTGGCTGGGGACAAAAGCATACGTCCATTGAAAGAATTTGAGAAAGAGCCACGCCGAGCCCAGATTGACTAACGAAGCAATTACAAAGGCCATCATGATTAGATTATATGCAATAAACGTGCCGACCAGTCAGTGTCCCGTTAAAAAGTTCGGCAGGAGGACGAATCCCTTCCCGGCGCCGAGAACCGGTGCCGGGAAGGGGATGCTACGCCGCTACTGAACCGTCTTGACCAATTCCCGGGACAGATCCTTCAGGCTTTCGTAGGTAGCTTCGTACTGCCGGACGTATTCACGGTAGACGGCGGTTTTGGCCGGGTCGGGCTCGATGACCTTGCTCATGCGCACCATGGCGTTGGCCGCGGTCTGCATGTCCGGGTAGATGCCGGCGCCCACGGCGCCGAGGATGGCGCTGCCCAGGGATACGGCCTGCTGCTCTTCGGGAATGGAAATGCGTTTGCCCGTGACGTCGGCGTGGATCTGCATCCACAGGTCGCTCTGGGTGGCGCCGCCGCAGACGATGACCTCGTCGATCCGGGATTTCTGTTCCATCCGCTGCAGGATGATCTGGGTGCCGTAGACGACGCCTTCCATGATCGCCCGGAATATATGCGCCGGCGTATGCTTAAGGGTCAGCCCGCGGATGACGCCCCGGCTGTCCGAATCGACCCAGGGGGTCCGGTTGCCCTGCCAGTGCTCAAGCACCACCAAGCCCTCCGATCCGGCGGGGATTTTTTCCGCCGCTTCGTTCATGACCTGGTAGAGGGATACTCCCCGGGCTTCGGCTTGGTCGGTAATTTCCTTGCCGATGAAAGAACTCATGAACCACTTGATGATCGACCCGGTCGAAATTTGACCCGCTTCCACCACCTGGGCTCCCGGGATGATGGCGTCCGGGAAGGTGCCGAACAGGCCTTTGGTATTCAGCTCCTTGTCCACCAGGCCGATATGCAGCTGGGAAGAACCGGTGATCAGGGCCAGTTTTCCGGGTTTGAGGGCGTTGACGCCGACTACGCCCACGTAGGCGTCGGCGCCGCCGCCGGCTACGGGAATGCCCGCAGGCAAGCCGGTAAGCGCGGCCATTTCCGCGGTCAGTCCGGCGACCACTTCGCCCAGCTTTACCACCCGCCGGGGCAGCTTGGCGTCCACGTCTTCCAGGCCGATCTTGTCGTACAGCGAAACCGGCCGTCCGCCTTCCCGGGAATTATAGAACCAGCGCACCGTGGTGGTGTTGATGTTGGCCGTAATTTCTCCGGTCAATCGATAGGTCAGCCAGTCGGTGTGTTCAAAAATGGTGGCCGCCTTGCGGTACACCTCCGGCTCGTGCCGTTTTACCCAGAGCACCTTGCAGGGAAACCACTCCGCCGAGACGTTGCCGAAGCCCACGTATTTAAGCGCCGGGTCTCCGGAGGCGGCGATATCCCGGGCTTCTTCCCCCGCCCGGATATCCATCCACATGATGGCGTCCCGCAGCGCCTTGCCGTGTTCGTCCAGGAATACGACGGTGCAGCTGGTCCCGTCCAGTCCGATGCCCTTGATGTCCCGGGGATCGACGCCGGACCCGGAAACGGCCTTCCGGATCGATTCAACCAGGGACGCGTCCCACTGGGCGATGTTCTGTTCACCCCAACCCGCGTGGCGGTGGATATTCTTGTTTTCACTGACCCCGAAAAAGAGGCAGCCGCCTTTTTCATCGTACACACCGGTCCGGATGCTTTCCGTCCCCGCGTCAATTCCCAGAATGTACTTGCCCATCATTTCCTCCTAGATTCTTTTGTTGCGCAGCACGCTTTCGCGGATTATCAGCTGGCCGCCGATCAAAACCTTGACCGGCGGAAACTCGGTACTGCTGCGAATGCGGTCATGGATCAGCTGGATGGCGGTGGTGCCGATCTTTTTTTTGGATACCCGGACGGTGGTCAGCCGGGGACTCATGACCGACGCCAGGGGCAGGTCATCAAAACCCACGATGCCCACGTCCTCGGGAACCCGGATGCCCATCTCGTTCATGGCCTTGATGCAGCCGTAGGCCATGATGTCGTTGTCGCTGAACAGGGCGGAGGGGAGTCTGACCCCGGATTTAAGCAGCTTGAGCATGTCTTCGTAGGCGCCGTTGAACGTGGAATCGACGGAGAAGATGTTCCTCTCTTCCACCGCCAGTCCGAACCGTTTCATGACGCTGCGGAAGGCATCGTTGCGCAGGATGAAGTTTTCCGTATTCACGTTGCCGTGGATGATGCCGATGTCATCGTAGCCGTTCTCGATAAAATACTGGATGACCCGGTAGACCGCGTCCTTGTTGTTCATGTCCACAAAATCAAAGGGCAAAAAATCCTGATAGGTATCGATGAAGACGATCGGGAGGTCCAGCTTCTTGAATTCCAGAATCTCCGAAGCCGTCATTTCCGTGCCCAGGATGATGACCCCTTTGACGGTTTCGGCATTGATGGTCTGAATGATGCTTTCCGCGGAAACGCCGGAAAAGGTATCGATTTCCAGATTGTAGCCCAGCTGGCCGGCGCCGTCGCTCAGGCCTTCAAAATAGTCGGCGATGAAGATCTCATGGTCCCGGTTGACCGTATGGCCGTGCTGGATGATTCTCAGAAAACGAATGGTCTCGGTAGTTTCATCCAGCAGGTTTTTGATCTTGTGGTTCTGGTAATTGAGTTCCCGGGCGATCTTGAGCACCCGGTTGCGGGTTTCCGCGCCCACCCCCTGCTTGCCGTTCAACACCAACGATACGGCGGCGGGGGAGACCTTGGCTTTCAGCGCGATGTCGATAATCTTTACGGCCATGTACCTACGGCTCCCGAAGACGTGCCACAATTTTTCTTTCGGTTCAAGGTAAACCCCCTCCGACGGTTTGTCAAATGATTATTGAAATTCAGTGCAAATCGGGTAAAATATTTAAGCGTACAACTAATTATTTCAGTGCCGTCAAGCGCGTCCGGAGATCAGTTCCGCCAGGGCCTGGACGTTTTGGCCGATGTTGCCGCGAAATATGCCGCTGCCCAGGATAAGAATGTCTGCACCCGCATCGACCAGGGCACGGATATTTTCCCGATTCAGGCCGCCGTCTACGGCGATGCGGGTAGGCAGGCGGTGGTTTTCACGGTACGCGGCGGCTTGTTCCAGCTTTTTGAAGATCTTGGGATTGAATGTCTGCCCGCCGATGCCGGGGTCCACCGCCAGCAGGCTGATCACGTCGACCTCGTCCATAAAGTACTCGATGCGGTCGAACCCGGTGGCGGGAATGAAGCTCAGCGCCGTATCAAGGCCCTGTTGCCGTATCAGGACCAATAAACGCTGTGGCAACGCGCAGGTTTCGTACTGAATGGTGATTCCATTCGCGCCGGAATCCAAAAAGGGCGCGGCGATCTCGGGCAGATCAAAGGCCGCCAGATGCACGTCGAGGTACGATGCCGTCTCCGACCGCAGATCCCGTACCAGTTGGTCGCCGAAAATGAGGTTGGGCGTGTAGTGCCCGTCCGCGACGTCGATGTGGAAACGGGAAATGCCGGATTTTTCCGCTTCCTTCAGGTCCCGGGCCAAGTGCGCGTGATTGGCCGCCAGAATGGAAGCGCAGAGCTCTTTCATGGTTCCGTTATACCAACAGAGCGTCGGGAATAACAATCCTGCTCCAGTAAAAATCTAGTAAAATATTTTATATAGACCTATCAAAACACTTGATATTATGCTCGATTCTATCAATAATTATTTACCTTTCGCCTAGTTTAATTCAGTGGACAATAGGAGCGGATCATGAAATGGCTGTCCGAGATTTTCGGCGTAAAGAAACCCATCATCGCCATGTGCCATCTGCAGGCGTTGCCGGGGGATCCCCGCTACGACCATGCCAAGGGCCTGGCGTGGGTATTGGAACGCGCCCGGGATGATTTGCTGGCGCTGCAGCGCGGCGGCGTGGACGGGGTCATGTTCTCCAACGAATTCAGCCTGCCCTACCTGACCAAAGTGGAGCCCATCACTTACGTGACCATGGCCAGAATCATCGGCGAACTCAAACGGGACATCAGCGTCCCCTACGGCGTCAACGTGCTCTGGGATCCGACGGCGTCCATCGACCTGGCGGTCGCCACGGACGCCCTGTTCGTGCGCGAAATATTTACCGGCGTCTACGCCAGCGACTTCGGACAGTGGGACACCAACTGCGGCAAAACCATCCGCCATCAGTACGCGGTGGGTGGGCAAAAGGTTAAACTGCTCTACAATATCGTGCCCGAAGCCGCAGTCTACCTGGGACAGCGCGACATAGCCGCCATCGCCCGTTCTACGGTGTTCAACACCAGGCCGGACGCGCTCTGCGTTTCCGGCCTGACTGCGGGAGCGGAAACGGACCTTTCGGTGCTCGGCACCGTCAAGGCCGCAGTTCCGGATACGCCGGTGTTCGCGAACACCGGCGTAAAGCTGGCCAACGTGGAAGCCCAGCTGGCCGTCGCCGACGGCGCCATAACGGCCACGACTTTCAAGCGGGACGGCGAATTCTTCAACGCTGTGGACCAACAGCGGGTCAAGGCGTTCATGGATAAGGTCAAGAGCCTC
The DNA here is from genome assembly GCA_020719845.1 of Treponema denticola. GTDB lineage: Bacteria > Spirochaetota > Spirochaetia > Treponematales > Breznakiellaceae > DYPP01. The sequence goes on along the minus strand of DYPP01000004.1, from coordinate 23,162 downwards.
CGTTAAGGTTTGCGCGGCGACAAAGGGGTGGGGTATGGATCCGCGATGGGGACGTTTGGGTAAGCTGTTGGTCGAGCATTCGACCAAGGTGCAGGCGGGGGAGCGGGTGCTCATCGCCATGAACGAGGTGAACACCCTGCCCTTGGTCCAGGCGGTCTACCGCGCGGCGGTAGCGGCGGGGGCCTACGTGCAGGTGCAGTTCACCTCCGAAACCCTCAGGCGCTCGCTGCTCAAATACGGCAACGCCGACCAGATCGACTGGGTTCCGGAAATGGAAGCCTGGGCCATGGACTGGGCGGACGTGTACATCGGTCTGCGGGGCGCCCACAATCTGTACGAACTGCAGGATCTGCCGGCGGCTGCGGTGGCCGCGAACCAGAAGGCCATGGGCAAGATCTCCACGCTGCGCTGGGAAAAAACGCGCTGGTGCCTGGTGCGGGTTCCGGACGAAAGCTTTGCCCAGCAGGCGCGGACGGACCTGGAAACCGTCCTGGACATGTTTTTTGCGTCCTGTTTTTTGGACTGGGAAGCGGAAACGGCCAAATGGGACCGTTGGGCCGCTAAATTGAACGCCGGCCGGACAGTCCGCCTTATCGGCGCCGGGACGGACCTGAGCTTTTCCGTCGCCGGCCGACGCTGGATACCCTTCGGGGGCATCAACAACATGCCCGACGGGGAAATCGCCACCGCGCCGGTGAACGGCACCGAAGACGGCACCATCTTTTTTGAGTTTCCCGGCGTGCTCGCCGGACGGTTGGTCAAGGATATCCGCCTGACCTGGGAAAAGGGAACCCTGATCCGGGCCGAATCCGGCACGGAACAGGATTTTCTCCGTTCCATCCTGGACCGGGACGACGGCGCCCGGCGCATCGGCGAATTCGCCTTGGGCACCAATCCGTACGTTGATCGTTTCTGTCAAGATATTCTGATCGACGAAAAAATCGGCGGTACGGTGCACATCGCCCTGGGCCGGGCCTATCCGGAATGCGGCGGAACCAACCAGTCGGCGATCCACTGGGACATCATCAAGGACACCCGGACCGAGGGGCTGGTGTACCTGGACGGGGTCCCCATTCTGGAGCGGGGGAAGATTTTGCTGGACTAGGAGCCTAGGGTGGACTGTTTCATGGGTATCGACATCGGCACCGGATCGTCTCGGGGCGTCGTCACCGACCTGGCGGGGAATATACTGGCCGAACACAGCGTCGGCCACGGCATTTCCCTGCCCCACCCGGGTTGGGCGGAGCAGGATGCCGAATCCGTCTGGTGGCGGGACCTGGTGGCGCTGAGCCGGGCTTTGCTCAAGGACTTCAACCTGCCGGCGGCTTCCATCCGCGGACTGGGCATCAGCACCATCTCGCCCTGCGTGTTGCCCATAGACGCCGGCGGCAAGCCGCTGCGTCCGGGCATCCTGTACGGCATCGATACCCGGGCGGGGGCGGAAATCGGAGAAATCGAAGCGCTGGTAGGTCCGGACGCGGTGTTCGCCATCGGCGGGCAGCATCTTTCCAGCCAGTCCTGCGTGCCCAAGATTCGCTGGATCCAGAAGAACGAAGGCGAAGTCTGGGCCAAAACCGCCAAGATCCTGAGCGCCGCGGGCTATCTGGTCTACCGGCTGACCGGTCGATACACGCTGGACATCTACGACGCCATGGCCTACGGACCGCTCTTCGACCTGCGGCGCTGTTGTTGGGTCGATGCCGTTCCCGACCTGGATATACCTTCCAGCCTGTTGCCGGAACTGCTCTGGAGCCGGGAAATCGCCGGAACCGTCAGCCCGGAGGCGGCCGAACTGACCGGCCTGGCGGTGGGGACGGCGGTGTTGACGGGCACCGCCGACGCCGCGGCGGAAGCGCTCTCCGCCGGGCTCAGCCAGGTCGGCGACTTGATGATGATGTACGGCAGCAGCAACTTCTTCATCCTCAAGACTCAAGACCTGGTGCCCCAGGGTACCTTTTGGGCGAGCAATTTTCTGGAAGAGGGCACCTCCGTGCTGGCCGGCGGCATGTCCACGGCGGGCAGCCTATTCAAGTGGCTGACCGAAACCTTTCCCGGCCGCAGCTTTGAGCAGTGGGAAGCCCTGGCCGACGAGTGCGGACCCGGCGCCGACGGCCTGGTGCTGCTGCCCTATTTTGCCGGTGAACGTACGCCCATCAACAACCCCTACGCCCGGGGCGTCCTTTTCGGCCTTGACCTGCGGACCCGCCCCGGCGCCGTCTATCGGGCTTTTCAGGAAGCCCTGGGCTACGGCATTCGCCACATCATGGAAGCACTGGAAGACTCCGGCGCCCAGGTCGACCGCATCCTGGCCATCGGCGGGGTCAGCCGTAGCCGCGACTTGATGCAGGTGGTCAGCGACGTTACCGGCCGCGTCCAGCTTCTGCCCCGGCAGAAAACCGGTGCCGCCTACGGCGACGCTTTTTTGGCCGCCCAGGGCCTGGGGTTTTTTCCGGACACCGCGGGCATCCGGGACTGGGTGGTCCATGAAGCAGAAGTCCTGCCCCGAACCGAAGCCCGGGAGGTATACGAAAAAGGCTACCAAAAATTCCGGGGGCTCTACGCGGCCCTGGAACCCCTGATGAAACCGACTTGAAAGAAGGTGCGGATGAACAAGGAACGGCTTACGGATGCGGAAGTGGCCCAGAAGGCCTACGAGCTCGGATTCGAGTACGAAAGCGTGTACCGCGGCTGCGCCCAGTGCACGGTCGCCGGCGCCCAGGAGGCGTTGGGAACGGCCTCCCCGGAAGTATTCAAGGCGGCCAGCGGACTCTCCGCCGGCGGAGGACTGCTGTGCACGGGGATGTGCGGCGGCTATTCCGGCGGCATCCTGGTCATGAGCTCCCTCTACGGCCGGGAACGGGACAAGATCGACGACGACGAAGAAAACAAGCGCTGCTCCTTCCGCATGGCCCAAGAGCTGCACGACCGGTTCATCAAGGAGTACGGTACCGTGATCTGCCGGGAGATCCACGAAAAGATTTTCGGAAGAACCTTCGACCTGCTGGACCCGACCGAAAAGGAAGAATTCAACGCCCGGGGCGCGCACACGGACAAATGCACCCGGGTGGTCGCCCTGGCCGCCAAGTGGACGGTCGAACTGATCCAGCAGGAACGCCGGCGCCGCAAAGAAGCGGAGTAGGCGACTACGCGGGATCAGCGGCGCCGCCTTTCCTGCGGTGGCGCTAGCGCTCGATGGTCCAGTTGCCGCCGAACGTTTTTTCAAGCTCAACCAGGAAGAAGTCCTTTTCCGGCGTCGTGCGGTCAAATACGACGAATACGTTGCACGTTTCGTGGACCGCCAGCGGCGCGTGGTGCCAGACTCCGGGGCCAAAGACTACGGCATCGCCTTTCTTGACCAAAAAGGCTTTGGCCGTGGCGGGATCGGGCAGATCCTTGTTCTTTGGATCCGTCAGCGCCGCCACCAACACCACGTCCCCCGTGGGAATCAGCGTCTCCGTGGTCTTCAGGTGCCGCTCCAGGGCGGTTTCACGCATGCCGGTTTGAGGTACCGCCCTGACGATGCATACCGACACCGGCCCCGCAGCGTCCATGACCCCCAGGGCGTTCCAAAAACTGAATTCTTGGGTATTTACGTCGGCGTCGCGATTGGCGGTGGACACAAACTGTCCGTAGGGCTTGAAGTTGGCTACGGTAGCGTCAACGCAGGTCAGCATGGTGTCTTTCATCTTATCTGTTCCCCTTGCCGATAAAATCGGAAAACGTCGTGATCAGCAGGACGCCGACGGTGGCGCCGGGATCCTGCAGTTCCCGGGATTTCTCCTGGTAGTACGCCGCCCGGCCAAACTGGGCTACCATGGTTTTGGTTTCCGCCAAGCCCTTTTCGGCTGCTTCCGTTGCCCGACGAAAGGCTTCCGCCGGATCCAGACCGGAATCCAGCGCCTGTTTCAGGGAATCCGCCGCCGGATGCAGGGAGTCGATGATGGTCTTGTCCCCGGGCTTGGCCTTGCCCCGTTCCATGATGCCTTCGACGAACGCCTGCCAGAAGAGCGTCAATTCTTCCAAGCCGAGACCGGGACGATCCTTGATCGCCTTGCCGCCGCGCATAAAGCCCGTGCCCATCAGGGTTCCCATGGTGGACGGGGCGGCTTTGGCCATGGCCATGCCGGCTTTGACGAACAACTTGCCCGGATCGGCTTCTTCTGTCTTTTCCACTTCTTCCCGGGCGGCGTTGAAGGCGGCGGTCATGGTCAAACCCAGATCGCCGTCGCCCATCAGGCCGTCCAGCCGGATAAGCTCGTCCCGGTTGGCGTCCATGGTCGCTTTAAGGTCGCCGAATAGCGCCTTGACGTCCGCAGTGCCCAAAGTCATCCTACACCCCCAACGCGGCCTGTTCAAAAAAGGGCGTATTGGCCGGCTTGGCCAGGTATTTTTTCAGTTCATCGTCCAGCTTGAGCAAGGAGATGGAGGCGCCGGCCATTTCCATGGAAGTGGCGAATTCGCCGACGTAGACGTGGAAGACCTTGATGCCCCGCTCGGCCAGGATCAGGCTGATTTTCCGGTACATGACGTACAGCTCTTCTTTGGGAGTCGCGCCGAGGCCGTTGACCAGGACGGCGACCTCATCGCCCTTCCGGTAGGGCAGATCCGCCAGAATCTTGTCCATCATCTGGGCCACGATGGCATCCGCCGTCTTGAGGGGGCCTTTTTCGATACCCGGCTCGCCGTGGATGCCCATGCCGATTTCCATTTCGTTCTCGCCGATCGAGAAGGACGGTCTGCCGACTTCGGGTACGATGCAGGGGGAAAGGGCGACGCCCATGGTGCGCACGTTGGCGGCCGCCTTGTCGGCTACCCGTTTAACCTCGTCCAGGGAAGCCATGGCGTCGGCGCAGGCGCCGGCCACCTTGTACACGAAGAAAATGCCCGCTACGCCGCGGCGCTTTTTTTCTTGGCCCTTGGGCGAAGAAGCGACGTCCTCGCCGGCCACCACCTGCAGCACCTTGATGTCCTCGGCATCCGCCATTTCGGCGGCCATATCAAAGTTCATGATATCCCCGCCGTAGTTGCCGTAGATGTAGAGTACCCCCGCGCCCTGGTCGATGGCCTTGGTCACTTCGAACATCTGGTCGGCGCTGGGGGACTGAAACACGCCGCCCACGGAACATCCGTCCAGCATACCGTCGCCTACGTAGCCCAAAAACAGGGGCAGGTGGCCCGATCCGCCGCCGGTGGCGATGCCGACCCTGCCTTTTTTGCGATGGGCGTTGACCAGGCAACGCAGGTCCTGGTTGACGCTTTCCAGTTTGTCCGGATGGGCAGCCAGGATTCCTTCGATCATTTCATCCACGAAGCGTTGGGGTTCATTCAAAAATTTCTTCACGTCTTCCTCCTGTCTTAGCGGCGATTCTATGCTTGCTTCTGTACGGGGACGGCGTCGCGCATGCTGCGGATGCGCCGTTTTTCGCTATACCGGGCTGAAAGGTAATTGATGACCATGATCATCAGCAGCGCCAAGCCCCACATGAACTTTTTGAAGAAGGGGCTGAAGCTCAAAATGTTGAGGCCGCTCTGGGTGGCCTGCAGGATAAAGATGCCCATGATCAGGCCGAAGACGTTGCCGTAGCCGCCCTTGGGGTCGATGCCCCCCAGCACGGCCACCAGGATAGCCTGCAGCAGATACGCCGAGCCATAGCCCGGACGCATGGAGTTGACCCGGGAAATCATGATCAACGAAGCGAGTCCGGCCATGAGTCCGCTCATCACGTAGGTCTTGACCAGCACCGAGGCGTTGTTAACCCCGGAAAAGCGGGCCACGATGGGATTGGCGCCCACCATGTACATGTTGAAACCCTGACGGGTCCGGCGCAGCAGAAAATCGGCCAGCAAAGCCAAAATGATAAAAATCAGGAAGGGCATCGGCAATCCCAGCAGGGCGCCGTTGCCCAGAAACATGAACTCATCCGGAAAGCCGCTGATGCTGTGCCCCTTGGTGATCACGATCGCCAGGCCGAGAAACAGCGCCTGCGTGCCGAGGGTGGCCAGAATAGCCGGTACGCCGGCCAGGGCGATCAGCGTGCCGTTGATCGCTCCGCAGACGACGGAAAGCACCAGCACGGCGGCGATAGCCAGCATAATGGCCGTCGAGGGGTTGGCGTTTCCCGCTTTAACCGAGTGCGATAGGATCAGCGCGGCGACGACGCCGGTAAAATTGGAAATCGCCACCACCGAAAGATCGATGCCGCCGACGATCATGGCCAACATCATGGCGATGGCCAGCAGACCGAATTCGGGAAACTGGGAGACCATGGAAGAGAAGTTCAGGGGCGAAAAGAATTTGGTCGGCATGGCGACGGAAAACACGCCGATGACGGCCAGCAGCAACAGGGCCAGGGTCGCGTTTTTGGGGTTTTTAAATTTCAAGGAACGGATGTGCTTCGATTTTTGTGCTTCCATGCTAGGCTCCCAATACCAGGTTGGCGGTCTTGCGGGACCGGATCTTGTTCTGCACGTAGGTGATGGTCACACCGATGATGATGATGGAACCGATGAAGAACTGCTGCCAGTAGGAAGAAAGCCCGATCAGCACCAGATTCTTTTCCAGAATGACGATCAGCGAGATACCCAGCATGGTCCCGGTCAGGGTGCCCGTACCCCCGGTTATCCTGGTGCCGCCCAACACCACCGCCGCGATGACGCCCAGTTCCGTCCCTACCAGGTAGTTGGGGTTGCTGTAGCGAATCAGGGAAAGATGCATGACGCCGACAATGCCGGCCATGAATCCGACGTAACTGTAGATGAAGAATTGGATCTTCCTGATGTTGAAGCCCGCTCGCTTGGCGGCTTCCGGATTGCCCCCCAGGGCGTAGATGCCCCGGCCGATCATGGTGAACTTCAGCAGAAACCAGGTCAGCAGGATCATGAAGACCAGGATGGCAAAAAAGATGGACAGTCCGTATTCGGTGCCGTCGGTCCGGGTCAGGGTAATGACGTTGATCTTGGCGAATGATTTGAAGCATTCCGGCAAGCCGCCGGTGTTGATGGACTTGGTCCCGAAAAATTCCAGCAAGGCCCCGTGGAAAAGGCTGCTGGTGCCCAGGGTGGTGATCAGCGCCGGGATTTTGAACACCGAAATGAACAGCGCGTTGACCGCTCCCAGGGAAACGCCCACCGCGATGGCGATCAGGAAGGCCAGGAACAGGTTATCCACCCCCAGGTTGATGACTAGGTTGACCGAGATGTACTGGGCGCTGATGGCGATGGCCGTGGACGATACGTCGATGCCCCCGGAAAGCAGGACCAGAAAGACGCCGATGGCCAGAATGGCCGTGCCCGAACTGCTGCGCAGCAGGTCAAAAATGTTTTCCAGGCCGATGAACACCGGATTGATCGCGGTGATGACCAGGGAAAAGAACAGGACCACCAAAAAAAGGTAGGTTTCGTTGTGCTTCAACAGTTGCAGCTTCATGGGGCTACCTCGTTTGCGGATCCGTTGCTGATGATGGCGAAAACTTCATCCGGGCTGATCTTTCCGGCGTCTTCTATTTCCTTGACCAGCTTGCCCTTGGACATGATCAGAACACGATTGCAGTTGTCCAGAATTTCCTGGATTTCGTCGGAGATCATGATGATGGCCATGCCTTCTTCAGCCAGCCCCCGGATGATCTCGTGGATATTGTGTTTGGACCCGATGTCGATTCCGATGGTGGGGCCGTCCAGGATGAACACCTTGGGTTTGATGGCCAGCCATTTGGCCAGCACGACGCGTTGCTGGTTGCCTCCGGACAGGCTGTTGGCCGGCGCCTCCGCGGTGGGGGTGCGAATCTTCAGGTTCTGTACCCATTTCATGCCGGCGTCGCGCTGTTTGACCGGAGAAAGAAAGCGCAGTTTGCCCAGCAGCTCCGCCAGGATGGTGACGATGATGTTCTTGCCGATGGACTGTTCTTCAAAAAGTCCCTGGGTCAGGCGGTCTTCGGGCAGGTAGGCGATGCCCTGCCGGATGGCGTCCCGGGGGGAACGAATGCTGACCGTCGCCCCATCCAGCAGGATGCGTCCGCTGTCCGGCCGGTTCAGTCCGAAGAGCGACAGCGCCACCTCGGTCCTTCCGGACCCGATCAGTCCGGTAATGCCCAGGATTTCGCCCCGGCGGAGGGAAAAGCTGATGTCCGAAAACTGCTTGTGCTTGGACAGGTTTTCTACCGCCAGCAGGTCATCGGGGCTATGCTTTTCCGTCTGGTAGCGATACGGCGGATAATCGAATTTTTTGCCCGTCATCAGAAATACCAGGCGTTCGTTGTCCAGTTCTTCCGCGGGATAGTCGCCGACTTTTTTGCCGTCCCGGATGATGGTGACCATGTCGGCTATTTCAAATACTTCGCTCAGCTTGTGGCTGACGAAAAGTATGGAGATTCCTTTTTTCTGCAGTCGGTCGATAACCGAAAAAAGATGATCCACCTCATCCTTGGTGATGGCCGAAGTTGCTTCGTCCATGATGATCAGCTTGGCGTTTTGGGTCAGCGCCCGGGAAATCGCCACGATCTGTTTGCGGGCGATGGATAGGTTTTCAACCCGCTCGGACAGCTCGATCTCTTCGCCGATCTCCGCCAGCGCCTTGCGGGCTTCAGCCTGCACCCGAGCCCAGTTGACCACCTGGCTGTCGGATTCCAGCATCTGGTTGACGGCGATGTTCTCGGCCACCGTCAGGTTGGGAAAAAGCGATAGATCCTGATAGATGATCTGGATTCCCGCCCGGATGGCATCGATGGTCTGCAGGTGCCGGTATTCATCGCCGTCGATGACGATCGACCCCGAATCAGGGCGGTGCACCCCGCCGATGATTTTGATCAGCGTGGATTTGCCCGATCCGTTTTCCCCGACCAGGCAATGAATCTTACCCTTCTCCAAGGACAAGCCGACGTTGTCCAGGGCCTTGACGCCTTCGAACGTCTTGCAGATGTTTTTAGCTTGCAGGAATGATTCGGCCATCTTGTCCCCTGTTGCCAGAAATTTAAAAAATAAAAAACAGGGGGAATTGCTTCCCCCTGTCGGGAACCGATTACAGCTTGTAGCTGCCGTCGGCGTTCTTCCAGGTGCCCAGGTTTTCTTTGTTCACGTCGACCCAGGCTTGTCCGTAGATGACGGGGACGCCGGCATCATTCTTCTTGATGGTGATCTTTTCGTATCCCGGCGCGCCGAGATTGGTGCCGTCGGAGATGGTCTCGCCTTTCAGCAGCTTGTACGCCACGTTGGCGGTGACGTAGCCGGCGTCTGCGGGGACCCAGAAGTGGATGGACTTGGCGGCGCCGCTCTGCAGGTAGTCGCCGGCCACGGAAGGCAGACAGGTTCCGAAGGCGGCTACCTTGCCGATCAGGCCTTTTTCCTCGATCGCCTTAGCGGCGCCGGGGACGGTGCTCATGGCGCTGCCCATCAGGGCTTTCAGGTCCGGATAGGTCTTGAGCAGTTCCAGGGATTTCTCATAAGCGATCTGCTGGTTTTCCTGCTCTTCCACCCGCTGGGTGGCCATGACCAGGTTGGGGTACTTGGCTTTGGCCTGGGCTACTTCGCCGTCCACCCACTGGTTGTGGGTAACCGAGGTCAGGTGGCCGACGAAAGGCTGCCACTTGCCCTGGTTGCCCATCCAGGCGGCCATGATGTCCATCATGTGCCGTCCATAGTCGGTGTTGTCGAAGGCTTCGATGTCGAAGCTGATCTGGCTCTGGGTGGAAGCTTCGTGGGTCAGGGTCAGGATGCCGGCATCATTGGCCTTCTTGAACACCGGCACCAGGGAAGCGGGATCGTTCGGGACGACCAGAATGGCGTCCACGCCTTTGGCGATCAGGTCATTGATCAGCGCTACCTGGGCCGCGGGGTCCGCAGTGTCCGCGCCGACCTGGTAGGCGTTGACGTCCGGATGCTCGGCGGCAAAGCGTTCGATGCCCAGGCGCATGTTGTCGAACCAGGCTACGCCTTCCAGTTTAACGACCATGACGATTTCGAACTTGTCCTTTTTGGCCGGAGCGGATTCCTTGCCTCCGGCAGCAAAAAGGGACCCGCCGAGTACGGCAAGCACAAGAACGGCTGCTAATGCTCTCTTCATAAAAAATTCCTGAAAATATTTAGTTTTTTTATCACCACTTGGCTGATTGTCAAGTTAATGTAATCCCTATTTACCGGTTTTAGCCATAAGAGTACTTACTCGGGCGCGGAGGGGGCCTTGTCCGGCGCATCGGCGCGCCGGGCTCATCGGGAAAACGACACGATCACCCGGACAAAGCGGGCGACGACAGGTTTGGATCGAGAATTCGGGACCGGGTTACTAAAACGTGTTTTAGTAACCCGGGCGACAAGGGACGACCAGGCTACTTTTTGCCCCGGCCCATACCCCGGAAATAGCGGAAGGGCGTCCCCGCGGCACCCTTGGCGGCGGAAGCGGGTTTGGACATTCGTTCCCCGGGAGTCGGGGACCGCCCGGCGACGGCGGGCTTGGCGGGATGCCGCGGGCCGGCGGAGGGATTCGGTCTGGGTTGTCCCGCGGTGGGGATGTTCTTTTTCAAGAGCCGCTCTATCTGGCGGAGCTGCTTTTGTTCTTCCGTGTCGCAGAAGGAGATAGCCACACCTTCGGCGCCGGCCCGGGCGGTGCGGCCGATGCGGTGCACGTAGGTTTCCGGCTCCGTGGGCAGGTCGAAGTTGAAAATGTGGGTAATATCATCCACGTCGATGCCCCGGGCGGCGATGTCCGTGGCCACCAGGATGCGCGTCTCTCCGGAACGGAAGGCTTCCATGGTCTTGGTGCGGTTGCCTTGCCCCTTGTTGGCGTGGATGACCCCGGCGCCGATGCCCGCCAGGTGCAAGCCCTTGGCGATGCGGTCGGCGCCGTGTTTGGTGCGGGAAAAAACGATGGCCCGCTCCACGCCCAATTCGGCGATCAGTTTGGTCAGCAGGTCCTTTTTATCGCCTTTTTCCACGTGGTAGAGCACTTGCTTTATTTTTTCCACCGTCGGCTGCTCGGGGTCGACGGCGACCCGGGCCGGGTTGGTCAGCAAGCCCCGGGCTAATTCTTCTATTTCCGTGGGCATCGTGGCCGAAAAAAGCAGCGTCTGCCGCTGTTTGGGCAACAGGGCGACGATTTTCCGTACGTCCCGGATAAAGCCCATGTCCAGCATGCGGTCGGCTTCGTCAAAAACGGCGATCTCCACGCCGGACAGGTCGATGTACGCCTCGCCGATCAGGTCGAGCAGCCGCCCCGGCGTGGCGACCAGGACGTCCACACCCTTGGACATGGCCTTGATCTGGGGCAGTTTGCCGACCCCGCCGTACACGCAAGCCCGATGCAGGTCTGCGTGGCGGCCATAAGCGGCAAAGCTGGCGTCGATCTGCGCCGCCAGCTCCCGGGTGGGCGCGACCACCAGGGAGCGCGCCCGCCGGGGTCGCCGTTGACCGGGATGGGAAACCAGAAGCTGGATCATGGGCAGGGCAAAGGCCGCAGTCTTGCCGGTGCCGGTTTGGGCGCAGGCCAAGAGGTCCTGACCCCGTAGGGCGATGGGTATGGCTTGAACCTGGATGGGCGTCGGCTGAACGTAGCCTTCGTGCTCCAGGGCACGCAGGCTGTCCGGCATCAGGCCGAGGGAAGCAAAATCGTTGTTTGACATGAAAATCCTTGGAAGAACGAATATTCGGTTATGACCATTGGAACCGCCGGAACGGGTGTTCCGGAGGCTCCATTATAGAAGATCAGCGGGATTTGGAATAGCGGGCGGAGAAGAGGCGGGAAAGCCTCATCATCTGCTCTACTTCTTTGCGCATGGACTCGGTGAACAGCGCCGGGTCGGCGCGGCGGCTGACCAGCTGGAAGGGGAGTCCCTCCAGCTGCAGGGCGTACATGGCGTTGACCGGATACAGCTGGTATTCGATCACCGACGCCAACCCCAGATAATCCTGCAGTTCCCGGGCCCGGACTTCATCCTCCGCCCAGTTGGCGCACAGCCAGGAATACAGATCCGCGTGGAAGTTGGTCATGATGCCCGAATACCCCGCGGCGCCGGCGGCGAGGGATTCCAGCAGCGTCGCCGCGTTGGCGTTGAATAGCTTGAAATGGGAACCCTTGGCGATGGCCAGCTTGGCCTGGATGTCGCCGATCCGGCAGCTGGTGTCCTTGAGAAAGCCGAAGCGTCCGGAAGCCACGGCGTAGCGCATCAATTCGGGAGACAAAAGGCGTTTGTACGGCGCCGGGCATTCGTAGAAGCCCAAGAGCGTGTCGTCGGAGACGGCCTTCAAAAAATGGTCCAGGTTTTTTTTGAAGACCTCGTCGCCCTCGGTGCGCCGGGCAAACCGGTTGGTCAGCAGCACCACCGCGTCCACCCCCGCATCGGCCATCATTTTGGCTTCTGCTATCTGATCCCGGGGATCGTCGGCCACGTGTCCCGAAGCGATGACCCCGACCCGGCCGGCGGCCAGGCGCACGCAGGCCCGGGCCAGGTCCAAGCGCTCTTTCAGGCTCAGATGGAACATTTCGCTGGACTGGCAGACCGCAAAAAGTCCGGTGACGCCCCGGTCCACGTACCAGTCGATCAGTTTTTCCAGCGTTGCGTAATCAATGGACCCATCCCCGTTGAAGGGGGTGATCATCGTCGGCCAGACGCCGGCGGCTATGGTTTTCATACTTAGGCTCCTTAGAAACCCGCCAGGCGGGGAATGAACGTCACCAGTTGCGGCACGTAGGTCAACAGGAAGAGGACGGCGACGGTGATGTAAATCATCGGGACGATCTCCCGGATGATGTTTTTCAGCGGCGTCTTGGAGATGCCGGAAGTAATGAACAGGAGCATGCCGAAAGGCGGCGTCGTCAGTCCGACCATCATGTTGATGACGATGACCACGCCGAAGTGCACCAGGTCGATGCCCAGGGCGTTGATCAGCGGCAGCACGATGGGAATGAAGACCAGGGTGATGGCCATCGTATCGATGAACATGCCCAGGGTCAGGAACATCAGGTTGATCACCAGCAGCATGACGTACTTGTTGTCCGTAATCCCGAGAAGCAGCTTGGCCACGGTGCTCGGTATCTGTTCAATGGTGACGATGTAGGAAAAGGCGTAGGCGCAGCCGACCAAAAGGGACAGGGTTCCGACGGCTTTTACGGTGTTCAGCAGCACCTGTTTGAGATCTTTCAAACTAAAGGCCTGGTAGAAAAACAAGGACACCAGGAGCGCGTAGGCTGCGGCCAGGGCGCCGGCTTCGGTGGGCGTGACCACGCCGGAATAGATGCCCCCCAGCAATACCGCCACCGAAAAGAGGGCGGGTATCGAACGCAGCGTCAGGGCGATGAATTCCTTGGCGGGCAGGGATACGCCCTCCGGATAATTCCTCTTTTTGGCGATGATCGCCGTGTATCCCATCAGCGCCAGGCCGATGATCAAGCCCGGGATGATGCCGCCCAGGAAGAGGGCGCCGATGGAAGCGCCGGAGAGCATGGCGTAGAAGATCATCGGTATGGACGGGGGTATGATCGGACCGATGACGGCGGAAGCCGCGGTGATGGCGCAGGAATAGCCGTCGTCATAGCCCTGTTCGCGCATCGCCTTGATTTCCATGCTGCCCAGTCCGGACGCGTCGGCGAGGGCCGAACCGGTCATGCCGGAAAAGATGATCGACGCCACGACGTTGACGTGGCCCAGGGCGCCCTTCTTTTTGCCCACCAGCGCGTTGGCAAAGGAAAAGATCATGCTGGTGACCTTGCCGGAATTCATGATTTCCGCCATGAATACGAACAACGGCACGGCGATCAAAATGAAACTGGTGTTCATGTTGGTCAGAAATTGGGTAGCCACCATGCCGATGGTCGAACCGGGCCGGGTGGCCAAAGCAAAGTAAAAAATGGAGGACATCATCATGCCGATGCCGATGGGGATGCGGATGAGGAAGACGATCACGAAGGAAACAAAGAAAACGGTAAGCGCCAGGCTCATGCCGCGCCTCCCTTGACGTAGGTCTTGAGATCCGCGATCAGGTCCAGCAGAACCCGCACGATCATGTCCGCCAGAAAAATCATGTAGGGAAAAAAGACGATGTTCATGGGAATCAGGAGCACGTCGGATTTTTTGTAGGCCATGAACGAAACGTACTCCCAGGACGGCTTAAAAGCTAAAATAAAAGCGAACAGCATCAGCGCGTCCCCGGCGACGCGCATCAGCGCCTGATGGCGGGGACTGACCGCGTCGTAGAGCATCGAAAAGGCGACGTGCGAGTTGTCCCGTTTGGCGTAGAGCCCGCCGAGAAGCGCGGTCCACACGAAGCACATCAGGCTGAGTTCCTCCGGCCACAGCAGGGGCTTGAAGAAATAGCGGGCGATGATCTGGGTGATGAAAGAAAGGAACAATACGGAGAACGTGACGACCGGGACGTACACCTCGATGGCGTCCACCAGGAAGCGACCTGTTTTTACGATTATGGGGGGAAACTTCATCGGAGCCCTGCCTGGAGAACATTGATCGCCGAACCGGGCTAAACCGGTTCGGCAAAAATGAATGGCGGTACGCGCAAAGCGGACCGCCCTGGAATCATTTGATCTTCTGGACTTCGTCGTACAGGGCCAAATCCCAGTCCTTGGTAAGATCCTTGCTTTCGGTCAGGTAGGAATTCCTGGCGTACGCGGCGAAGGCGGCGCGGTCGGGGTTCTCGACGACCGTAAGGCCCTGGTCCTTGAAGAACTGGACCAGGTTGGCTTCGTTTTCGAGCACCGTCTTGTCGCAGAATTCCCGCGCCTTGGCGGCGGCGGCCAGCACCCATTCCTGCTGTTGCCTGGACAGGCTCTGCCACTTCTTTTCGTTGATCGTCGGCCAGGTGGAATCGACCACGTGGTTGGTCAGGACGATGTACTTGGTGACTTCGTAGAACTTGGCGTTCTTGTCCGTCGGCAGGGGATTGTCCTGGCCGTCCACGACGCCGGTCTTGAGTCCCATGTAGACTTCGCCGAAAGCCATCGGGGTCGGATTGGCGCCGAGCGCCTTGCCCATGGCGATCCAGGTCGGGCTGTTCGGTACGCGGAGCTTGACGCCCTGCATCTGTCCGGGTTTGGTGACTTCGCCCACCTTGGCGGTCAGGTTGAGCTGCCGGGTTCCCAGGTAGTAGGCGGTCAACGGCCGGATGCCCTGGCTCGCGGCGATCTCGTCGAAGAGCTTCTGGCCGATGGCGCCGTTGAAGGTTTTGGTCATCTGGTCATAGCTCTGGAAGGTGAAAGCGGCGCCGAACATGCCGAGTTTCGGGATGAACTGGGCGTTCCACTGGGCGGAAGTGTAGACCATGTCCACCGTGCCCTGGCGGATGGCGTCCTGCTCCGCAGTCTGGTTGAAGAGCTGGCCCGAGTGGTAGACGTCCACCGTAATCTTTCCTTTGGAGAGTTTTTCAACTTCCTCCTTGAAAACGGTCATGGCTTTGGTATGAGCGTCTTCGGGAACGCTGACCGACGAAAAGGTGAGCTTTACGGGGCCGGTTTCTTCGGCTGGTTTGCATGAACCAAAGGTACCGGCCAGCGCGAGGGCGATCGCCGCGGCAAAGGCGACGGACGCGATTTTCTTCATCATGGGAGCCTCCTCAAAGTTATTGATCTATATCCACGCGAGACGGCTGCTCGCGGAACATACGCTTCCGGATTCCGGCGCGTCAGGGCCGATAGCCCAAGCGCCTGGAAATCTCCAGGCCCGCGCGGACGACGGAGGGCGCCATCAGCGCGATGCGCTCGTGGGTATTCCGTTCCGCCGGCCCCGAAAGGCTCAAGGACGCAAAGACCTCGCCCCGGGCGTTCCTGATGGGCGCGCCGACGCAGCGCAGATGATCTTCGTGCTCCATGTCATCCACCGCGTAGCCTGCGGACCGTACCCGGCGCACTTCCTTAAAAAGCTGATCCTCATCGGCAATCGTACGCTCCGTAAACGCCTCCAGGCCTTTTTCCCGGGCGATGCGCCGGATTTCATCATCATCCTGATACGCCAAAATGGCCTTGCCCACGGAAGTGCAGTAGAGCGGCGCCCGGACGCCGATGACCGAATAGGTCCGCAGCCGCTGGCGGGACTCGACGCAGTCCAGGTACAGCACTTCGTCCTTGTCCAGGATGGTCAGGTGTACGGTCTCGTCAAATTGGGCGTTGAGCCCCTGCAGGAAGGGCCGGGCGATGCGGCAAAGATCCAGGTCGATCTGGGCGCGGTTGCCCCATTCGATCAGCTTGGTGCCCAGATGGAATTTGCCGTTTTCCCCGGACCGTTCCAAAACGCCCATGACGGACAGGGTTTCCAGAATGCCGAAGACGCTGCTCTTCGGCAATCCGAGACTGCGGGCGATATCCGAAATACCCTGGTTGGGCTCGGCGGCCAATAAGTCCAGAATTCGGATTGCCTTCAGCACCGTATTGACCATACCCACCCGGCGGTAACTTATTCTCGTTCCCAAATAGGAACCTCGTTCATATACAAGAACGAAAAGCAGTATATCATCTCCACGTTGGTCTGTCAAATAAATAGCGGCTTCCATCCCCAGCATCTTAGGCAAAAACCTGAAATACGCCGGTATGCGGCTCTTCCAACCGGCGCAAGCCGGCTACCTCGACGCAGAGCGCGCCCTGATCGTTTTGGACCTTGCCGATGATGTGGAACGGCACCTGGTCGAACAGCAGATGACGGTATCGGGCGTAGATTTCGGGGAACATGACGGTTTCGTACAAGGCGGTCTCATCTTCAAAACTCATGAAGTTCATGGTCATGCCGTCTTTGGTCCACACCTCCTTGCGGGTGATCGGCCAGCCGACCAGCGCCACCCGGCGGCCGACCCAGGCGTCCAGCGCCGCCGCGTTGATTCTTGGCGCCTTCGCCAGCCGGCGGCTCCAGAATATCAGCGGATGGTGATGGCGTAAAAACCCGAGGCTTTCGAATTCGTCCTTGAGCATTTCCGCCGAAGCCGGGGCGTACCCGACCGGGTCGGGTTCGGCGGCCAGGATTTTTCGGTCCGCCGGGCTACCGAAGGCCAGCAGCTTTGTGCCGGAACGCTCGGCGGCGGCGCGCAGCAGCGTCCGTACCTGCCGTGGACGGGAAAGCCCGGGTTCCAGACCGTCAAAGACTCCCGATTTGGCCAGGGCAAGGATATCTTTCCGGGAAAGATGTATTCTTGCGGATACATCCTGAAGCGAAGTATAGGCGCCATGCCGGTCCCGTTCCGCCGGCAGGGCTTCCGCGCCGGGGCGGGAAAGGTCGGCGATGGCCATCAAGCCCACCACCACCGTCCCCGGCGTGCCGGCGTCGGCGGGGATGCCGTAGTAGCGGTAGCGGCTGCGGTTGATGTCCGGGCCGACGATGGCCAGGCCCATGCGCCGCGCCTCGCTGATGTAGGCCTGGGGCCGGTAATAGCCGCCCTGATTGGAAAGCACCGCGGCCATGAACGGCGCCGGGTAGTGTACCCGGAGGTACGCGGACTGGAAAGAAACCATGGCGTACGAGGCTGAATGGGGCTTGTTGAAGGAATAGCCGTCAAAAGACAGCATCATGGCCCAGACGGCGTCGATGGTTTCTTCCGCCACGCCGTTGGTCCGGCAACCGGTGAAGAAGCGCTGCTTGAAAGCCGCCAAACGTTCGCCGCCGGCCTTCTTGGCGATAATCTTGCGCAGGGCGTCGGCTTCTACTTCGTCAAAACCCGCCAGGGCGACGGCGGTTTTGGATACGTCTTCCTGATAGCAGAGGATCCCGTAGGTTTCGGCCAGAATGGTTTCCAGGCGCGGGTGCAGGGGTCGCCAGGATCCGCCCTTGAGCCGCCGGACGTACTCGGCGATAAAACGGTTGGCCGCCGGGCGGATGATGGAGCTGTGGATGACGATATGGTCGAAGTCGCCGCGGCCGGTTTTTTTCTGCAGCTGCCGCATGGCCGGCGATTCGATGTAGAACACGCCCAGGGAATCTCCCGCGGCCAGCGCCTGGACGGTGGCCGCGTCTTCCACCGGATTGACGCGATCAAAATCCAGCGCGATACCCGTTTCGGACAGGTTGGCCAGGGCGTCCCGGATGACCGCCAGGGAACGGTTGCCGAGCAGATCCAGTTTTACCAGTCCCGCGGCTTCGGTGCCGTCTTTTTCCCAAGCCAGCAGGGGGTACCCTTCTGCGGAACGTTCTGTCGGGGCGTAGCGGGAAACCGGTGCGGGGCAGACGACCAAGCCGCCGCAGTGCATGGAAAGCCCCCGGGGCAGCCCCTCAAGGCGCCGGGCCAGATCCAAGATCTCGGTCCATACCGGTTCGGCGCCGGCGGTGCGGTCTTCCTGTTCGATGAGTCGTCGTTCAAGCCGGGACACCTCCCCCTCGGAAAAACCGTAGGCTTTGGCCGTCTCCCGCAGGGCGGAGCGGAAGCGGAAAAAGTTGTGGTTGGCCACCCGGGCGCAGTAATCTTCCCCGAAACGGTCGATGACGGCCTTGATCAGGGCGTCCCGCTCGTCCCAGGGAAAATCCACGTCGATATCCGGCGGGTCCGGCCGGGCCAGATTGAGAAAACGTTCAAAATAGAGTTTGTGCGCGATGGGGTCTACGTTGGTGATGGACAGGGCGTAGGAAACGATCGAAGCGGCTCCGGAGCCGCGCCCGCAGGTCCGGGCGGCCATGGCGACGATATCGTCCATCAACAGGAAATAGGAGGAAAAGCCTTTCCGCTCGATGATGTCCAGTTCATATTCGATACGGCCCAGGATGGCGTCCGAGAGCTCGCCGTAGCGCCGTTCCGCGCCGGCGTATACCCGTCGGCGCAGCAGTTCCGCCGGGTCGGTCCGGGCGGGATTTTGCGCTCCCCGGCCCGTATATTCCGGAAAAACGTAGCCGTCGAAGACGCGGTCAAAACGGTTTTCCGCCACCAGGTCATCCGCCGCCCGGATGGCTTCCGGCCAGGACGCCAAACGGCGCTCCACCGCCGCGGAGGGCAAAAACAAGTCCTCCGGGTCGGCGGTATCCGCGGCTGCCAGGGTGCCGACGGTTTTGCCCAGGGCGATGGCCCGCAGCACCGCGTGGGCGGCGCGGTCCGGGGAATCCAGAAAGGTCGCGTCGTCCAGCGCGATCAGGGGCAAGCCCAGCGTGCGGGCGGCGGGAAGCGCCCGGAGCGTGCGCGGCGTGAGCGCGGCGTAGAGTCGGGGTACGCGTCCCGCCAGGGCCTGCAGCAGATCCGGATCATGGCCGGCCAACGCCAGCCCCCGGGCATCTTCCCGAAGCAGGGCCAGCAGGGCGGCGGACGGGAAGGGCGCCGACGGCGCCCGATCTTTCTGTCCGGCGCCGCGCCGCAGATCGGACAGTATTTTGCAGAGACGGGAAAATCCCCGGCGGTCCAGGACGAAGGCAAAGACGGAGCCCGCCGTCCCCACCAGTTCCGCGCCCGCCAGCGGACGCAATCCCGCTTCCCTGGTCGCTTCCAGCACCGCGTGCAGGCCGTAGAGACCGTTGCGGTCGGTAATGGCCAGGCCCGTCGCCCCGTATTCCCGCGCCCGGGCGGCAATCGCGGCGGGCAGGCTGGTTCCGTACAGAAAAGAGTAGGCCGACCGCAGTCCCAACCGGCTACGCACGGAAATTCCGGGCCAGCAGGGCCGTTCCCCGCAGCGGGGCGGCGGAACCGAAGCGGCGGCGCAGGTCGTCCAGGCCGCTCTGCAATTCTGCCTGTTTGCCGATTTTTTCCACGTCGAAAAGGTCCTGTTCCCGGGGATCCGGAGTCAGTTCTCCCAGCGCCAGATCCAGGCTTTGCACCCGCAGCCGGCGATCCGCCGCCCGGATCAGGCAACGTTCCGCCGGGGCGAACAGTTCTCCGTCCAGGGCGGCCGCCCGGCGCAGCCCTTCTCCGGCGCGGCGGTATCCTCCATCGGCATAGCCGATGGCCAGGTCCAGGCGGCGGGCGCCGAAACGCCGCCGCCGGAGTTCCATGCCCGCGTCTTCGGTCAGCGCCATCAGCGCGCCCCGCAGCACCTGGGCGTCCAGGACGTCGGCGTTGAAGGTCAGCCGGCGCCGCACGCCGCGTTCCGCCGGGGATCCGCCCTGCACCGGTTCCTCGTCGATCCCCCGGGCGGCGTTCAGCAGTTCGCCGCCGCGACGGCCCAGCAGGATCCGGGCTTCGTCGTCGTCCAGCGCCGCCAGGGAGCCGATATCCCGGATGCCCGCTCCGGCCAGCAGCCGGGCCAGGGCAGGGCCGATGCCGGGAAGCAGACGCAGATCCTGGGGGGCCAGAAAGGCCGCTTCGTCCCCCCGGCGGACCAGGGCAAAGCCCGCAGGCCGCAGCGTGCGGGTAGCCACCTTGGCGGTCAGCTTGTTGCCGGCCACCGCGACCGTCGGATCGATATTCAGGGCAGCGGCTATTTCGCCCCGGATGCGGGCGGCGCAATCTTCCGGCGGACCGAAAAGCAGGGTGGTCCCGGCCAGGTCCAGGTACAGATGTCCGCCGGAATCGTTTTCCACCACCGGGGCGTAGCGGCGGGCGATTTTTTCCATGGCTTCGCCGGCCGCCGCCCAGGAAGCCGGATCCGGCGGAATGACCGTCAGGTTCCGCACCCGCCGCAGCGCCGCACCCAGGTTCATGCCCGGCTCCAGCCCTTCCTGCCGCGCCCGGGGCGATACGTCCCTGACCAACGCCCGCGAACCGCCGCCGCCGACCACAAAGACCGTATCCGCCAGGCTCCGGTCCCGGGCGATGCATACGGCCCCGGGAAACCCGGTAACGTTCAGGTGCACGACGGCGGCCGGCGGGTACTTCACGGCAAAAGTCCGTCCCGCCGCAGGCGGTCCGCCAGGCTCAACCCGTTGCGGACCGCCTGGCCGCGGCGATGGTTGTTGAAATAGACGAATACCCGTTCCGCCCGGGCGGCCAGGGCCTTGATTCGTTCGACAAAAGTTGCCAGTTCGGCGTCCGAATACAGGTAATCATAACGGGAAGCCGAATCCGAGCCCCACCAGGCCTCCCCGTTGCGGCCGTGAAGGCGCAGGTAGGCGAAGGGCGCCGTAACCACGTCCACCAGCGGCGGCAGGCCCTTGAGGGCCGGCAGGTCCAGCGCCGCCAGGGCCACCCGCCGGTCCCGGAACGAATCGATGACCCGGTTGTTGTACCATTCGTTATTTCGGAACTCCACCGCCAGGGGCAGGGGGGCCATTGCTTTCAGCAGGGCGTCCAGGTAGCGTCGCCGGTCCGGGTCGTAGTGGAACGAGTAGGGGAACTGGAGCAGCACCGCGGCCAGCCGCTCCCGGTCCAGCAGGGGCGCCAGCGCGGCGCGGAACAGCCGCAGGGAATCCTTCCAGGAAGCAGGATCGACGCGATGGGTCAGGCTGTCGTTGGCCTTGACGGAAAAAAGCAAGCTCTGTCCCGCCTGGTCGGCGATGCGGGCCAGTTGATCGGCGTCGGGCATCTTGTAGTAAGAAAAATTCAGCTCCACCGTCGGAAAGAGCCGGGCGTACACGGACAGATAATCTTCGGGCCTGGTCCCTTCGGGATATACCGGACCCACCCACTCGTGATACCCGTAACCGGAAGTCCCCACCAAAATTCGCGACATGACTCTATTATACTATACGGACGTATAGTATACAAGGGCGAATAAAAGGGCCCCCGCGGGGGCCCTGATCGGCCTATTTCTTCTGATTGCTCTGGGCCGAATACTTGCGCAGGTTGCTCAAAACTTCCCGGGCTTGGGCTTGCACCGGTCGGATGTAGTTTCCCTCGGCGATGCGGATGATGGTCCGTACGGCGGAAGGATCCTTGATGCCGCCGTTCTTCTCCGCGATCTTCTGGTACGCGTCCAGGGCGGAAAGGGCCAGCAGGTTGTCGGGATTAAGGATGTCGAAGCGGGTGACGATCCAGGAAATAGCCGTAACCGCCTCGTCGTTTTCGTTGAGGCCGATTTTGCCCAGCGATTTGACCGCTTCCGTCAGCACCATGGGCTCGGGTTCGGAAAGGACCACCTTGATCAGCGCATCCTTTGCTTCTTCCGTACCCAAGTCTCCCAGATACGCCGCCGCCTTGGCGCGCACGTCGGGATAGTTGTTGGTCAGCCGGCCGATGCCGCCTTCCCGAGCCTGGATGACCACGCCTTCCTGCACCAGGTATTGCAGGGCCTTGGCGATTTCCGGACCCGCCCGCCCGCCGCCGATGGCGTCGCCGATATACTCAAGGGCTACCAGTTTCATATCCCGGCTTGCGGCCTGGGTCTGCTCCCGGATAACCATTAGTTCCACCGATTCCTGCAAGTAGGATTCTTCCACCGACAGTTCCTTGCCGGAACCGCCGGATCCCGCTGTCTGCGCCGACGCGACGGAAGCCGCCGCGATAAGGCCGACAGCCACGGTAACAATCCGTTTAACGATGCTCATCCTTTCCTCCTGGGCCTGGGCTTTTGCCCAAGGCCATTAATTGAGGCTATCCCGTAACTCAGGGAGTTGCGGGATAGCTACCTTAATGTTGTATTTTCGCAGGATTTTGGCGGTTTTACCTGGTTTTTGCAACGTAAACCGTTTAATTCCGCCAAAATCCGAGAAAATACTGAGACTGTCTGATAACTGACCGAGTTATCAGACAGCCTCAATTCACTATTTTCCAACCCTGTTCCGTTCTTTCAAGGTCATAAAGACGCAAACGCTGTGACTTCGGGGTAACGGTAAAGGCCTTGACCCGTTTCTGCCCGATAAATTCGATGTCATCCACCCGATCGTTGGCCCGGGAGGGAACGACCACGTGCATAAAATAGCCCTTCAGATCCTGCAGGACAATTTTTTGGGTTTTCAGGCGGGCGGATTCGGACGTGCGCGCCAGGAATTCCGGGTCGCTCAGGGCGGCAAAATAGTCGTCCCCCAGATAATCCGACCAGGCGTCGAAGTTCTGGGCCCTGATGATGGTGTTCAGCTCTGCGATCAAGGCCTGCACCTCGGTTTTGGTCGTATCGAATACTTCCTTGCTGATCGAGGCCGGATCAAAGGGTTCTTCCGCCGGCGGCGCCGGTTGGTCTTCGACGACGATCGGGGGAACGGGTTCGGCGGGGGTGGTCGGTTCGACCGGCGCGGGCGCTATCTCTGTGGCCGGGGGCGGCGCCGGTTCGGGGTCCGCCGCACAGGCTACGAAAACCGAGACCGCCAATACTACGCAGATTAAGAGTCCGTTGCCTTTCATTCATTATATTCTATCCGACGAAGGACGCTCCGTCAAACCGGTTCTGCAAAAACCCACCC
>DYPP01000015.1 GCA_020719845.1 Treponema denticola | reverse complement strand
TGTTGCCAAGCTCTATTTTGGGTCGCAAAATGAGGATTGCAGGATTTAGGTATAATGCTTGTAACTGCTCAGGTAAGTAGTCTGTAGGTGTTTAGTCTGTTAGGTAAAAGCCTTCGGGCCATAGTTCCGCCTGTTGTTACCTGACAGACTATCCAGCTTTGCAAAGGCAAAGCGACCTACAGACTATCCACCTGAGCAGTTACTAATGCTTATTAATTCTTCGCTGGGACATGTTTTTTAACGCATTTCTCATAATTTATGTTATTTTGTGTTATGCTTCACAAGATTCATCAAAACAATCTGTTGCATGTGCGGGCCTAACAAAGATCGATATTGCGGGAGGTAGGTAATGGATAATGGGCGATGGCGGCAAAATATAACGTGGCAACAACGGTTACTGGTGGGATTAGCACTGATGGGCAGTATGGTGTTTGGATCGCAAACGGTATCCGCCACTGGATTGATCGATGTTTTGCAATTGGCGCAGAAGAATGATCCAGCCCTGCAGGCGGCGCTGTCCAAAAAACAGAGCATCGAAGAGCATCGCTCTCAGGCGTTGGCCCGCCTGCTACCCTCGCTGACCGGCACCGCCGAACTGAGCCGCACCTTTCAGGATATCCGCAGTACTGACAACGATGTGTTTTCCTCCGGCAGCACCGATTTTGATGGCAGCGATTACGGCCTCAACCTGACGCAGCCGGTGTTTCACTGGGATTCCATCGTCGCCTACAAAGCCACTAAGGTGGAGATTCTTCGTGCCGAGGCCGAGTATCAGATCGCGGTGCAGGATCTCGTCCTGCGGGTGGCGGAACAGTATATGAAGGCCCTGGCCGCCCAGGATCAGTTGCACTTTGCCAAGGCCGAGCAGGGTGCCATCGACCAACACTTCGAGTTGGCCGACACCCAGTTCAAGAAGGGATTGATCCCCATCACCGACATGCACGACGCCAAGGCCCGCAAGGCCCTGGTTAACGCCCGCGTCATCGAGGCGGAAAGCCTGCTGGACGATGCCATGCAAGCCCTGCGCGAGATGACGGCCGAACCGGTGGACGGCCTTGATTCCCTGCGCGCCGACATTATCCTGAACAATCCCGATCCCGTCGACGCTGAGGCCTGGATCACGGCCGCTGTCAAGCAGAACCCTGCCATCATGCTCGCTAAACACAGCGTGGATATCGCCGGCAAGGAAATCGACCGGCAGCGTGCCGCCCACCTTCCCACCGTCGACTTGGTCGGCAGCTACAATAGCGAAGACACCGACGGCTCCCTCTATGGCGGTGGCAGTAAGATTGACAATACCAAAGCCATGCTCAGACTATCGGTACCTATTTATCAGGGCGGCATGGTCAACTCCAAGGTAGCCGAGGCCGAACACCAGCGCAGCGGCGCCCATCAGGAGATGATCCGCCAGACCATGGCGGTGGAGCGGCAAACCCGTAGCGCCTTTCTGGGTGTCAAGAGTGCGCTCAACCGGGTCGAGGCACTCAAGCAGTCGGTGGCCTCCAGCCAATCGGCCCTGGAGGCCAAGCAGGAGGGGTTCCTTTCCGGTCTCTACACCAGTTTGGCAGTGCTCGATGCCGAACGCGATCTCTACCTGACCAAACAGGAATATGCCAAGGCCCGATACGAGTACCTGATCAACCACCTTAAGCTCAAGAAAGCCACCGACACCTTAAGCGGCCATGACATCCAACAGATGGCCCAGTTGTTCCAATAATCGTTGAGTGGATGTGATCGCCCCTGAACCCCCTTGGCCCAGCGCGCAAGACTGATCGAAGGAGAATGGCATGTTGCGACGACTGATGAAGACCATCAAGGCAAGCAAGCAAGAGAAGTCAGCGATCCCCGTGCGCCGCAAGATGCGCTTTGAGATGCTGGAACCACGCATCCTCCTCTCCGCCGACTTGGACATTGATGCATCCCAGGCGTCCGCCCAAGCCGAGGCGACGCAACCTGCCCAGCATGCCGAGGTCAACAGCAGCCCTAATAACGAGCAACAGGCCACCGAAGCCATCACCCCCATAGCGATGTTCACAGCTGCTGAGGCAACTGATGCCGCCAGGGTTGAGCTGATCATTGTCGATGGTTCCCTGGCGGATCGGCAATCACTGATTGCCGGACTGCAAACCCAGCAAACCGGAGTCAGCTACGAAATCCATATCCTGGATAGTCAGTCCGATGGTGTGGCCCAGATAAGCGAACTGCTCAATGGCCGCAGTGAGCTTTCGGCCATCCACCTACTCAGCCACGGCTCCAGCGGCCATCTCAGCCTGGGGGCCACTACCATTGACGGTAATGGTCTCGATCAACACGCTGTTGACATCGCTGCCTGGGGCGACGCCCTGACCAATGACGGTGACATCCTTCTTTACGGCTGCGACGTCGGCGCTGGTAAAGGAGGCATCGCCTTGATGCAGTCACTGGCAAACATGACCGGCGCGGACGTGGCTGCCAGCACTGATGACACCGGCGCTTCGACCAAGAACGGCAACTGGACACTGGAAAGCAGCAGCGGCTCCGTGGACACCACCGCTTTATTGGCTCCGGGCTATCAGCAAGTGCTTTTTGATCTCACCGGTACCGATACTGCCGACACACTGTGGCTCAAGGATGACGCCACAGTGGGCGATGGCTGGATGAACTACAGTTGGAACCTGGGCACCGACTGGACCTCCTTCAGCCTCTCCAGTGATCTGACCATTGACCTTGGCGGTGGCGATGATTCTATAGTCCTTCAGGGATTCGACAGCTCCTTTGCCTCACTGTTGCATATTTACGGCGGTGGCGGTGATGACGCGATCACGGTCAATGCCGGAGTGATCATCAATGCAGGCCAGATCGATTTCTCGGCGGAAAATATCGCCGTCAACACCGGTGCAACCATTTCGGCAACAGCCCACGACAGTTATACCGGCGCCATTACCCTGACAGCGGCAACCGACGGTACCGGTTTACTGGCAGGTGTTTTGGAAGATGCCGTCACCTCGGTCTTCGGCGACGACGGGGTCGGAGCGATTGTCGCCGATTATGTCAATGATGTTGGGCTGCCCTTTGACTACGTTCCTGCCCAAAGCAGCATTGCCATTACCAGCGCTATCCTTTCCGGCAGCAGCGTCAGCATAACTGCCGATTCCACCATCGACGAACAGACTCTGGCCATCCCCTTCCCGCTCAAGGTACTGGTGGAAAACTCCAGCGCCACTGTGGCGGTCAGCAACAGCTCCATCACTGCTTTCAATGGCGACATTGTTCTCTCCGCCAGTTCGACGGTAGCCGCCACCAATAGCGCCGAATCCCTCGGCACGCCACTCATTGATGCCGCGGGCAGCGTTTCGGTGGTGATCAGCTGGGCCAGTGCCACGGTCACCGGCACCTCCACCCTCTCCGCGAGCGGTGATATCGATATTCTGGCCGACAACAGCACCACTATCACCACGGTGGCCGATGGCACAGTGGGCGGCATGACCCAGGCTGGCGGGGTGGTGGCAGTCAGTATCGTGGTCACGGATACGCAAGCAGCGTTGGAGGGAGGTTTTCAGATTACCTCCTCCGATAATCTCACCGTCCTAGCCGACTCAAGCAATACCCTGGTCACCACCGCCGTCTCCACGCCTGGCGGAGCTGATGGCAATGGCGGTTTGCTCAGTTCCCTGTTGGGCAGCAGCGCCATGAGTACCGGCAACACCACCGGAACCACCGGCGGAACTGGCGGTACAGGAACCACCAGCAATCCGCTCTCCATAGCCGGAGCGGTCGGCATTTCCGTACTGACGCAAAACACCGATGCCCATGTGACGGGGTCTGCCAGCACCATTAACGCCAGTGGCGACGTGGTCGTCGCTACCACATCCGCCAGTTCAGTCACCACCAAGGTCGATGCCAGTTCCACCAACACACCCTCGGCAACCATTGGCGGCGGCATTGCCGCGGCCGGCAACGTGGTGGTGACCACCAACACCGCATATCTGGACGGAAGCCTCACCTTTATCGGCACGGACAGCGTTGCGGTGAGCGCCGGCATGGCGGATAGCGCCACGCACAGCTCCAGCGCCACCGCCCTTTCCGGGGCCAGTTCCGGCTCCTTTGGCGGTGCCGGCGCCTTTGCCCTCAATGTGGCCACCAATACCACCCATGCCTCGGTGAAAACGGGCGGCGTGCTTGACCTGAATGGAGCCGATCTATCGCTCGCCGCTGTCAATCGCAGCGCCAACACCGCCGTGGCCACCGGCTGTCAGTCCGGAACGGCCGGGTTCGGCGTGGGCGGATCTCTGGCACTCAATATTGGCGTCAATGGCAGTCGCGCCGAAATAGACGGTAGCGCCACGCTGAGTGACCTGGGCGATCTCAGTCTGACAGCCGAAGGCGCGCACGAGCAAACCACCGCTGCCGAAGCCGGCGCCGGAGGCGATGCCGCCATCAGTCCGGCTGTGGCTCTGACGGTTGCGGTCAACAACACCGAGGCGCTGCTGCCCGATGGCGCTTCCCTGGCGCTGGCCGGAGGCCTGGTCATGCAGGCCACCCATAGCAGCAAAAAAACCACCACGGCCAAGGCCGACGCCGCCGGCAAGAGTGCTGGTTTCGGGCTCGGCCTGGCCTTGGCCGTGGATGTGGAAAATGCGCTGGCCCGCCTGGATCGTGATGTCAGCTCCACGGGCAGCGGGGACGCTGTCATCCAGGCCTCGTCGCTGGTCGATTCCACCACCTCGGCCACCGCCAGTTCGGCTGGGGAAACGGCGGACAGTACAACCACAACCGGTGAGACCAAGACCGCCGACAGCCAGATCAGCGAGCAGATGAACGTGGCCACCGGTCGCAAGGAAACCAACGGCACTACCCTGCCCGAAACACCGACCGCAAAAACCAGCAGCGGCAATGTCAATGTGGCCGGCGCCATTGGCGTCAATGCCACGGTTTCCCAGTCGATTGCCGAAATCACCGAGGGCACGAACCTGAGTTTGAACGATGGTAGCCTCACGGTGAAAGCCGCCAATGATACTGACTCCTCGGCCACTGCCGATGCCAGCGCGGTTGGCACCGGCAACACCACGGTGGCTCCACCGACCACCGCCACCGTGGATTCCACGGTGACCAGTGGCCTGGCCCTTACCTTCACTGACAATGCCAAGGCCGATACCCGCGACACCCTCACCCGCTCCACCGGCAGTTGGACAACGGATGGATTCAGTGCAGGCGATACCCTCACCATTACCGGTGACAGCGGCAGCAGCACCATCAACGGCAGCTACACCATTGCCGCCATCTCCGCCGACGGCAAGACTCTGACCCTGACCGAAGCCGCCACGCTGAGCAGCAAAACCATTGCCAACGCCGCCACGTTGAGCCTGACTAAAACCTCGGGCTCCACCACCACAGCCATCTCACTCAGCGGCTCCCTGACCGCCACCGACAACGCCACCAAAACCCGCGACAGCCTGACCCGCACCACCGGCACATGGAACTATGCGGCCGGCGATGTGCTAACTATCACCGGCACCACCGGCAACAATGTCACCGCCACCGTGGCCAGTGTTTCCAGCGATGGTAAGACTCTGATCTTCACCGCTGCCGCCACCCTGAAAACCGAAACCCTCACCACCGGCACCGTCACCCTGACTAAGGGCGGCGTGGCGACATCGCTGACCTGCACCGGGGTGGGCCTGAGCTTCCAACACAATACCGCCGGCAGCGACACCATCACCCTGACCGGGGCCAGTTGGGCAGCCAAAGGCTATGCCGTGGGCGACACCATCGTGGTCAGCGGTACCACCAACAACAACGGCAGCTATACCATCGGCGCCCTCTCCACCGACGGGGCCACCCTGACCCTGAAAAGCGGCGAAACCCTGACCACGGAAACAGCCGCCGTCGGCGCCACCGTGACCCGACGCACCCTGGGGCAAATCAACGGCCCCACTGCGCTCACCTTCACCAACAAAGGGGAAACCGGTGACACCATCACCCGTTCCGTCGGCAGTTGGATTGAGGACGGTTTTGCCGTGGGCGATGCCATCACCGTGACCGGCTCCACTGCCAACAACAACACCTATGTCATCCGTGGCATCTCCACCGACGGCACCATCATCACCCTGGCCAACGGCTTTTTCCTTACCAACGAAACCCTGGCCAGCGGCGGCAGCGTCACCCTCACCGCCCATGCAGCCACGGCCAGTTTTAGCGGCACCCCAGCCAGTGATTTGGTCCTGTACCCTTCCGCTACCGATGCCGACTGGATCACCCGCGATACCGGTTCCTGGATCGATGACGGTTTTGCCGTGGGCGACACCATCGCCATCACCTTGACCAGCGGCACGGTCACCACCTACACCGTCACCGAGGCGACCCAGCTCTCCCTCACCCTCAACGCCCAGGCCGATCTGAGCAAGCTCGATGTCAACACCATCAAGTCGATCACCCGTGCCACGGCAACGCAAGCCGCCGCCAAACCGGGCATCGGCGTCGGAGTGGCAGCGGCAGTCAACGTGGCCACGGTCTATAACGCCGCGACCATTGCCGGAACGGTGATAGCCGACGGTGTCACCCTCTCTGCCGTGATGGACGGGCGCGACAGTACGGATAATCAACATTCGCTGGGCGCCAAGGCCGTCTCCGGCGCCGGTGCTTCGACCGTTGGTGTGGCCGGCTCCCTGGCCGCCAACATCGGCGTCACCACCAGCCAAGCCCTGGTGACGAGCACGGGCAGCATTGATGCCGGTGATGCCACCTCTTCCGGCGATGTCATCCTAGCGGCAGAAGACAAAACGGCCTCGACCATCCTTGCCACGGCCAGCGAAGCAACCACCAGTGGCGGAACCGGTGGTACGGGTGGGACAGGCAGCACCGGTACCAAATCCAGCAGTATTGGCGCCGGCGCCTCCTTTGCTCTCAACGTCGGGGTGCATACAACCACGGCAAAGATCGACGGTGCCGCCGCCGTACTCCATGCCGATGACCTGAGCCTCACCGCCACCGGAGCGCACAACGCCACCACCACCACCGAAGCCGGGGCCAGTGGCGCTACCTCCGGCAGCGGCGCCATCGCCCTCAACGCTGGCGTCAACACCACCTCAACTACCTTGCCCGACGGCGCGGACCTGAATATTGCCGGCGATTTGACCCTGCAAGCCGATCATAGCGGTTCGGCCATCACCACGGCCAAGGCCGATACCGACAGTTCCTCGGTGGGTTTTGCCGTGGGATTGGCATTGAATCTTGAACTCGACAGTTCAGAGGCGGTACTCTATCGCGACCTCACCTCCACCGGCGGTGGCGCAACCCTCCATGCCCATACCCTAAGCGATTCCAGCGCCTCGGCCACGGCCGGCGTTAACGGCGCCGACAGTACGGACACCACCGGCGCGGGCAGCGGCAGCGACGCCCAATCACAGATCGACAAACAGACCACCTTTGCCGGCAATCAGAATGCCCTGGCGGGAAAAAACATCCCAAACGTTGATTCCGGGTCCACGCAAACCACGGAAGGCGGGGTCAGCGTCGGCGCTGCTTTGGGCGTCAACGTGGCGGTCTCCACCGCAACGGCCAAAATCCCCGAGGGCGTCACCCTGAATACCAGCGGTGCGCTAATCCTCTCTGCGGCCAACGATACCGACGCCGGCGCCACCGCCGACGGCAGTGCCGTGGGCAAGGGCACCTCGACCACCACCACAACGACCACCGCCGCCCCGGTGACGGTTACCGGCGGCATTACCCTGAGCTTTGCCAATGTGGCCGCCGGCGACACCATCTCCCGTTCCAGCGGCAACTGGACCACCGACGGCTTTGCCGGGGGTGACACCATCGTGGTCAGCGGCGCCACCGGGTTCAACGGCACCTATGTCATCCAGAGTATCTCCACCGACGGTCTCATGATAACCCTGACCACCGCCACCTCGACCATCACCACCAACGGCAGCGCCTCCGGCGAGGGGCTGCTGGTGAAAAAACAGGTGGCTGCCGGAACAACGGCACCGAGCCTGGCCGGTGGTCTGACCCTGGTCTTCTCCATCAATGGCGGGGCAGACGACACCATCACCCGCTCCAGCGGCAATTGGACCACCGATGGCTACAAAGTGGGCTCGGCCATCGTCATCAGTGGCGCCAGTACTGCTGCCAACAACGGTACCTTCACCATTACCGCCGTGTCGCTGGATGGCCGGGTGCTCACCGTTGCCAACGGCAGCCTCGGCAGCGAAACCGCCAGTGGCGCCAGCCTGATCGTCAAACCGCAAACGCTTGGGCAGCTCAATGGCGCCACCACCCTCACCTTTACCGATACCGGCACCACCGGCGACACCATCACCCGTTCCAGCGGCAACTGGCTGACCGACGGCTTCAGTGTGGGTTCGTCCATCACCGTCGCCGGCACGGCGAAAAACAACAACACCTACGTTATCGCCGCCATCTCCGCCAATGGCCGGGTCCTCACCCTGGCCGATGGCTATTTCCTCAGCGCTGAGAGCAACGTCACCGCCGCCACCATCACCACCAGTGCACGGCCGACCAGCATCACCTATAGCGGCGCCACCAGTGCGCTCGGCTACACCCACACCACCAACGGCACTGACAGCATCACCCGTTCTTCGGGCAGCTGGATCACCGATGGCTTTGCCAATGGCGATACCCTCACCGTGACCACCAGCGCCGCCACCAAAACCTTCACCATCACCGACATAACCGCCACCACCCTGACCCTGGGCAGCACAGATGATGTCAGCGGCTTGACCGCCGCAGCCACCACCGCCATTACCCGCAAGGTCACCTCGACCACCACCACGACCCAAACTGCCGGTATCGGCATCGGGGTGGCCGTGGCCGTCAACTCCGCCACCGTCGTCAACCAGGCACTGCTCTCCGGCACCGTTCACAGCCAGGGGGCAACCATCGAAGCAGTGATGGATGCTCGCGACAGCGCCGACAGCCAGCATAGCCTCAAGGCCCAGGCCGCCTCAGGCGCCAGCGCCGGCGATGTTGGCGTGGCCGGTGGTTTTGCCGCCAATGTGGGGATATTGAGCTCTGTGGCGGAGATCACCGCCACTGGCAGTCTCGATGCCGGAGCGGTGGGGAGCGAGGGCGATGTCTCCCTGAATGCGGAAAATAAAAGCAATGTCACGGTGCTTGCCACCGGATTGGAATCAACCCTGCAAAAGGCCACCACCGGCAGCTCGACCTCTTCTTCGGTGGGTGTCGGCGCTGCCTTTGCCGTCAATGTCGGCGTCAATACCGCACGAGCCGCTATCGACGGTGCCGCGAGCCTGGAGAATGCCGGCGCGCTCAGCCTCAAGGCCACCGGAGCACACAGCTCGACCGTGACCTCGGAGGCCGGCGCCGGCGGCAGTGTCGGCGTGGCCGGGGCGGTGGCGCTTGATGTCAGCGTTAACACCACCGAGGCTATTCTACCCGAGGGCGATGCGTTGATCATCGCCGGCGGTCTGACCCTGCAGGCGGATCATAGCGGTTCGGCCACCACCAGCGCCAACGCCGATGCCGCCGGCGACAAGGTTGGCTTTGGTATCGGTCTGGCCCTGGGCGTGGAGGTCGACACGGCGGTGGCCTCGCTGGATCGTGATCTCACCTCGAAAAGCGGCGACACCCTCATCCACGCCCATGCCCTGTCCGACTCCTCGACCACCGCCACCGCCAGTTCCAAGGGTGCGGCCACGGCCGATACCAGTCCATCCAGCACTAGCACCTCGGGCTCAACCGGTTCCTCCACCACCGCCGACGAACAGGTGGGCAAGCAGAAAACCTTTGTCGATACCAAAACCGCAAAAACCGGCAAAACCCTGCCAAGCACCACCACCCCATCCGCCACCACCAGCAGCGGCACCAGCGTCAACATCGGCGCCGCCGCAGCGGCCAATATCGCCGTTTCAACCTCGGTGGCGGAGATTACCAATACTACCACCCTGCAAGTGGAAGACGGCAAGATCACCCTTTCCGCGGCCAATGACACCGATGCCACGGCCAAGGCCGATGCCAGCGCCGTGGGCAAGAACGTGAGTGGTTCCAGCACCGCCGCCACCCAGCCGTTGGTCACCGGCGGCCTCAGCCTTACCTTTGCCGACAACGCCGCCAATACCGCTACGCCCAACGACACCATCACCCGTTCCACGGGCAGTTGGGCCACCGATGGCTTTGCCGTGGGCAACTCCATCACCGTTTCCGGCTCCGCCAGCAACAACGGCACCTATTCGATTACCGCCATCTCTACCGACGGCCTCACCCTGACCCTGGCGGCGGCCAACAGTCTGACAGCCGAAACCGCCTCCGGCGCCTCGCTCAAGGTGACCAAGGTCACCAGCACCACCGACACCACGGCCGCCACCACCAGCGGCGGCCCGGATATCGTCTTCAGCGATAACGGCGCAGGCCACAGCGACACCATCACCCTGACCAGCGGCAGTTGGACCACCGCCGGATTCAAGGCCGGCGATCATATCTCCGTGCTCGGTACCGGCAACACCTCCCTTGACCAGAAGACCTTCACCATCAAGTCGATCTCCCTCGATGGCCGGGTACTCACCCTTGCCAGCAGTGACAGCCTGGTCAGTCACACCGGTTCCGGGTCGGCGCTCAAGGTGCTGGCCATCAAACCGGGAACTATGAGCGGTTATCCAACCTTGACCTTCACCGATAACGGCAGTGCCGACAGCACCAGTTTCACCGGAGACACCATCGCCCGTTCAAGCGGCAGCTGGATCGATGACGGCTTCACCGTCGGCGCCACCATCAAAATCACCGGCGCTACCAGTGCCGACGGCCTCACCGCCAATAACGACAGCTATGTTATCAAGGGGATTTCCAGCGACGGCAAGACCCTGACCCTGGCCACCGACGAGACCCTGGCCAACCTCACGCTAAGCAACACCACCGGCGTCACTATGACCATGGTCAACCGGGGCGATGGCGGTAGCCTGATCCTGGTGGATGGGCAGTTCATCAACTTCGTCAACAACACCGGCAGCGCCGACCAGATGACCCGCTCGGCCACCGGCAACTGGCTGGCGGACGGCTTTGCCGTGGGCGATGTCATCGTCGTTGCCGGCAGCACCAGCAACAACGGCGCCTACACCATCGCCGCCATCTCCAGTGACGGCAAGACCATCACCCTGGCCGATAGCGACAGTTTGACCACGGAAAACATCGCCAAGGGCGAGTCCCTCTCGGTCAAAGTCAAGGGGGCCACCGGGGCCAGTGCCAGCAAATCCATTGGTATCGGCGTGGCCGTGGGCATCAATGTCGCTGTGGTCACCAATCAGGCCAAGGTGGATGGCACCATCATCGAGACACCGGCTTCGGGGAATACCGACACCCGCACCAAGGGGCTGAGCCTGGAAGCGATTATGGACGATCGCGATAGCGACGACGCCAGCACGTTCGGCGCCACCGCCATTTCCGGTGCCAGCGGCGGCGATGTCGGTGTGGCTGGCGCCTTTGCCGCCAATGTCTCGGTGACCACCAGCGAGGCCTATTTCGACGGGTCCGCCAGCGTCAACCTTGGCCATGACGCAAAACATGGCGACCTGAGCATCACCGCCACCAACACGACTGCGGCCACAGTGCTCTCCACCGCCAAGGCCACGGCGACCTCAACCAGCACCACCAGCACCAGCGTCGGTGTCGGCGGTTCACTCGGTGTCAACGTGGCGGTCAACACCGCCCGTGCTGAAGTGGAAGGCGGGGCCGTTCTCACCAGTGCCGGGGCGGTCAGTCTCAGTGCCACGGGCAAGCACAGTGTCAAGACCACGGCGTCGGCAGGCTCGGGCGGCGA
The DNA here is from genome assembly GCA_020719845.1 of Treponema denticola. Lineage (GTDB taxonomy): Bacteria > Spirochaetota > Spirochaetia > Treponematales > Breznakiellaceae > DYPP01. The sequence continues at coordinate 29,046 of DYPP01000015.1, read as the reverse complement.
TGTCAGCGTCAGCCCGACCATTGCCACCAGTATCGCCGTCAATGAAACCCTGGCCACCATCGGCAGCGGCAGTGACATCTCCATGGATGGTGACCTGAGCCTGAGCGCCGATCACAGCGGCGATACCATCACCGCCACCACTGCCGATGCCGCCGGCAGCAAGGCGGCGGTGGGCGTGAGCATGGCCGCCACCGTGGCCATCGATACCGCCGAGGCCAGCATCAACCGCAACGTGACCCTGGATTCCGGTGATGTGAGCTTGGCGGCCACCGTGCTGGCCAACACGTCCGCCACGGCCAAGGCCGGCGCCTCGGGCGGCAGCGCCACCGGCGCGTCCAGTGGTTCGGGGAGTTCCACCACCGCCGACGGTAAGATTACCGCCGAAACCGACAACGCCGCCAAAAATTCCCCCAAGGCCACCACCAAGGTTAATCAGACCAAGACCCAGCAGGGTAAAACCACCACCAACGACGGCTCGGTGAGCGTCGGCGCAGCCCTGGCCGCCAATGTCGGCGTGGCCACCGCCACTGCCCTTATTGCCGATGGCGTCACCGTGACGGCCACAAACGGCAGCGTTGCCCTCACCACCCAAGCCGATGCCGACGGCACCGCCTCGGCCGACGGTAGCGCCGCCAACAGCGACATCGGTGTGGGTGCGGCGGTGGCGATCAATACCACCGTGCTGACCAACCAAGCGTTGATCGAAGGAGATGTATCCGCCAAAGGTGTGAGCGCCAGGGCCATCATGGCCACCGGCGATACCGATTCCAGCGGCGTCAGCACCACCAGCGTCACCTCCATCTCCGGTGCCGGAGCCAAAAAGGTCGGCATTGCCGGCTCAGCCGCCGTCAATGTGACGGTTATGACCAGCCATGCCGCCATCTCGGAAGATTCGGAGGTGGATGCCGGTGGTGACGATGTGACTATCGAGACCGCCAACACCACCAAGAGCAGTGTCTCCGCCAGCTCCAAGGCGACGGTGAGCAGTGGCAGTTCCGGTTCGGGAAGCACCGGCTCCACTGGCGGCACCACGGGCACGACCAGCACCAACAGTTCCAGTTCCAGCGTTGGTGTGGGTGCCTCCTTTGCCGCCAATGTGGCGGTAAACACCAGCCTATCCGAAATCGAAGATGGCGCCCTGCTCACCGACACCGGAGATCTCACGGTCAAGGCGGTGGCCAACCATACCCTAGGGGCTAAGGTAGTTGCCGGCTCCGCCGGGAACATCGCCGTCAGCCCGGCGGTAGCGCTCAATGTCGGCGTCAATACCACCACCGCGCGTGTGGGGACCGGCACAGAAATTTCAACCTCCGGCACCGGCAATGTCGCCATCACCGCCGACCACAAGGCCAACTACTGCACCAGCGGCGATGCCGAGGCTGCCGGGGACAAGGTGAGCGTGGGCGTGACCATCGCCGCCGGTATCGGCGTGGACACGGTGAGTGCAGGCCTGCATCGCGACCTCGACACCAGCACTGCCACGGAGGGCAACGTTGCCATTACCGCTGCCTCCACCAGCAGTAACGAGGTAATCGTCAAGGCCGGGGCCAAGGGCGCCAGTAACGCCAACAACAAGAGCGCCGATTCCGCCTCCAGCAGCGCCGTCAACGGCAACAGCAACGTCAGCAAGGCCGCCGGTCCCCTCACCCTGCCCTCGGCCTCCACCCAAGTCAACAAGGCCAGCACCACCTCCCAGACCCAGACCACCGGCACCGGCCAGAAAACCGGAACTAATTCGGTGGGCGTGGCCGCGGCGGTGGGCCTCGGTGTCAGTGTGGCCACCACCACGGCCCAGATTGCCGGCGGCGTGAACGTCGATGCGGCCGGTGCGGTTACGGTCAAGGCGGAAAACGAAGCCGATGGCTGCGTCGAGGCACTGGGCATAGCCATCTCCAAGAAAATCGATACCAGTGTGGCAGCGGCCGTGTCCGTCAATTCAGTCATTGCCACCACCACCGCCACCATCGGCGATGCCGCCACGGTCACAGCGGATGGTGTCACCGTCAGCGCAGGGACTCCCGACACCAAATCGAATGATCTGGTTGCCTGGGGCATTGCCGGTTCCGGCGGCAAGGATTACGGATTTTCCGGTTCCGTGGCGCTCAATGTCGGCGTGTTCACCACCACCGCCGCCATCGACGCCGGTGCGGACATCTATTCATCAGGAAGCATCGGCGGCGTGGCCGTCCTGGCCAATACCGACGTGGGCGTGCAAAGCCTGGCCGGGGGGCTGGGCATCGGCGGCAAGGCCGGCGTCGGGGTGGCGGCGGGCATCAATGTCATCGTTGCCGATACCACCGCCACCATTGAGGACAACGCCGAGGTCGATGCCTCCGGCGCCCTGCTGGTGCAGGCCGAGGCCGTGGCTGCTCCCAGCAAAAAACTCAATGTTTTTGGCACTGATATCGATTTGAGCCTCTTTGAGGATGTGCTTACCGCAGGGGTCATGCCCATGGCCCTTGCCGCCGGTGGCGGCATTTCCACTGGGGCGAGCAACGAAAACGGGGAGAAATCCACCGAGGTCTCCGTGGGCGGTTCTCTCGCCCTCAACAGCCTGACCCTGATCACCCTGGGCACGGTGGCCGAAGGGGCGCTGATCAACCAGAACCTCGTCAGTGGTTCCGGGCAGACCGTCGCCATCGATGCCAACAATACCACCACCATCACCGGCGGCGCATTTGGTATCGCCGGCGGCGGCAAGTACTCCTTCGGCGTTGGTGTCGGTGTCAATGTGGTGGTGGACAGCGCCTATGCCACCATCGAAAGTGGGGCATTGATCGATGCGGGTGGCGATGTCAGCATGACGGCGACCTCAAGCGATACCATCGCCTTTGTAGCCGGTTCCTTTGCCCTGGCCACCTCCACCGATGGCTTCGGCGCCAGCGGCTCCCTGGCGGTGTCCACCATCGTCAACACCACCCAAGCGGCCATCGAGGATTCCACGGCCGCGTCGAAAACCACGGTGGATGCCGGCGGCAAGCTGAGCCTCAACGCCGCCAGCGCCTCGGACACCTATCAACTGGCCGGATCGGTGGCCGGATCGAGCAAAACAGGGGTGGGCCTTGCTGCCGGCATCGTTGTTCATACCGGCACGGTAACAGCCTCGATCGGTGAAAATGCCGTGATCGATAGCGGTGATCTGGAGGTAAAGGCCACCAGCGACGATAGCCTGCTCAATGTTGTGCTCGGCGGGGCTGCGGCCCAGGAGACTGCCGCCGGTGTCGCCATTGCCGTTTCCACCCAGGTCAACACCCTGACCGCAAAAATTGCCGACGGCGCCGATGTGGATGCAAGCGGCGATGTGCGTATCAGCGCTGATGCCAAAGCCGAACTCAACACCATTGCCTTTGGCGGTGCCGCTTCAGGAGGAAAAGCGGGTGGCGTCGCTGCAGCCGTCAATGTGGTCACCAACAAGGTGACCGCGCAGATCAACGAGGCCACCGTCGATGCCGATGGCACGGTGGAAGTCGAAGTCAGCTCTTCGCCGATCATCCGCAGCCTGGCCATGGGGGTTACCGGCAGTAGCGACGTGGCGGTGTCCATTGCCGCCATGGGCAATGTGGTGGTCGATACGGTGACAGCGGAAATTGTCGGCTCAACCGTTACTGCCGGGGATGATATCAGCGTCGCTGCCGCCGATAAAGCCCCGCTTGCGGTCCCCGACCTGTTCGATCTGCTGACCGATGAGCAGGAAGACGGAATCAGTGATGCCCTGGACGGTTCGCCTATCGACCTCGATGCCAACATCCTGGCCCTCAACATCAGCGTGGCCGGCTCCGGTAAAACGGCGATCAGCGGCCTGCTGACCGGCAATTCCGTTATCAACACCGTCACCGCCTCCATCGATGATTCTCTGGTGCGGGCCGGTGTCAATGCCGCCGGTACCGTCACCAATGCCAATGCCGATGTACTGGTGGCAAGCAGCACCGATTCCGGGATTACTGCCCTCAGCGTCGGCGTGGCTGGGGCCGGTGACACCGCCGTTCAGGCCAGCGGCTTTGGCAATGTCATCATCAATCATGCCACCGCCGAAATCAGCAACGGCTCCACGGTCAAGGCAGGTGGCGACCTGAGTCTGATCGCCGAAGACCAATCGCAGATCCGTTCCCTGGCATTGAGCATCGGTGCCTCGGGCAGTACCGCGGTATCGGTGTTGATTGGCGCCAATGTCATCACCAACACGGTAGAATCGCTGATTTCCGCCTCGACGATCAAAAGTTTTGGCGACCTCAGCCTGAACGCCATCAACGACAGCGACATCCTCAGCTTCACCGGCGGGGTCGCTGCCTCAGGATCAACGGCGGTGATGACCTCGCTGTCGGCCAATATCATTGTCAATACCACCACCACGAGTATTGCCAACAGCAGCGCCGTCAACGCCGATGGCGCCATCAGTGTGGCCGCCACCGACAGTTCAACCATCGATGCCTTGGCCTTTGGCGTCTCCGCCTCCGGCAGCACCGCTGTCGGCGTGGCCTTGGCCAACAATGACATCATCAACCATGTGACGGCCCAGATCAGCGACTCCACGGTGACTGGTGGTTCGACCCTGGATATTGCGGCAACAACCTCCGACGCCATCCATGCCCTGGCCGTGGGCGTAGCCGGATCCGGCAGTGTCGCGGTTTCCGTCAGCGCCATGGGCAATGTGATGGTCAATACCACCAAGGCCCAGATCAACAATTCCACGGTGAACATTGCCGACGATATCGCCATCACCGCCCTGGACGACGACCCCAGCCTGATTCCGGGTTGGCTGATTCCCGCTGAATATACAGCATCATTCAACAATGCTTTAGCGGGCAGTCCCATTGATCTGGATGCCAACATCCTCGCCCTCAACATCAGTGTCGCCGCCTCGGGTACCGTGGCCGTCAATGCGGCGTTGACCGGCAATCTCATCACCGACACGGTGATCGGTACCATCAGCAATTCCGTGGTCACCTCCACCCTGGGCGACATCCTGGTCAACAGCCAGACCAAATCCGGCATCATCTCGCTGACGGTGGGTGTGGCCGGCTCCGGTACTGTGGCCGTTAACGCCACCGGCTTTGGCAATGTCATCGCCAACACCACCACCGCCTCCATCACCGATGGCGCCGATGTCACCTCCTCCGTGGGCGCCGTGGCCCTCTACGCCGCAAACACAGGCCTCATCCGCTCGGCGGCGGTGAGTGTGGCCGGTTCCGGCGCGGTCTCCGTGGGCGCACTCATCGGCGCCAACGTGGTGGTGAATACCACGGCCAGTGACATCATCTCCTCGACGGTGACCAGTGGGACGACACTGGATGTGGAGGCACACAATACGGCCTCCATCCTTGGCCTGTCCGTCGGCGTGGCCGGATCGGGAGCGGCTTCGGTGCTGTTGTCGCTTTCCGCCAACGTCATCACCGATACCACCCGCGCCTCCATCCAGGGCACGGACACCGCTATTAGCACCATTGATGCCGGGGGAGCAATCACCCTGGATGCCGACGACTCCTCGGAGATCAACACCCTTGCCGTGGGTGTCTCCGCAACCGGCGGCGGCGCCGTGGGCGTGGCCCTGGCTGCCAATGTTATCGCCAATACCGCGCAGGCCTTTATCAGCGACACGGTACTGACCACGGATTCCACCCTCTCCCTTGCTGCCGACTCCAAGGCCATCATCCGCGCCCTGGCCATCGGTGTCTCCGGTTCGGGCGGTTTTGCGGTGCAGTTGACCGCCATGGGCAACGCGGTCGCCAACACCACCTCGGCCACCATCGACGATGCCGAGATAACGGCTGCGGCGGTGAGCCTGAGCACCAGCGACATTGCGCCATCGGTGATACCATTCATGGATGCGGTGGGCGGCTACGTCTCCGACACGAGTACTAAAAATTCCCTGGGCGATGCCCTGACCAAGTCGCCACTCGACCCCACCGCCAACATTCTGGCGGTCAACGTCAGTGTGGCCGGCAGCGGTGGGGTGGCGGTGAACGGGGCCTTCACCGGCAATGTCATCACCAACCATGTAACCACAGCCATCAACGATTCCACAGTGACCTCGACGGCCGGCGTCAGCCTGGACAGCCAGACCGACTCCGGCATCATCGCCCTCACCGTGGGCGTGGCAGGTTCAGGGGCAGTAGCGGTCAATGCCACCGGTTTTGGCAATGTCATCACCAATACCACCACCGCCTCCATCACCGATGATGCCAAGGTGACAGCCACAGCGTTAAGTCTGAACGCCGAGGATTCCTCGCTCATCCGCGCTGCCGGCGTGAGTGTGGCCGGCACCGGCGCCGTGGCGGCGGGTGCGCTCATCGGCGCCAACGTCATCGCCAACACTGTTACCAGCGACGTCGTCTCCTCGGCGATCACCAGCAACACTCTGGAGCTGACGGCGGCCAATGACGCGGACATCCTCGGCCTCAGCGTCGGCGTGGCCGCCTCCGGTGCCGCTGCCGGTATCCTCTCCCTGTCGGCCAACACCATCACCAACACCACCCGCGCCTCCATCCAGGGCACGGACACCGCCCGTAGCGACATTGACACCACCGGCGACGTCACACTTTTAGCAACCGACGCCTCGGAGATCAACACCGTGGCCATCGGCGTTGCCGGAACCGGTGGCGGCGCCGTGGGCGTGGGTCTGGCCGCTGCGGTGATCAACAATACCACCGAAACCCTGGTCAGCGATACGGATTTGACCACCGACGGCAGCCTCGATCTGAGCGCGGAATCCGGCGCCATCATCCGTAGCCTCGGCATCGGCGTGGCCGGATCGGGTGGGTTCGCAGTGCAGTTGACCGCCATGGGCAACTCCGTGACCAACACCACCTCGGCCACCATTATCGATGCCGATGTGACCGCAGCGGATGACGTGCGCCTGGCCGCGCGCGAGATTGCGCCCAGCGTCAACCCCATCATGAGTTCGTTGGGGAGCTATGTGCAGGACAGCCAGACCAGCACGGCCCTGAGCGACGGCCTGGACGACTCCCCCTTTGATCTGAGCGCCAATATCATGGCCGTTAACATCAGCGTGGCCGGATCGGGCGGCGTGGCGGTCAACGGCGTGCTCACCGGCAACGTCATTGACAACCACACCACCACCAAAATTACCGACGCTTCCGTCACCACCACAACAGGTGATATCTCCCTGGCAACCCTGTCCGACTCGGGCATCGCCTCCCTGACTGTCGGCGTGGCGGGTTCGGGCGCTACTGCCGTCAATGCCACGGGCTTTGGCAATGTCATCACCAACACTGTCGAAGCCTTGGTCGAAGACGCCACCCTTGATGCGGGAAGCGATGTCTCCCTTGCCGCCACGGACAGCGCCGCTATCGCCGCCGCCGGCATTGGCGTGGCTGCCTCGGGATCGGACGGGTATAACGCCCTGATGGCGGCCAACGTGGTCAACGACACCGTGCGGGCCAACATCACCGGTTCCGAGGTAACCACGGATGACAATCTCACCCAGACCGCCCGGACAAGCGCCGGCATTCTCTCCTTCACCGGCGGAGTAGCTGCCGGCGGATTTGCCGCCGCAAACCTGACCCTGGCAGCCAACGTGGTCACCGACACCACCGAGGCCCTCATCGTCACTTCCGAGGTGACCAGCCTCGGAGCGGTGACCCAAAATGCCTTCAACTCGGCCAGTATCGACAGTATTTCCTTCGGCGTATCGGCTGCGGGCGGCGGAGCCGGCGGGGCGGCGGCAGCGGCCAACGTCATCGCTAACACCACCGCCAGCGGCCTGTTCGATGCGACGGTGGATGCGGGTTCCCTGGACGCCTCCTCGCGCTCCGAGTCCATCATCCGCGCCCTCAACCTTGGCGTATCCGGAGCAGGCGGCTTCGCCATGCAGCTCACCGCCCTGGGCAACGATGTCAATGACACCGTTACCTCCACCATCTCCGCTTCCACTGTCACGGCCGACGGCGATATCGCCCTTTCCGCCACCAGCGCGGCGCCTTCCACCGCTCCCGCTTTGCTTCTCTCCAGCGATAACCAGGCAAAACTGGACAGCGCCCTGGCCGATTCGCCGCTGGACGACTTCGCCCACACCAACATCCTGGCGCTGAACATCAGTGTGGCGGGCTCGGCCTCCTGGGCCATCAATGCCGCGCTCATGGGCAACGCTGTTGCCAATACCGTGCAGGCACAGATTATCGATTCCACGGTGACCAGCCAAAACGGCGACGTTGCGGCCACAGCGCTTTCCGATGCAGGTATCATCGCCCTTTCCGCCGGTGTCGGCGTCAGTGGTGATGTGGCGGTGAACATCACCGGTTTTGGCAATGACATCAGCAATACCGTGGATGCCTCCATCAGCGACGGCTCGACGGTAACGGCCGGGGACGCGGCGATGCTCTCCGCCACCGACGCCTCGACCATCAGCGCCATCGGCCTCGGTCTGGCCGGCTCCGGCGCGGCGGCAATCAACGGCACGGTGGGCTATAATGAGATTACCAACATCATCACCGCCAAGGCATCGAGTTCGCACCTGATCAGCACCGGCGCCACCAGCCTCTTGGCCGCCTCGGAGGCCGACATCCAAAGTTTTGTCGGTGGGGTGGCCGGCGCCGGCCTGGCAGCGGCCCAGTTGTCGCTGACCATCAACGATATCAGCAACACCATCAGCGCCGCCATTGTCGATGACGCCTCGGCGGCCTCGGTTATCGACGCTGGCTCGCTCTCCCTGGTAGCCAGCGATGCCTCGACCATCGATTCCGTGGCCATGGGCCTGTCTGCCGCCGGTTTCGGCGCGGCGGGTGCGGCCGTCTCCAAGAATCTCATCGCCAATGAAATCAGTGCAACAATCAGCGGTTCCGAGGTGAGTTCTGACGGCGACGTTAGTCTGACCGCCGCGTCTTCGGACATCACCCGCGCCTACGCCATCGGCGTGGCCGGTGCCGGGCTTGGGGCGGCCAATGCCTCTTTGACCTTTAATGACCTGGGCAACACCGTCAACGCCAGGATAGAGGATGCGACCGTTGAGGCTACGGGTGAAGTTTCGCTGACAGCAAGCGCCTCAGCCCCCGCCATCCTGCCCGACTTCGGTTCGGCCATCGCCGCTCCGGCCGCCATGGTGGGTGCCCTCACCTCAGTCCTGAACGGCAATTCCGTCAACGCCAACGCCAACATCGTCTCCTTTGCCGGCAGTATCACCGTCGGCGGCGGCGTTGCCCTGGGGGCCTCCGTGGCCGACAACAGCATTGAGGACTCCGTTACCGCAGAAATCGTCGACTCCGAGGTGACATCAACTGGCGATGCGGTTGCGGTGAACGCCACCTCCGACGCCGTCATATCAAGCCTATCCGCCGGATTCGGTGTTTCCGCCGGCTTCGCGGCCAATGCTGCGGCCGTCCACAACACCATCAACTCCACCATCCAGGCCGAGATCTCCGGAGCCTCGACCATTGCCGCCGATGACAACGTGACGGTTGCGGCCGAAGATACGGCCCGCATCGATGCCTTGGCCTTCAGTCTGGCCGGCGGCATTGCCGCCGTGGGCGGGGCAGTGGTCGACAGCACGGTGACCGACACCGTGCAAGCTTCTGTCGCCGGCACCTCGGCAACAGCAAAAACCGCCATTACCAAGGCGGACAACCTCGGCATCAGTGCCTCCTCCCACTACAACGTGGCGGGTACAAGCCTCGGCGCAACCGTGGGCGGCGTCGCTGCCGGGGCCTCTGTTGTCAGCAGCACCGTTGGCGGATCGACTTCCGCCTTTGTTGGTGACTTTGTCGATGTCGGGGTCAGCGGCGTGGTGGGCACTCTTGCCATCAATGCGGAGAGCATCGTCGATATCAGCTCCCGGGCCATCGGTTTGAGTGGTGGCGTGTATGCGGGCAACGCCAACTCGGCCTCGGCGAACGTGACCCACGGGGTGGATGCACACATTGGCCGCGCTACAGTCCGCGCAACGGGCCAGGTGAGTGTGGACGCCAATGCCGTGCTCGCGGCGGAGACCGACGCCATTGGTGTCAGCGTGGGCGGATTGGCCATTGGCGCTTCCCTCTCCAGTGTCGCAATAACTTCGGAAGTCAAAGGCTTTGTCGATGGAGACGCCGATATAACCGCCGCCGGCATGGCGGTGGAAGCCTCGGCCAACACCGATGGTGACGCCTACGGCAACGCCTCGGGCGGTGGTGCGCTGGCAGGCAACGGCGCGGATGTCGATGCCATTGTCACCCCCGAAATCAATGCCTTTATTGATGATGGCGCGCTGATTGCCGTGAGCGGCCTGCTCTCCGTCACCACCTCGTCCTCGGGCAAGGCCAAGGCCAAGGGCGAGGGCATCACCGTGGGGATTGCCGGTATCGGTGTTATCCTGGCCGATGCGGTGCTATCACCAACCCTGAACGCCACCATTGGCGGTGACGCCGATATCACCGCTGGTTCCATTGCGCTGGAATCACGCCATAACGTCAATGCCGACGGCTCCCTGGTTGATCAAGGGGCCGAGGCCATTGCCAATGCCTCCGGCGGCGGTCTGGTGGCCGCCAACGGAGCCATGGCCACGGCCATTGCCGCGGCCACTCTGGATACGCGCATTGAGGCAGCCGCAACCGTCACCACCACCAGCGGCGACCTGTTGCTGGCCTCCAAGGCCAACAACAAGGCCGATGCCGACACCAGCGGCGTTACCATCGCCGGCGTGGGCGTCGGCGCCATGATCTCCTCGGCGACGAGTGGCGGCAGCCTCATCAGCCAGATCGACTCAGCCACGGTTTCCGCGCACCATGATCTCACCGTGGCGGCGGCAGCCCACGGCACCGCAGATGCCCTGTCCACAGCGGCCACGGGCGGACTGATCGCCGGCGGGATAAACTCTTCCACGGCCACGGTCAACCCCCAGGTGACGGCCGATATCGGCGCCAACGCCCACGTTACCGCCGGTGGCGCGGTCACCCTCAGCGGGGCAGCCACACCCAAGGCCATAGCCGAAACCAAGGGCGTCAGCGCCGGTGGGGCGGCGGTGGGCGGTTCCTCGGCCAGCGCCACCTCGGCACCGGTTGTTGCCGCTTTTGTGGGCCAGAACGCCTCCATCACGGCGACGGATCTGCACATCTCGGCCCATCAGCTTCTGCCCGGCCTTGTTGCTTCGTCGGCGGCCACGGCATCCGGTTCCAGCGGCGGTCTGCTGGTCGGTGCCAACGCCACCGAAAGCACGGCCACGGGCGCAGGCCGGGTCAGCGCCTATGCCGACGAAAACAGCATCTTGGCCATCTCCGGCAACGCCAACATTGAGGCTGATCTGGATAGCGCCCAAAACAGCCTTGCCAACTGCCAAGCGTACGGCATCGTAGCAGTGGGCGGCAACAAGGCCGTGGCCACCAGCGATACCGATGCCCAGGCCTATCTGGCCGACGGCGTCAGCGCCACCGGCGGTGATTTCGCCATCACCGCCGATGGCACCGTCAATGACGTGGCACGGGCGGTGTCCGGCACCGGCGGCGTGGTCTCGGTCTCAGCCTCCGAGGCCTATGCCACCAGCAACAATACAACCCTGGCCTCCGTGGGAGGCAAGGGCAGCGGCGCTGGTATCGATGTCGACAGCCTGAGCATCTCCGCCAACCATGACGCCCTGTTCAACAGCTCGGCGAACAGCTCCTCGGGCGGGGTCATCGACGCTGCCGGCGCTAAGATCCAGAACACCATCACCACTAACGTGAAGACCAGCATCGGCGAGGATGCCGACATCACCACACACCAGCTCGACTTGAATGCCGAAACCACTATTCTCAAGGATTGGCTCTCCGGCTACAACCTCATCTCGGCAGCCGGCGGTTTAGGAACCTTCCCGGCAGGCATCAGCCGGACGGATATCTCCAATGAAACCACGGTTGATATCGAAGATGGCGCCACCCTCACCGTGAGCAAACGTGGCGACAATACCGGCGGCGACATCGATATTGCCGTCCACAACGACGTCACCGCCCGAGACCGCGCCAAGATCGATGCCGGCGGTGCAGTGGCCACGGCCAAGACGGAATCGTATATTTACAACAACGTCAACACGGCCACCGTCAGCATCGGCGATGCCACCCTGCAGAGCGAGGACGCCATCAACGTCTCCAACTGGACCGACGTGGCCCTGTCGGCCCAGGCCGATGCCAAGACCTACGGGGCTGCCGGGTATGCCCAGGGGGTATCCGTGGCCAGCTCCACACCGACTAACCTGATCGAGGTTAAGGATGGTGCAGCCGTGGAGGCTGCCGGGGACATCACCATGGCCTCCGGCAAAACCGCCGATGGCAGCGACAAAGGCAACATGACAGTTTCGGCACGCACCGACCTGTGGAACAAGACCGCCTTCCCCATCCCCTCCAACCCGACGGCCGACGCCATCATCAACCACACCAGTCTGATCGACGTGGCCGAGGACGCCTGGATCGGCAGCAACCAGGACGTCATTCTCAAGGCCACCGGTGGAACCCATTCGGCAACGGGCAACTGGTCCTACCAGGATGCCTACATGGAACTGGTCGAAGACATCGCCGCTTTCTTCGGGGTCGATACCTCGATCAAGGAAACGGGCAGCAGCCAGCAGGATAACCTGACCAGTAACGTCAACATTGACGGCACCGTGGAAGCGGGACTGAACAATAAGCAGTTTTTGATCGTGGACGGTTCGATTGGTGCGGACAATGATCCTGTTATGAATGGGTCGCCTGGGCTGGTCTTCACCAGTACTTCGGGCGAAGACAGTATCACGCGTGCCGATGGCGGCAGCTGGTTGACCGACGGCTTCTCCGCTGGCACCTACATTCAAATCTCAGGAGCCGGCAGTCTGGACGGTGCCTATCTGATTAAAAGTGTCACCGCCACGACCATTTCGCTGAATGCCAAGACGCCGCTGGGTGGCGACAATGAACCCGAGGTCCGTACCGTTGTGGTGTCCAACGTGACCATTTCCCATTTCATCATGACCGGCACGCCCATACTGGCCTTTAATATTTCGGGCAACTCCATCACCCGCAGTGCCGGCAGTTTTGTCGAAGACGGCTTTGTGGTTGGGCAGTGGGTGGCCATTGCAGGCAGCGGGAACAACGACAACTTCTACAAAATCTCCGGATTTTCCGGTGACGGCGAAGTCATGTATTTGAACAGTTCATCGTCCAGGATCGCCGCAAACACCAGCAATGTAACCGGGGTCACCGTCCAGGCCGTGGCGGCACCCACAGCGACAGTGCAGGGTCCATTCTATCCGCAGCTCTCCCTCAGCAACAGTGGATTTTTCTTCGCACCTACCGGTTTGATCAGTCGGCCCGCCGGTAGCGGCAGTTTCATTGCCGAAGGATTTACTGCGGGCCAGACGCTGCGCATATCCGGATCGGCTGACAGCAGCAATGACGGTACCTACACGATCACAGAGGTGAGCGCCACTGAGTTGACCCTCTCGTTCCCCCTATTCGATAGTTTTACCAGTACATCCGGCGAGGCCCCTGACATTATATTCTCCTACGATGCCGCATATTCCTTGAACGCGGCATCATTCTCGGTGACCTTGTCCTTTGACAAGGCTGCCGGCACTATCACTGCTTCCGATGGGGAATCTTTTACGAACCATGGATTTGCCGCCGGCCAGACCCTGGTCATCACCGGCACAGCCAATGCCGGGACCTATACGATCAAGACAGTTGTTGACGACGTCATAACGCTCAATGAAACGCTGCTCGCTGACGGCGCGAATATCAGCCGTACGGCGATCACATCCTATGACAACTACACATCGGTCCAACTCGATGCCCTGACTATGTCTTTTGACGCCGACGCGCAGAGCATCACCCGCAACGACGGACAGGCATGGACGGGCATTACCGTGGGTGAGACCATTGCGGTTTCCGGCTCGGCGTTGAACACCGGCATCTACACCGTGGCCGGTGTGAGCGGCTCGGTGCTGACGTTGGTGGAGGATGCCCTGGTGGATGAAACCAAGGTGTTCGGTGTGAGCGTCATGGCTTCGACGCTGCTGGATACCGGAACCACCGTCAATCTGAGTCTGACGCACACCGACCCACGAGACAGCGTCACCCGGCTGGACAGCACCGGATGGGCTGCGGACGGATTTGAGGCGGGCATGGTCATCACCGTGACCAACTCCGGCGCCAACAATGGCTCCTATCTCATTGACGAAGTGGCTGGCGATACCCTCTTTCTCTCCAAGACACACACCCTGACCAGCGAGACCCTGGCGGCAGGAAGTGCGACCTCCATCACCAGCTACAACCCCAGGCCCATCACCATCCACACCAACAGCATGGGAGGTACGCCAGCGTTGACTTTCAGCAACGTCTATGGCGGGCGCGATACTATCACCCGATCAACGGGCAGTTGGCTTATCGACGGGTTTCTGGAAGGCCAGACCATCACCATCACCAATGCGGGAGCCAACAACGGCGAGTATCAAATCGCGACCATCAGTGCTGACGGCAAAACCGTCGAGCTATCCATGAAAAACAGCCTGGTGTCGGCAACTGGCGTAACTGGGGCTGTCATCACTGGCTCCGGCATTACCAATGGCGTCATGGTGGCATTGAGCGTCGAGGATTTGGGGGTCAATATCGCCAAGGAAATCGATCGTTTGCAACAGCTCAAGGCCGAGCACTACGGCAATACCGCAGCCATTGCCGGCTACAACGCCCAAATCACCCAACTCAAACTGCAGGCTAAGGAATTGGGCCTGATCGACGACAACGATCCGGGGTTACTTAATGAAAACGTCCCACTGTCGCCGAAGAAGTCGTTACAGGTCACCTACATTGTCCTCCCAGACATTACAGTCAGCTCGGGCAACGTCGAGGTGACTGCGGGAACACTGACGGGAACCGGGAATCTGTACAGCAACAATGACACCTCTGTGGTCATTGAGAACGCCAGCCCCTATTACCTGCGGGTCAATGACGTCACCATTCCCACCGACCAGGGGGGCATGGTGTATTTCAACGAGCTCCCGGTGACAAGCAACGCAGACATCGAAAGCGTGTATGATTTACTCTACGCTCAACTTGGCCAGAGCAGTCAAACGGCCCATTTCGCCGCCATCGGTACGGATGGGGTGGATGTCGAGCCTGCCATCTCCATCACCAATAGTTTTGATCCGACATTTCCGGAACAGGAAGAGTTTCTGAACATCGCTGCCCCGGATATCGAGGTGGTGGGCAGCATCACCAACCGCCTGGGCAGCGTGACCATCCATAACGACGAAGGGAGCGTACTCATCAAGGGCGCTGTTGGCGCAACCGCCATTGCCGCCAAAGCCATCGATATCACCGCCGGTCGAGATTTCGTACTGACCAGTGAAGGTTTCTACAACACCGCCGGTGAGCCTTACGGGCCACAGACGACACCAACAATAGCTGGCAACAACATTTTCCTCACCGCGCGCTATCTCAACCTCAACGGTATCGTCCAAAGCGGACGAGATGATCGAAATGTGACCCTGGACGCCTCCCTTGAAGCTCAGATTGAGGCGTTCAAAGCAGATGCCAATGCCGGTCCATACTTAATCCTGGTCGGCGACGATGGCAAAGGAGAGAGTATCGAAGTCCGCTATGTCCGGGAGTCGGATACGATCGTCGTCGATGCCGTGGTGGTCGAGGGTGGGTTTATGATGTTGACCGGTCAGATCATGAGCACCAATGACGATGCCGTGCTGAAGGTCATGGACGGATACGGCCGCGTCAACATCACCAACAACACCAGTTACAAGATCATTGTCAACGACATCGATACCGGCGGCGACGGCATTGAGGGTGTCATCAAAATTGTGGATACCGCTGAGACGTATTATTGGTCAACGACCGCTCTCCATAACGCCGGCGACCCCGTCCCGGGCGTTGAGCCAACCGTGACGACCTATACACGGGTCGGCAACAGCATCACCAAGACAACAACGCAGGGAGGAACAGTTTCGACGGCATCAAGCACCGGCAGAACCTGGGAAGACGCGTTCAACCCCGCAGCAGGGCAGCGCTATGTGTATGTAACCGGACAAAAACAGTTGCGCAAAATCTACAAAGAGTACATCACCTCAAGTTTCTGGGGTATCGACTGGCTCTCTCCTGATCCGGGGCAACAGCCCGATAAAACCTGGTCCACCAATGTCGGCGCCCCTGTGCCGACAGGAACCGGCACCTTTGTGGAATGGGTCACCAATGGCTCGGAGACACCTGTGCTGACACCGATCGCCGTCACGCTTGCTGACCAGGATTATCTGTACGGTTACAGTTACACGACCACGACTGGGTGGTGGATTTTCTCCACCACCGAACACCACAATGTCCTGGTGTACGCCCAGGGAGCGGTAAACTACAACAACAATAGCATTAAAGCCGACTGGCCCATCAACATCGAGTTTATCGGTTACGATACGGGCAGCATCACCATTGATTCCAAGACGGACGTCATCGTCAACGGTGCTCTCACCAACACCGCCGGCACCACCACCATCTCCAGCGACAAGACAATCACCGGCACCGACACCGGCCTGGTGAATGGAGCGAACATTGAACTTGAGGCAGCCACGGGTATCGGCTCCTCGGATTTGTCGTTGAACATTAATCAGACTGGGGGAGAAATCGATGCAACCAGCGGCAGCGGCGATATCTTCATTGAAAATCTCACCGGCAGCCTCAATATCGGCACAATCAGCGCCGCCACCGGCGACGTAACGCTTGCGGCCTACGGCTCCATCACCGCATCAGGTCCCTCATCGCTGATCAGCGGCGATTCGATCAGGCTGTCCTCAACAGCGGGCAGCATCGGCTCAAGCTCCCAGTTCATGCGCATCGACAGCGCTCTCTCAGCGTCGGGCAGCCTGACGGCGAAAGCCATGGACGATATTCGGCTGGCGGAAATCAGCGGAGATTTAGGTGTAGACACTGTGAAATCGGTGCGTGGCGATATCCACCTCCAGGTCAGCAACGGCGATCTCATCGATGCCAACAGCAACGACACCCGTGACGAACGGGCCATCGCCGAGTTGGAAGCACTGTGGCGCGACATGCAGCTGACCGTGGCCACCGGCGCCGACGCGGCCGCCCAGCAGAACATCGAGGCTTACGAGGGACTGAAGACCAGGGAATACAACAGTTACTGGAACTACCGCGAGCAGCAGGCCGATCCGTCAGTCTACGATGCAAACTTCGAGGTGCAACTCAGCGAGCAGGAACTGGCCTACTACCAATCCATCAACTGGAGCGCGGCGAAAATTGCCGACCTGGAGGCCAAACGCACTGCGGAGTATCGTGATCTGCATATTGAGTACGGTACCCTGGGCGATGAGCGTATCGCCGGTTATTCCTACCAGGTGGTCGACGGCAGCGACGAGTACACCACCCTCATGGCCGGCCATGCCTGGACCGAAGCAGAACTCGCCACCACCTTCAACCCCTCGTTATTGCGTATCAAAACCGACACCGAGACCAAGATCGAGGAGGCCAACATCTCCGGCGCCAACGTGTACATTTCCACACCAAACGGCGGACTCGGCACCATCAGCGGTCAGGCGACCTTCAGCCTGCCCCTGGATGCGGATACGCTCACCGCCGATGAGCGGGTCATCCTAGCGGCAGCCGAACGCGACGATATGATCGCCCGCGATGCCGGAGGCAACATCGTTGATCTCTTCTCTGATGACAGCACGCCAACGAGCCTGCAGATCCTGCTCCATGACGATATCGACGTGACGGCCGACAGCATCACCATTGTAGCCAACTCCCACGTCTACCTGGGCAGCGAGCAGGATATCAACATCGACAGCATCACCGGCGGCGATGCCATCCGCATCAAGGGCGCGGGCGGTATCTTTGATGTCGACGGCGGCACCACCGTCATCGGTGGCGGGGCAAACGGCGGCATCATCCTTGAGGCAGCGGACTCCACCATCGGCACCTCTGGTCAGGCCATCACCGTCGATCTGCTCACCGGCAACCTCACGGCCAGGGCCACCGGCAGCATCAACCTTGTGGCCATCAACCACGATCTGTCCATCGATGGCATCTATTCCAAGGAAGGTTCCGTAACCATCACGGCCGATGGTAACATCGTCAACAGCAACGGTGGCGATGATTGGAATATCCAGGCCCAGTCCGCCACCCTGACCGCCGGCGGCTCCATTGGCACAGTGAGCAATACCCTCAATACCGAACTCCCCCTGGCGGATGAAGATCTGCCAGGACTGGGCATGATCTCCATGACCGCGGCCGGCGATATTTACGTCAATGAGCTCAGCGGCGACATGAACGTCGGGCGGATTCAGGCCGGCGGCACGGCATCCTTGTCGGCAGCGGTCTCGATCCTCGATGCCAATGATGATCCCAACCCGGATGTTATCGCCGACAACATCACCCTGCACGCCAAGCTGGGCAGCATCGGCGCTGCGGGCAACGATCTCGACCTCAACTCGTCATTTGCCCATGACGGCGTGGTAAACGTCACCTCCTCGCAGAACGCCTACATCATCGAGGTGATTGGCGATCTGCGCCTGGCGCAGGTACTGGTGACCACACCGAGCCGCAAGGCCTACATTGCGGCCCAGGGCGACATCGTCAACGCCAACACCAGCGGCGGCGCGGCCGTCATCGCCGGAGCCGCGATCTTCCGCTCCGAGGCTGGTGTAGGCGCACAGGGCAACGTGCTGCTCACCCAGGTACAAAACCTGGAAGGCGATATGGCGGGCAGCCTGTGGGTACACAATCTGGGCGCACTGAGCGTCGGCAATGCCGGCGACAGCTCCGACGGCACCACCTCCACCGGTGGCGATATCCACATCACCGCCAGCAGCCCGGTGAGCATCGTGGCCAATGTCATTGCGGGCGATGTGATCCATAACGCTGACATCATTATCAGTTCCACAGACCATGCGACGACGGGCGACGATATCACCGTGATCGATGGGGTGACCGTCAAGAGCGTGGGCGGATCCATTACGCTGCAAAGCGGTGACAATGTTATTCTGGAAAGCGACAGTGCCTTGATTGCCGATGGTACGGTGAGCATCAGTGGGGATTACAACGATGCCGATGTCGGCGTGGGCAGCATATTTGAGTTGCGCGGAACGATCAGCGCCTCGTCCCTCACCCTTGTTGGCGGCTCTGATGACGATGAGGTTGTCATGACCGCCTTGACCACTGAGGCGAACATCAATACCGGCGATGGTGAGGACACAGTCTCTATCACCGATCTCAGCGCTGACGCCACCATCGACACCGGCGCGGGTGAGGATAGCGTCACTCTTGTCGGCATAACGGCCGAAACCACCGTCAATACCGGCGATGATAACGACACGGTCTCTATCACCGATCTCAGCGCTAACACCACCATCGACACCGGCGCAGGTGAGGATACCGTCGCTCTTGCCGGCATAGCGGCAGCAACCACGCTCAATACCGGCGATGGTGACGACACGGTCTCTATCTCCGATCTCAGCGCTGACACCACCATCGACACCGGTGCAGGCGACGACGTCATCTCCGTTGGCAGCAATGCCTCGGTCTTGGGCAACACCGGCGGCACCCTTGCCGGGGTTACAGCCGATCTCCGAATTATCGGCGGCGATCCCAACGCGCCGCTTAGCCATGGCGTTACCGGCGATGCGCTCTTCCTTGACGATTCCGGCAACACCGGCCATGGTGGTGGCACCATTAATGAATCGACCATCACCGGCTTCGGCATGACCGGCACCATCCACTACGAGCAGATCGAAAACCTGGCTCTGTCCATGGGTAGCGGCAACAACACCATCAACATCCAATCCACTGCAGCCGGCACAACCACCACTTGGACCGGTGGCGTCGGTGATGACACCTTCAACGTCTCCTCCGATGCGCCCACCAACCAAGGCACCCTCAATGGTATTCGCGGCGATCTGGTCTTTATCGGTGGCGACGGCGCCAACACCCTCATCCTCAGCGACTTAGGCAACACCACGGGCCGCACCGGCGTGGTGATCACGGATCATGACATCACCGGCCTGACCGGTGATGCCGGTGGCTCAGGGGTGATCTCTTTTGATAACAGCTTCGGCAACAGCCCCAACGGCGGCATCCGCATCATCAATGGCAGTGGTGGCGATGAGATTACCGTCTCCGAAGTTCTCCCAGATACCGTCTATACCATCCACGCTGGCGCGGGTGATGATGTAATCACAGCCATCGACTCCTCACCGGGCGAAGACGGCCTGCTCATCCTCATGGGCGAAGGGGGCTCCGATACGCTGAATGCCTCACGCTGGAACAGCGACGCCATCCTTTTTGGCGACGACGGCGTGGCGACGTTCACCGCTGGTATGGACCGACGGGTCGGCTTATCGACGGTGTATTCCATCTCTTCGGCCAATCAGGGTAACGATGTGCTCATCGGCGGCAGGGGCAATGATCTGCTGGTGGGCGGTGGCGGCGCGGATACCCTCATTGGCGGCAGCGGCAACGATGCCCTCATCGGCGATAACGGCCAAACACGCTATATCAACGGCCAGCTGTGGCAGGTGGTCACCACCGGCCTCTTTACCGGTGGTGACGATGTACTGATCGGCGATGCCGGCAATGATTTCATGTTCGGCGGCTACGGCCACGATCTCTTCTACGGCAGTTTTTCCGAGGATGTGATGATCGGCGAGTACGGCAGACTGACCTTCAGCGACGGCAAAATCCAAACCCTGGTGGTCCTTGGGCAGCCACCACTTGATCTGTTGGCCTCCACCTTGCGCGAGTTGTATACCGTGTCCTATCGCGTTCCGGTGCTCCACGAGCAAAGCGTTCCACAGTGGGCCGAGGCCCCGGCCAATCACCAAAGATTGGCACAGGTGGCCGATCAACAGGCCCAGCCGGAGACCCGGCAGCGGTACAGCCATGCCGGCAGCCAGCTCCAGCGGCATCATCGCCCTGGCACGCCAAGACCGGCGCAGCTCCGCGCAGTACCCGCACCAAGGCCGCCTGCTACCGCGCCCACCCAGCCCCCCCCTGCCCTCCAGCCTGCCGCTCCGGCCGAGATGCCGGCGCTTGAGCTGCGCCTGCCCGCATCACCGCCGCCCGCGCAGCCGGCCAGCGAGGTAGAGATGCGCTTTGATCTCCCCGAGCAGTATGATACCGTGGTGGCCGGTTGTGCCGGCTGGGCATTGTCAGGAAAACGCACCGCAGGTTTGGCCAAAAAACGGCAGGTCGTTCTTGCCGATCCCGGCAAACAGCCCACCTTCTGGCGCTGGCAACAAGGTCACCTGCAGCAGGGTAACGTCCGCCATCTCAAGGCCGAGGCGCAAAACCGCACCCTGGCCGGATACACGGTGGTCGATAAGCAGGAGCCGGTCAAACCGCTGCGTCACGTAGCCCTTTAAAAACAATCTACCTTTCAATCCATACAGGAGAAAATCCATGACCGACAACGATGCACAAACACCGGAGAGCGCAGCGCCAGAAACCGCCGAACCCCAGCAGACCCTGATCCGCTGGGACGGTTCCAAGATGCGCACCACCTATTCCAATGTCTGCAACGTCTCCAGCGGCCGCGAAGAGGTGACCATGCTCTTTGGCACCAACCAGAACTGGCATGCCGGGCAAAAGGAGTTGACGGTGGATCTCTCCGACCGCATCATCCTCAGCCCCTATACCGCCAAACGGTTGTCGTTACTGCTCAACCGCACCATCCAGGAGTATGAGCAGCACTTTGGCCAACTGGTCATCGAAGGTTGAACTCAAGCGGCCCGACCTTTCGTGATTGCATCAAAATCCTCTTTTTTTCATTGCACCACGGACGGCGGCGTCAGGCCATGATGCCTGAGGCCGCCGTGCTGCGTCCGCCCCTGCGCTTTCCGACGGCAAGCCCGGACTGTGGCCCATTTAACGAGCAAATACCGCATGTCACACGCTGATCTTGTTTTTGAACCATCGCCTGCAACCGTCACTGATCCTTGGAAACTCTTCCTCGGCGCCGAGACCGAGGAGACCTTTTTCCAAGGCTGGCTACTGCTGCTCAGCCGCAATATCCCGGCGGCACAGCAGGGGGTGGTGCTCAGTCGCGGGTTGGAGGGCCCCTACACCCCCAAGGCGACCTGGCCGGAACAGGGCGCCACACCGGAGCGACTGGCCCAGGTGCTGGAACGGGTGATCGAGGAGCGGTGCGGGCTGGTGCTGCATCTGGACGGCGAAGGTCAACGCTTTGCCATTGCCTATCCGCTGCTGCTCAATGATCAGTTGCCGGCAGTGGTGGCCATGGAGATCACGGCCGGTGGCGAGGACGATTTACGCGCAGCCATGGCCCAGTTGCAGTGGGGCATCGCCTGGCTGGAGGTGTTGTATCGTCGGCAGCAAGCAGGTGAAGACAGTGCAACCCTGCGTCGCCTGCGCACGGCGGTTGACCTGC
Source organism: Treponema denticola (assembly GCA_020719845.1). Classification (GTDB taxonomy): domain Bacteria; phylum Spirochaetota; class Spirochaetia; order Treponematales; family Breznakiellaceae; genus DYPP01. The sequence goes on along the minus strand of DYPP01000015.1, from coordinate 6,714 downwards.
TCGCCATCACCCTGGGCGAGGAGGATTTCCAGGCCGCATCCATGTCCTTTGTCACCGAACTGGCGGCGGCCAGCGATTGCGACCGGATCAGCCTGGGCCTGGTGCGTGGGCAGGCCATCGAGCTCTGTGCCATCTCTCACAGCGTCGAGATCGGCGAGAAGATGAACCTGAGCAGCGCTATCATCCAGGCCATGGACGAGGCCCTGCTGCAGCGACGGGAGGTGCTCTACCCCGCTGGCGAAAACACCGACGTCCTCATCGACCACAACCACGAACACCTCGCGCGTTTGCAGAACCAGGCCATCATCGCCAGTTTTCCCCTCTTCCATAACCACCGCTATTTTGCAGTACTCACCTGCGAACGGCCAGCCGATCATGCCTTCTCACCCCGCGATCTGGCCCTGATTCGTTCGGTGGCAGCACTGATAAGCCCGGCCCTGGAGAACAAACAGCGCAATGCCCGCCCACTATGGCGGGTGTTCCAGGAGGCGTCTTTCCTCCAACTCCAGCGGCTGACCGGTCCCGGATATGTTGGCCGCAAACTGGCCGTGCTGCTGGGCATCGCAGCGCTGTTGTTTACCGCCTTGGCCACCGGCGAGTACCGGCTGTCTGCGGAAACCACCCTGGAGGGCTCGGTGCGGCGAGCCGTGGTCGCTCCCTTTGACGGCTATATCGATCAGGCAGCATCCAGGGCCGGCGATCTGGTGACCAAGGATGCCCTGCTCTGCACCCTGGATGACCGCGACCTGCGCCTGGAACGGCTGGCCCGTTTCAGCGAGAAGAGCCAGTTGCAGCGACAGCACCAGAATGCGGTGGCCAAGTATGATCGTGCCCAGGCCAACATCATTGAGGCCCAGCTCGATCAAGCCGGCGCCACGTTGGAATTAGTCGAGGCCAAACTGCAACGCACCCGCCTGCTGGCCCCCTTTTCCGGCCTGCTGGTCAGCGGCGATCTCAGTCAGCGCCTGGGCAGCACGGTCAGTAAGGGCGAGGTGCTCTTTGAACTGACACCACTGGACAGCTACCGGGTGATCCTTGAGGTGGATGAACGGCGCATCAATGATGTGCGCCTCGGACAACAGGGTTCGCTGGTGCTGGCCGCGCAGCCCGGCACCCCCTATGCCTTCGCCATCTCCAAGATCACACCGATTACCACGGCCAAGGATGGGCGCAATCTCTTTCGCGTCGAGGCGCAGCTGGCCACGGTGGCCGAAAACCTGCGGCCCGGCATGGAGGGGGTGGGCAAGATTGCCATTGATCGCCGCCGCCTGGTGGCCATCTGGACTCGTGAGTTGATCGAGTGGGTTCGTCTCTGGTGCTGGAAATGGTTGCCATGATGCCCTGTTTGCCGCACCACGGACGATAGGTCTTGCCATGGCCGATGCACTATTCAGTCAATCATGGTACCGGGTTGCAGCCCTGCACCCACGTTTGCGCAGCCATGTACGCATCCATCACCACCGCTATCGCGGGCAGGACTGGTTCATCCTCCAGGACCATTTCACCGGGCGGCACCACCGCTTTTCCTGGGAGGCCTATCAGGTGATCGGGCTGATGAACGGCAAGCGCAGCCTGCAGCATATCTGGGAGACCGCCTGTGAGCGCTTGGGAGAACACATGCCCACCCAGGACGAGGTGATAGCTCTGCTTTCGCAACTGCACCGCGTCGATCTGCTCCATGCCGGAGTCTTGCCCGATTTTGAGTACCTGAAACAGCGATTCCGCGCCCGCACCAGCCGCTTGCTTAAAAGTCTGCGCTCCCCACTTTCGGTGCCCTTTCCCCTCTTTGATCCCGAGACCCTGCTCACCCGCATGATGCCTCTGGTGCGGCCGCTGCTGAGCTGGTGGGGCGGCGCTCTTTGGCTGGCAGTGGTGGGTGCGGCCCTGATCCTGGCCGTCCTCCACTGGAACGAGCTGAGCGACAACCTCAGCGACCGCATCTTTGGAGTGCAGAATCTTGCCCTGCTGGGCCTGATCTATCCGCTGGTCAAGGTGGTACACGAGTTTGGCCACGCCTTCATGATCAAGCGCTGGGGTGGCGAGGTCCATGAGATGGGGGTCATGCTCATAGTCTTTATGCCGATCCCCTACGTCGATGGTTCCGCCTCGCTGGCCTTTGCCGATAAGCGGCAGCGGATGTTGGTCGGTGCGGCGGGTATCCTGGTGGAACTGCTGCTGGCCGCCATGGCCACGTTGGTGTGGATCAACGTCGAGCCCGGAGCAGTGCGGGCGGCGGCCTACAACTGCATGCTCATTTCCGGGGTCTCCACCCTGCTGTTCAACGGCAATCCCCTGCTCCGCTTCGATGCCTACTATGTGCTGGCGGACTGGCTGGAAATCCCCAACCTGGGTCTGCGTTCCACCCAACACATCGGCTCTCTGCTCAAACGCTTCCTGCTCGGCATGGATCGCATCGAATCCCCGGCAGCATCGCCCGGCGAGGCACGCTGGCTGGGTATCTATGCCGTGACCTCCCAGATCTACCGGTTGTGGTTGTCGGTGAATATCATCCTCTTCATCGCTGGCAAGTTCTTTGTCATCGGCGTATTGTTGGCCTGCTGGACCGGGGCCAATATGGTGATCACCCCCCTGGTGCGCGTTGGCCGCTTTTTGCTGTGCGAACCAGCCCTCCAACGGCTGCGGCCCCGCTTGATGGCAGTGGTGCTGCTGCCGGTATTGGCCATGCTTGCGGCCCTGTTCCTCTTACCCCTGCCCCTCTCCACCGTGGCCCAGGGTGTGGTCTGGCCCACCGACGAGTCGCGCATCGTGGCCACGGTGGATGGTTTTGTGGCCGAGGCGCCGCTGGCCAACGGATCGATGATCACCCCTGAAACCGTGGTGCTACGCTGCGAGGATAGCGAACTGACCGCCCATGTGCGCATATTGAGTGCGGAACTGAGCGAATTGCAGGCACGCTATCAGTTGAGCCGCGTCAATGATCTGGCGGAATCCGAGATGTTCCGCGACGCCATCGCCCGAGTCGAGGCCGAGCTGAGCCGAGCCCATGAGCGGGAACGCGATCTGGTGGTGCGCACCCGTAGTGGCGGCAACCTCTACCTCCATGCCCAGGAAGATCTTGTCGGCCGATTTGTCCGTCGCGGCACGCTCTTGGGCTATGTGCTCGATCCAGGACGGATGCAGATCCGTGTGCTGGTACCGCAGCAGGACATTGATCTGGTGCGCAACGATTCCCAAACGGTGAGCGTGCGCCTGGCAGAAAACATCGACCGCGAATTGTCGGCCACCATTGTACGCCAGATCCCCGCCGCCACCCACGAACTACCCAGCCCGGCGCTGAGCACCGAAGGCGGCGGCCTCTTTGCCCTGAATCCTGAACATCAGGACAAGCCCCAGGTCTTTGAACGCCTGTTCCAACTCGATCTCAGCCTGGAGCAGCCTTTGGCGGATAAGGTGGAGGAGCGCGTCTATGTGCGCTTTGCCCATAGTCCCGAACCGCTCGCCTTCCGCTGGTGGCGCAGCCTGCGCCGGCTGTTGATGAGCCGTTTCGAGGCCTGACGCATGCCCCGGCTCCTACCCTCCCGCAATTTCCAGCCCCCGGCACGTGCCGATGTGCGCGCCGAACGGCCCGACCGCATCGCCACCCCCCTGGAACAACTGGCCCATGACTGGTCCGGCCGCCTTGGTTGGCAGCAGAGCAGGCAGTGGCATATCGCTGCCATCGTCGGCGAGGTCGAGCAGGTGGCGCCACAATTCAGCGGTCTGGGCGAAGACGCCCTGTACAAAGAGGCCAATGAGCTTGCCCTGCACCTGCACCGCCAGGGCCTGAGCCAGCCCCTGGTGGCCCGCAGCTTTGCCCTCATCCGTGAAAACGCCGGGCATATCCTCGGCACCCCGCACTACCCCTGCCAGTTGATGGGCGGCCGCACCCTGCTGGACGGGACCGTGGCCGAGATGCAGACCGGGGAAGGCAAGACCCTCACCGCCACCCTGGCCGCCGCCACCCTGGCCCTGGCAGGTATTCCCGTTCATGTCATCAGCGTCAACGATTACCTCACCCGCCGCGATGCCGAGGAGATGGGGCCACTCTACCGGGCACTGGGCCTCAGTGTCGGCTGTGTGGTCCAAGGCATGCCCCCGGAGGAACGCCGCCGTGCCTACGCCTGCCATCTCACTTATGTGACCAACAAGGAGATCGTCTTTGACTATCTTCGCGACCGCCTCACCCTGGGCGAGCTGCTCGACCCCCTGCGCTTACAAGCCGAGGGTTTGTATCGTCTATACGACCGGGCCGAGAGCCTCTTGCTGCGTGGCCTGCACTGTGCCTTGGTTGACGAAGCCGATTCCATTCTTATCGACGAGGCACGCACACCCCTGATCATCTCCGGAGCCAAGGGCGGCAAGGACGAACGGATCTTTTTACAGCAGGCTCTGACCATTGCCGAGCACCTGGTCGAGGGCAGCGACTATCTCATCGAACACACCAGACGCCAGGTACTGCTCACCGAGACGGGTCGGCAGCACACCGGCGAACTGGCCCAGGCCTATGGCCCGCTATGGACCGGCCTGGCCTGGCGCGAAGGAATGGTGAGCCAGGCGCTCAGCGCCCTACACCTCTTCCACCGCGATGAACACTATCTTGTGCGTGAGGAGGCCATCGAGATTGTCGATGAATTCACCGGCCGCGTCATGCCGGGCCGAGCCTGGGAACAGGGGCTGCACCAGTTGATCGAGGTGAAAGAGAACTGCCCGCTGACCAAACAGCGCGATCCCCTGGCCAAGATCAGCTACCAGCGTTTTTTCCGTCGCTATCTGCGGCTTTGCGGCATGACCGGCACCGCCCGCGAGGTACGCTCGGAACTGTGGTCGGTCTACGGCCTGCCTACGCTGCGCATTCCCACCCATCGGCCGGTGATTCGCCACCACCTGCGCGGCCGCATCCTGCCCAGCCTTACAGCCAAATGGCAAGCCGTGGTCGAGCGGGTGAGCGAGGTACACAGCAGCGGCCGGCCAGTGTTGGTCGGTACCCGCTCGGTGGCGGCCTCCGAGCATCTCAGCAATCTGATGAGTGCAGCCGGACTTTCGCATCAGGTGCTCAACGCCAAGCAAGACCAGGAAGAAGCGGCCATCGTCGCCCGGGCTGGTGAGGCGGGACGCATCACCATTGCCACCAACATGGCCGGACGCGGCACAGATATCAAACTGGGGCCGGGTGTGCGCGAGTTGGGCGGCTTGCATGTCATCTCCACCGAACGGCACGAGGCAGCGCGCATTGACCGGCAGTTAGCCGGTCGCTGCGGGCGCCAGGGCGATCCCGGCAGTTATGAGGAGATCGTCTCCCTTGAAGACCCGCTGATGAAGAGCGGACTGGCTGGCATGCAGAGCCTGCTGACCCCCCTGGGCGCTGAGCAGCGCTTTGCCCGGCTGACCTTAGATCTGGCCCAGCACCAAATGGAAAAACACCATGCGCGAATTCGACGGGAACTCTTTGGCCAAGATCAGCGCCAAGGTAGTTTGCTGTCTTTTTCCGGCCGCATGGAATGACAAGGAGAACAACTATGAAGAACACAGGATTGATGGCCATGACACTGCTCTGCTGGGCTATAAGGGCTTTGCCGGCGATGGCCGCCGGGCTGCCGCCCATGGAGGGTTTACTCGCCCCCAGCGAAATCGTCAATTTCAGCAGCCAAACTCCAGGGATTTTGGAGCAGGTGGCAGTGGAACGCGGCGACGTGGTCAAAAAGGGTCAGGTGCTGGCCCGTCTGAAATCAGGGGTGGAGAAGGCGGTGGTCAACCGGGCCAAGGCGCGCATGGATTTTGGCCAGCGAAAGGCGCTGCGCAACGAGGAGCTCTATAAAAAACAACTGCTCTCCCTGCACGACAAGGACGAATTGGAAACCGAGATTCAGCAGGCACACCTGGAGTTAATCGAGGCCGAGGAGCGCTTGCAGCTGCGCACCATCACCAGCACTATCAACGGCGTGGTGGTAAAGCGCAGCGGCGCGCCGGGCGACTATGTGGGTGAGGAACCCTTTCTCACCGTAGCCAGCATCGATCCTCTCAACGTCGAGGTGATCGTACCGGCAGCACATCTCGGCGCTATCCGCATCGGTTCCTCCGCTAACGTCATCCTCGATCAACCCATCGGCGGCACCTACCCCGCCAAGGTGGTGATCATCGACCAGGTGATCGACGCCGCCAGCGGCACCTTCGGCGTGCGCCTGCAACTCTCCAACCCCAAAACCACCCTCCCGGCTGGCTTGAAATGCCGAGTGGAATTTTAGACAAACGTATTATCCAAAAAACAGCAGTTACACCTTTAACTTGGCGGGATGAAGTTGTATTTCGGCAACATCTTTTCCCAAGAGGCGACGAAACGCATACCGGGTAATAAGCTTAAGCCGGTCCAGCGGGGATAACTGCCGTTTTTAGGTTCAATAAGGGAAACCACTTTCTGTAAGTTCAGCCTTTCCACATTTGAACCCAAGCCTTCTTCACCAACAAACATCAAGGGGAATCACACTCCCTTCAAAACAAGCATAGCATTCTTCCCCTTTAAAAACAGAAATCCCCTTTGAAATTAGCCATTTCAAAGGGGATTATATATAGGAGAAATATACACCCTCGCAACACACTGAGACAACGCTGGAAAGCAACTGGAACAAAACAAACAAAAAGGCCTGCAATATACCGATATTACAGGCCTTTTTCACATATGGCGGAGAAGGTGAGATTCGAACTCACGGTACTTGCGTA
>DYPP01000198.1 GCA_020719845.1 Treponema denticola | reverse complement strand
TATATAAGCTGTTTGTCAAGAACGTCTTACATACATAACGGATACAACCCTTACCATGACAGAGCGTAGCCAAGATCAGCTGGAGTTTCAAGACCTTGGCCACCGGCAGGTGGTGGCGGATTTCAAGGGCGGCGCGGTCACCAGCGACGCAGGCAGTCTGCTGTTGCGCGAGGTGGAAGCACAGCGCGGCTGGGTCGAAGATCTGGCCCGCTGCTTTGCCGATCACCGCAACCCGGAACTCATCGAGCACACCGTCAAGGAAATGGTCATGCAACGGGTGGTCGGACTGGCCCTGGGCTACGAGGATCTCAACGATCACGACCTGCTGCGGCACGATCCCCTGCTGGCCGTGGTGTGCGGCAAGACCGACCCGACCGGAGGGAACCGGCGGTGCGAAGGGGACAAGGGCAAGGCGCTGGCCGGCAAGAGCACGCTCAACCGGCTGGAGCTCGGGGAAACGGAGCATGATCGCTACAAGCGGATCGTGTGTGACGCTTCGGCGGTAGAGCGGCTCTTCGTGGAGAAGTTCATCAGCCGCCGCGCGGCGGCGCCCGAACGGCTGATCCTGGATCTGGACGCGACCGATGATCCGCTGCATGGGCAGCAAGAGGGGCGGTTCTTCCACGGGTACTACGGCAACTACTGCTACCTGCCGCTGTATATCTTCTGCGGGAGCGAGTTGTTGTGCGCCAAGCTGCGACCGTCGAATATCGATGCGAGCGCAGGAGCGCTGGAGGAAGTTCAGCGCATCGTGGGTCGTTTGCGCGAAGTGTGGCCGGATGTCCAGATTATGGTGCGGGCGGACAGCGGGTTCATGCGGGAAGACCTGATGGCGTGGTGCGAGGGGAACGGCGTGGACTATGTACTGGGGCTCAGCCGCAACGCCCGCCTGGAGCGGTTGCTGGGGCCGTCCCTGGAAAGCGCGCGGCGGTATCAGGAAATCATAGGCCGGGCGGTACGCGTCTTTACGGAGTTGAACTATCGCACCCTGGATTCCTGGAGCCGGACGCGGCGGGTGATCGGTAAGGCCGAGTACACCGAGAAGGGAGACAACCCCCGCTTCATCGTGACCTCGCTGGGGGCGCGGGCGTTCCCGGCGCAGCTGCTTTACGAGGACGTGTACTGTGCGCGCGGCGACATGGAGAACCGCATCAAAGAGCAACCGTTGGACTTGTTTGCCGACCGCACCAGCACGGCCACCTTGCGGGCCAACCAGTTCCGGCTTTGGCTTTCTTCGGTTGCGTATTGCTTCCTGAATGATCTGAGGGAGCTGGGGTTGGCGGGTACGCGGCTGGCCAAGGCGCAGTGCGGGACGATCCGTACCCGGTTGATGAAGATCGGGGCCTTGGTGTGCGTCAGCGTCCGCCGGGTGCTGGTCCGCATGGCGGAAAGCTGCCCGTTTCAGGACGTGTTTGTGGATGCGCTGCTGGCCCTGCGCGCGCTTCCGCGTGCGGTTCTGTGATGGGCCGGTGTGCTGTCCCCGGCACCGGAAAAACAACGGGGGTAAGGGGGAGTCTGCCCAGCTTTCATCCAATCGTCCGGTTTTACTGATATTTTAACGCACCGCCTTCCAAAACACCGCCACCACCACGGAAACTACGGCAGA
>DYPP01000197.1 GCA_020719845.1 Treponema denticola | reverse complement strand
GACCAACACCGGCACGACGAAAACGGTCACCTTCGCCCCCGGCCAGTCCCTCACCGGCATCCCCCATGTGATCATCAAGGCCAGCAATTCGATCACGGTCAACGAAGACACCACAATCCAGGCCCTGGCCACCACCGAAGACGAGGGGATACTGGAATTCTACACCGCCAGTCTCACCACCAAAGCCGGCTCCATGCTCCATGCCTCCAATGAGCTTGGGCTCCATATCTCCAGCGACTGGGATTTTGGAGGCGACTGGAAGGTTGATGACGGCCGCGTTCACCTTGACTCCTTCCTCTTCTCCATCGGCTCCGACAGCACCAAAAACCCCGGGGAAGGCCTGTTCATGACCCAGGCCATGCTCAATGCCTTTACCGGGGTCAAGGAGCTGTGGATCGAGAGTGAAACCGATATCCGCTTTGTGGACGACATCACCCTCGTCACCAGCGGCAGCCTCCTGCTGGACAGCCAGCGCCTGCTCTTCGAGGGGACTGGTTCGACTCCGCTCAACCAGAGCGTTTCGATCAACGCCGACACCCTGCGCCTGGAAAACAACAGCCATGCGGCAAGCACGGCAGCCGCGCCGGCGGCCACCGGCGGCCACAGCCTCCAGCTCAACGCCAACAACCTGACCCTGGGGCCCGGCACGGTGCGGGTGGACGGCTTCACCGATGTCAATGTCAACAGCAGCGGCAGCCTCTTTTTTGAAGGGCAGGGCGACTTCCAGGCCAAGCTGCCGGAGACCGGCATCCTGACCATGACCGCCAACGGTTTCTTCGCTGCCTATCCTGAAGACGTGGAAACCCTGTCGGCCAATCGCTTCACGGTTGATTCCGGGGATGGCGAGGTTCTCCTGCAAAACAACGGCGCGACAGCCTCCACCTTCGCCGGGACTCCCGGCAATCTTGCCATCAGCGGCCGCTCCATCGCCATGGACGCGGCCCTGCTGAATTTCCCCGGTGGACGCGTTGAACTCACCGCCACCGGCACCGGGGCCGACGACAAGGTCCTTCTCAAAAACGGAACCCGGATTCTGGCGCGGGGCGGTCTCCTCCAAAACTCCCTGGGCCTGAGCGATCCGGAGGCCGTCGTCACCTTTCAGCTTGCCGGCGGCGAGGTGCTTCTTTCCGCCGCCAATGGCCAGGTGGTCTTTGAAAATAGTGGCAACGACAAAAATATCATCGATGTCTCGGCCACGGACGGCCAGAGCGGCGGCCGGGTCAGTATTGACGGGGAGGCAAGCGATCTTGACCTGAACGCGCTGACCCTGCTGGGCGGCGGCGGGGTCGGCGGCAGCCTTGACCTGATCACCAGGGCCCTGCCCGAACTGGGCGACCTGGCCACGGCCCTGAGCGCCGGGGGCTTTATCAACGAGCTGAACATCCAGGCCCGGGAAGACGACATGACCCTTGCCGCCGGATGGACCCTCACCGCCCGCACCATCACCCTGGCGGCGGACGGCGAAAATGACCCTTCCGGCAGCAAGGGGAAGATCACCATCGCCGGGACGGTCAATGCCTCGGGAACAACCGGCGGCACGATTCAACTCTATGCCGAACAGGACCTGACCCTGGCCGCCGGTGGGCGCATTGAGGCCATGGGTTCAG
>DYPP01000101.1 GCA_020719845.1 Treponema denticola | reverse complement strand
CCGTCGCGGAAGCCGTCCGGCCCCGGCCGCCGGAGGCGGAATAAGGCGGCCTAGCGGCTGCGCTTTTTCCAGCGGATGTAGATCTGCCGGCCCGGGCCGTTTTCCTGGGGGCGTTCCTCAAACTCGAACTGGGGGATGGCCCGGAACAGGTCGCCCAGCTTTTTGAAGCCGTAGTTGCGGGGGTCGAACTCGCTGGAACGGTTGGTGATGTTCTGGCCCACCGCGCCCAGGTAAGCCCAGCCGGACTCGTCCGCCAGGTCGTCCACGGCGTTGCGCAGCAGGTTGAGCAGCCGCCGGTCGCCCTTGAAGTCCTTCTGGGGCTTGTTGCCCGGGCGGTTGTCGTCTTCTTCGCTTTCTTCCTGCACTTCCTTCAATATTTCGGTGTAGATGAACTTGTCGCAGGCCGCCACGAAGGCTTTGGGCGTCTTCTTTTCGCCGAAGCCGTAGACGATGCGGCCGCTTTCCCGGACCCGGGCGGCCAGGCGGGTAAAATCCGAATCGCTGGAAACGATGCAGAACCCGTCCAGCCGTTCGGTATACAGCAGGTCCATGGCGTCGATGATCATGGCGCTGTCGGTGGCGTTCTTGCCGGTGGTGTAGGAAAACTGCTGGATCGGCTGGATGGCGTATTCCAGCAGCCGGTCCTTCCAGGAACGCAGGTTGGTGCTGGTCCAGTCGCCGTAGATACGCTTGACGCTGGCCACGCCGTATTTTGCCACTTCGTCCAGCAGTCCGATGATGATGGCCGGCTGGGTATTGTCCGCGTCGATGAGCACCGCCAGTTTGGCCTGGCTCTGTACGGCTTGGGTGTTGGAAAAAGGCAATAGGGGCATATCATTCTCCAAAAATGGAACGTTTTATCCGGCGCAGCAGGCTGATTTTGCCGATGGCCACGGAGATGCGCTCCCCGGCCGGCGCGGATTCTACTACCAGCATAACTTCTCCCCCGGATTTATCAAGGGCTATCGGCGTGCCCAGGGCACGATTCGGTTCGCCCTTGGCACCCCGCCAGAAGATTTCGACCAGCGAAGACGCGGCCAGGGCCTGCTCGGCCACCCGCACCTTGCCCACGTAGTCCAGGCCCTTGGCCTCGAGTTTTTCGTAGCGCACCGCGGCGCCCACCAGCTGGGTCTCGGTCAGGACCAGCCGCCGCTCGATGCGCGCCGACAGTTCGTCCTTTTGGTCCTTGGGCAGGTTCTTTTGGTCCAGGCAGGTCCGGAGCCGGGCCAGAGCCGCGGGCACCCCGGCGGCGGCGGTTTCCGGCAGAGCTTCGCGCGCGGCGGCCGGCGGGATCGCCGGATGCCCGCGCCGGCCCGCGGCGGCGATCTCGAGAGCCGGGAAGGCGGCGGGCCGGCCTTCCGGAATCCGGCCGCGCGGCAGCGGCGGCAACGGCGGCAGGGCGATGATGTCCACCCCCGCCTTGCGCAGCACCGCCACCGCCGCGGCTTCGTCCGGGACGGACAGCAGGTAGACGCCCGGGGCCAGCGTGCGGACGATCAGTTCCTTCACCCCGTCGGCTTCGGCCAGGTAGCGCCGGTCTTCGGCCACGGTCAGCACCAGTCCCCGGTGCAGGGCGACGCCGGCGTAGCGGTCCCGCCATTCCTTCAGCGACCAGCGCAGCGTCTGCTCCACCCGTCCGCCGGAAAGCCGGTCCAGCAGGGCCAGCATGGCGTCCGTGTCCAGGGCCAGATCGAAGCCCTGCACCGCGGATTCCCGGTTCAGCTCCAGGCGCACCGTGCGTCCTACCTCCCTGACCTCGCAGAAGCGGGCCAGCGCCAGGGCGTCGGCAAAGGGGATTTCCGGGTAGACCAGGCAAGAAAAAGGCCCGTCGAAGACCAGCACCGGCCCGGCGCCGGAACGCGCTGCGGCGTCTGGCCGGGCGGCGTCGGACCGCCGCAGCCGGCGCCGCTCGTCCCCGCACCCGACCAGCAGGCCTGCCAGCTCCAGGGTTTCCAGCAGGGCCCGGCGAAACCCCGCCGCGTCGATGCCCGCCCGCAGCTCGGTGCCCGGGTCGGTCTTGACCGCGTCCCAGCGCCGCCGTGCGGGTCCCTGCTCCCGCTCCAGCACGTCCAGCAGGCGGTGCAGCGTCAGGTCCGGGTAGGCGCGGTCCGGGTCCAGGCTGCGCAGAAAAGCGTGGATCAGCCGGGCCCAGACGTGCAGGCGATCCCGGGGCAGGTGGCGCTTGCCCTTGTCCGGATCGAGCCGCCAGGCGACGATGGCCGCCGAGAGGTAGGCCAGGCGCTCAAAGCCGGACAGGGCGGCAAAGGCGGCGATCCGGTCTTCATCCAGCCGGAAACCCTGGTCTTCGGCGTGCAGCAGTCCCAGTCCCCGGAAAGCGCCGAGGATGGCCGTCGGCTCCAGGCCGGGGAAAACCCGATCCACTTCGTCCATCGCTTTTTTCTTGTAGCTCCCGTCGATCTTGTGCACGTCGATGCGGCCGTAAAAAAAGAACAGCAGCGCCGCCAGCACGGGATCGTTCAGGGCCGGCGGCGTATCGTCGCCTGAGGGTTCGCCGAGGGCGCAGCTCGGGAACAGGGACGCGGCGTTGCCCACCAGGGGCGCCAGCGGCGCTTCAAAAACCGGGTTGAGCGCCAGATGGTGGCCGACGGAATCCACAAAGCGGTAGACGACGAGCCGTTCTTCCAGGTTGAGCAGCACCGCGTGCAGTTCGGCGAACGAATATTCGCCCTCGAAGAAGGACGCCAGTTCGCCGGAAGTGGGCTCCCCCAGATTGACGATGGCCGCGATGACCTTGCCGTCCGTCTCGTCCAGGTAGTCGGCTACCGTCGTCTGGATCTCCCGACGCGACAGCAGGGCTTCCAGATCGTCGACCAGCCGCTGCTTGTTGAAGGGGGTACGGATATCCCCCAGGTAGGTGCGGATCAGGTCGAAGAAGAAGGCGTCGCCCAGGCTCAACAGGGCGGACTTCCATTCCGACGGGGACTTGAACGCGTAGGCCATCAGGGCGCCCCCGGCGGCAGCAGTTCTTCCGGCGTCCAGTGCTGGATCGAATACTTGTAGCCCTGTTCGGCCAGGAACTTCTGCCGGTTGGCGGCGAACTCTTCTTCCACCGTATACCGGGAAACCACGGTGTAGAAGTAGGAATTGCGCGCCTTCGGCCGCAGGATGCGGCCCAGGCGCTGGGCTTCTTCCTGCCGGGATCCGAAGGAGCCGGACACCTGCACGGCCATGGACGCGTCGGGCAGGTCGATGGCGAAGTTGGCCACCTTGGAGACGATGATGATCCGCACCTCGCCGCGCTTGAAGGCGCCGTAGATCAGCTCCCGCTCGGCGTTGGGCGTCTTGCCCGTGATCAGGGGCGCCGCGAGGTCCCGGGCCAGGTCCTCCAGCTGGGTGATGTACTGGCCGATGACCAGGATGCGGTCTTCCGGATGGTTTTCCACCAGTTGGCGGACCACGGCGCGCTTGAGCGGATTTTCGCTGGCCAGGCGGTACTTGCTGCGCTGGTCGGCCACCGCGTAGGGGATCTTGCGCTCCTCCGGCAGGTCCAGCCGGATTTCGGTGCACACCGCCTCGGCGATCCAGCCCTTGGCTTCCAGGTCCTTCCAGGGCACGTCGTAGCGCTTGGGACCCACCAGGCTGAAGACCGCGTCTTCCTGGCCGTCCTCCCGCACCAGCGTGGCGGTCAGGCCGAGGCGGCGCACCGCCTGCAGCTCTGCGGTAACCCGGAACACCGGCGCGGGCAGCAGGTGCACTTCGTCGTAGATGATCAGCCCCCAGGCGCGGCGGCGGAAGAGGGTAAAATGGGGAAAATCCGCGTCCTTGTCGGGCCGCCAGGTCAGGATCTGGTAGGTGGCCACGGTTACCGGCGCCACGGACTTGGAATCGCCGGTGTATTCGGCGATCTGATCCGCCGTCAGGTCGGTCTTGTCCAAAAGTTCGTCCATCCATTGATGCACCGCCGCCACGTTGGTGGTCAGCACCAGGGTATTCGTTTTGAGCAGCGACATGACCACCATGCCGACCACCGTCTTGCCCGCGCCGCAGGGCAGGACGACGACGCCGTAGCCCGACCCGGGTCCGCCGTCGCCGACCACCGACCGGGCGGCCTCGATCTGGTAATCCCGGGGGCCGAAGGCCCGCCCGTTGCGGGTGCTGGTCTTCAGCGGCACCGCCAGCGCTTCTCCTGCGGCCAGGGGCGCGTCATCCTTGACCGGCCAGCCGAGCTTGATCAGCTCCCGCTTGACCGTGCCCCGGTCGGTCAGGCGCAGGGCGAACCCCGCAGATACCCGGGTCAGGTACTTGGCCAGGGACTTGGAAGCGGCGATCTCGGCGCGGATGGCCTCTTCGTCGGCCACCAGGAGCAGTTCTTCCGGCAGGGCTTTGCCGTCCGGGTCCGTCCCCGGGGCGTCCGGCGGCGCCAGCAGCCGGATCTTGCCGTAGCGGGACATAACGTCCGCAAAGCCGTCCACGATGCCCTGGGGCACGGGGTAGCGGCTGAAAGCTTCCAGGGCGGCGGCGACGTCCGCGGGCTTGAGGCCCGCGCTGGCGGCGTTCCACAGCGAAAGCGGGGTGATGCGGTAGGTATGGATGTGCTCCGGCGATTTTTCGAGTTCCGCAAAAGGCATGACGGCCGCTCGTCCCTCTTCCGCCCGGGGCGCATGGACGTCGAGAAGCAGGGTGCGGTCGCTCTGGACGATGAGCGGATTTGCCGGGTCGATTGCCATAACGGTCCATTGTAGCCGAATGGCGGCGCAGTTACAATCGCTCCGATTTTTGTTTTGCCCGGCGTCCCCCCTTGAAGCGGGGAAGGGACAAGTTCTATAGTCGATAGTCATGAAAGCATTTGAAATGGTTGCCATAAAAGAATTTATTCCCCGGACCTTCGAACTGTTCACCAAAAAGGGACGCGCAGCCTACACCCGGCAGACCCTGGGCAAGGACCTGGTCGCGGGACTGACCGTCGGCATCGTCGCCCTGCCCCTAGCCATGGCCTTCAGCATCGCCGCCGGGGGCACGCCGGAACAGGGGCTCTACACCGCCATCCTGGCGGGCTTCTTCATCAGCTTCCTCGGCGGCAGCCGCTACCAGATCGGCGGGCCCACCGGCGCCTTCGTGGTCATCATTTTCGGCATCATCGCCAAGCACGGCATGGGCGGCCTGATCGTCGCCACGATCCTGGCCGGGCTGATGCTGATCGCCATGGGTCTGTCCGGCCTGGGCCGGCTGATCAAGTTCATCCCCTACCCGGTGACCACGGGCTTTACCACCGGCATCGGCCTGCTGATCTTTTCCCAGCAGGTCAAAGACTTCTTCGGCCTGAACATCCCGGACAGCTCGCCGGAGTTCTTTGAGAAGTGGGCCCAGTACTTTGACCATATCGGCGGTATCCACCCGCTGACGGTGGCCATCGGCGCGGGTACGCTGGCGATCATCATCCTGGTCCGCAAATTCGCGCCCCGCATTCCCGCCTCGGTGGTCGGCGTCGCCGTCGCCACCCTCGCCTGCGCCGTCTTCAGCCTGCCGGTGGAAACCATCGGCACCCGCTTCGGCGGCATTCCTTCGTCCCTGCCGCTGCCGGCGTTTCCGGCGGTGAGCTGGGCCATGATCCGGGCGGTCTTTCCCGACGCCTTCACCATCGCCCTGCTGGCGGCCATCGAATCCCTTTTGTCCGCAGTGGTCGCCGACGGCATGACCGGCGACCGGCACAACGCCAACATGGAGCTGGTGGCCCAGGGGGTGGCCAACATCGTCGGCGGCTTCTTCGGCGGCATCCCCGCCACCGGCGCCATCGCCCGCACGGCCACCAACATCAAGGCCGGCGCCCAGAGCCCGGTGGCCGGCATGGTCCACTCCCTGACCCTGGTGCTGTTCATTCTCTTTCTGGCCCCCGTCGCCTCGGCCATCCCCCTGGCGGCGCTTTCGGCGGTGCTGATGGTGGTGGCCTGGGACATGAGCGACGTGGACCGTTTTGTGCGCCTGGTCCGCCGGTCGCCGAAAAGCGACGTGTTCGTGCTGCTGACCACCTTTGTCCTGACGGTAATCGTGGACCTGACCTTTGCCGTGCAGGTCGGCGTGGTCATGGCGGCCTTCCTCTTCCTCAACCGCATGATCGAAGTGGCGGAGGTCAAGCCCGGCAGCGCCGGCATCGGCGCCAAGGTCGTGTTCGGCGGCGGCGACCATGAAGGCGACGCCCAAGCCCCCGCCCACGGCAAGGACACGGAAGTTTTCGAGATCACCGGACCCTTCTTTTTCGGCGTGGCCGACATCATGCAGGACACGCTCATGTCCCTGGAAAAAACGCCCCGGGCCTTCATCCTGCGCATGCGCGACGTCCCGGCCATCGATTCCACCGGCATCGCCGGGCTGGATTCCTTTTTGCGGCACTGCCGCCGCAAAAAGACCCGGCTGGTGCTCAGCGAACTGCGCGAACAGCCCCGCCGGGCGATGGAACGCGCCGGCTTCATCGAAGAATTGGGCCCGGAAAACATCGCCGGAAGCGTGGAAGAAGCGATCCGGATCGCGGAAGAAGCGGCTCCCCAGCCGTCGGCCGCGCACAACCCGAATGCCGCCCCCAAGGAGTTACCATGAAAGCTACCCCGACCGAACGCGATGGATTCAAGGCCTTCCTGCCGCTGACCTTTTTGATCGGCTTCGGCTTTTTTACCATGGGCTTGATGGATCCCCTCTACGATACCTACGTGCCGCTCTTCCTGAAGCGCTACATCGGCTCCAACGCCGCCGTGGGCGGCGTCATGACCCTGGACAACGTCCTGCAGCTGCTGCTGATCCCGGTCATTGCCGTCTGGTCCGACCGGACCTGGACCCGCCTGGGGCGCCGGATGCCCTTTATCCTGGTCATGCTGCCCACCGCGGCCCTGCTTTTTGCCCTGATTCCCGGCCTGGCGGCGGTATCCCTGACGGCGCTGATCGCCCTGATCTTCTGCTTCAACGTCTTCAAGACCAGCGTGCGCGGCCCGATCGTCGCCCTGATGCCGGACATGGTGCCTGGTTCCTACCGGTCCGAAGCCAACGGCGTCATCAATACCATGGGCGGCATCGGACTCATCGTCGGCACCCTGGCGCTGGCGCCGCTGATGAACCGCAACGAAAACCTGCCCTTCCTGGTGGCCGCAGGCTTTGTCCTGACGGCGACGCTGATCCTGCTCCTTTTTGTGCGCGAAAGGCGGCCCGAAGCCGCGGCCACGGGCAGCGCGGAGCCAAAGGGTTCGATCCTGGAATCGGTCAAACGGGTATTCTCATCCCAGGACTCCAGCGTGCCCCGCATCCTGATCGCCATTTTTTTCTGGTTCATGGCCTATGAAGGGGCCAAACCCTTTCTGGGCCTGTATCTGGTGGACACCATGGGCGTTTCCGCCGGCAGCGCCGCCCTGGCCCAGGGGGTCGCGGGCATCGCCAGCGTCGCCGCGGCCATTCCCACGGGCTATCTGGCGCACCGCAGGGGCCGGCGCACGTACATCCGCGCCAGCCTGATCGGCCTGGCGATCATTCTGGCGGTGGTCCCCAGCACCGGCTTTTTCGCCAGCCTGTTCTCCCTGCCCGCAGGCGGCGCCCTGGGCCTGTTCCTGTTCCTGATGTTCCTCTACGGCGGCGTCTGGATCGGCGTGGTGGTCAATTCCTTTCCCATGCTCTGGCAGCTGTCCAGCTACGGCGACGTCGGCGTGTACACCGGGCTGTACTATACCTTCAGCCAGGCTGCGGCGATCACCGCGCCGCCCATCTCGGGGGCCATCATCGACACCATGGGCTACCCGGGCATCTTTATTTTCGGCGCCCTCTGCATGCTGGCCGCCTGGTTCAGCATGGGCGGCGTCAAGCGGGGCGAAGCGGAGAAGTAGTCCGGAACGCGCGGCCAATCCGGCGGCGCGGCGGGATTTGCTTTTTCCGCGACTTCGAATATAGTGGATTCAACCGCGCTTGAGCGGAAATATTCAACCGAGGTGACCCATGTCCATTCATATCGCCGCCAAACCAGGCGAAATCGCCGACGCGGTGCTGTTGCCCGGCGACCCGCTGCGGGCCAAATTCATCGCCGAGACCTTTTTTGAAAACCCGGTGCGCTACACGGAAGTGCGCAACATGTTCGGCTATACCGGCACCTACAAGGGCAAGCGGGTATCCGTGCAGGGCACGGGCATGGGAATTCCTTCCATTTCCATCTACGTGAACGAACTCTTCAAGGACTACGGCGTCCAGCGGGCCATCCGGGTCGGCACCGCGGGCTCCCTGCAGGAATCGGTCAAGATCCGCGACCTGGTCATCGCCATGGCGGCGTGCACCGATTCGGGGGCCAACGCCGTCCGCTTCGGCGGCCGGAATTTTGCCCCCACCGCCGGCTTCGGCCTGCTCAAAGCGGCCTACGACGCCGCGGTGTCCCGGGGCTGGCAGCCGCAGGTGGGCAACATCCTGTCCTCCGACATGTTCTATACCGAAAACCCCGAGGACTGGAAGCTCTGGGCCAAATTCGGCGTGCTGGCGGTGGAGATGGAAGCCGCCGAACTGTACACCCTGGCGGCCAAGTACGGCCGGGAAGCCCTGGCCATCCTGACCATTTCCGACAGTCTGGTCACCCATGAAGCCACCAGCTCGGAAGAACGGCAGCTGACCTTTACCCGCATGATGGAAGTCGCCCTGGAGGCGGCCATCAGCTGATCTGCGGACTACGCCCGGTGTATGGGCGTTTGCTTGGGGTCCTGTCCGGTGGTGCAAAGGCTTCAGGGGAAGCCTTTCTACCACCGGACACCCCCTGCAACCGTTGTGGAACGGGCGTAGTCCGCGATCAACGGGGGGGGAAGAGGGATGAAGATGTTTTGCCGGCAGATAGGCGGGACCGGTTGACAAAGGGGGGCGGATCGCCTATATTTCCATCCGAAACCAGCCCAGATGGTGAAATTGGCAGACACGCTAGTTTCAGGTACTAGTGCCGCGAGGCTTGGGGGTTCAAGTCCCCCTCTGGGCA
>DYPP01000100.1 GCA_020719845.1 Treponema denticola | reverse complement strand
CAACATTAAGGTAGCTGTCCCGCAACTCTCTGAGTTACGGGACAGCCTCAATTATCTCTTAAGAATGTGTTTGGCCTTGGTTACCCCCTCCGGCTTGACTAGTCAATCCCGCAGCAATAGGATTGGTCCATGATGAAGGAACAGCTTTTTGTCGAAGAGCGGAAACCGGCCGGCGTCGACGGAATCTGGGACAAAATCGACTGCCGGTCCGAACCCACAGCGGCGGATAAAACCATCCCGCATGCGGCAGTTTTTGAAGCCCCCGGACACAAAGGAAGAAATCATGGATGAATTATTACGCTCCATCGGCGCCATCGGCCTTGTTCCGGTGATCAAATTGGAAGATCCGGCCAAGGCCGCGGAGCTGGGGAAGGCTTTGATGGACGGAAATCTGCCCGTAGCGGAGATCACCTTCCGGACCAAGACCGCCGCGGAATCCATCAAAATTCTGCGCAGGCAATTTCCCTCCCTAATCGTCGGCGCGGGAACCATCATCACCCTGGACCAGGCCCAAGCTGCCCTGGATGCGGGGGCCAGTTTTGCCGTTACCCCGGGCTTCAACCCGGCGATTGTGGAGTTCTTGATCAAGAAGGGGCTGCCCGTAGTCCCGGGCGTCAATTCTCCCACCCAGGTGGAAATGGGACTCGGCTTCGGTCTTGAGGTCCTCAAGTTCTTCCCCGCCGAAGCTTCGGGAGGAATTAAAATGCTCAAGTCCCTGTCCGGGCCCTATCCGGAAGTAAAATTCATGCCTACCGGCGGCGTCGAAGCCGCCAACTTATCCGCGTATCTAGGTCTTCCCAACGTACTGGCCTGCGGGGGAAGCTGGATGGTCAAGGATGACTTGATAAAAGCCGGCCGTTTTACCGAGATAGCCGCAGCCTGCAGGGAAGCGGTGGAATTGGCCCGAGGCGCCCGGACCAGCTTCTTGACACCTAAAATGATTTTACCATAAAATCATTTTACTTATGAAAGATTTGACCGAAGGCAATGAGACCAAGCTGCTGATCCTGTTCGCCCTGCCCATGCTGGTGGGCAACGTGTTCCAGCAGCTGTACAACATGGTGGACAGCTGGGTGGTGGGACGCTACGTGGGCACCGCCGCGCTGGCCGCGGTG
The DNA here is from genome assembly GCA_020719845.1 of Treponema denticola. Taxonomy (GTDB): domain Bacteria; phylum Spirochaetota; class Spirochaetia; order Treponematales; family Breznakiellaceae; genus DYPP01. Next base: position 7,854 of record DYPP01000100.1, on the reverse strand, counting down.
GGGGCCTCCTTTCCCATCCTGTTCCTGATGATCGCCATGGTCATGGGCCTGGCCATGGGGTCCAACGTGCTCATCGCCCAGTACTACGGCGCCAAGGACATGCCCCGCGTGCGGGCGGCCATCGATACGACCTACATCGTCCTGTTCTGGACCAGCATCGTCCTGACCGTCCTGGGGCTTTTGGCGGCCGAACCGATCCTCCGCCTGCTGCGGGTGCCCGCCGAAGTGCTGGCCCCGGCGGCGCTCTACCTGCGCATCATTTTTTCCGGCATCATCCTGCTGTTCGGGTTCAACGGGGTCAGCGCCATCCTGCGCGGCCTGGGGGATTCGATGACGCCCCTCTACATGCTGGTTTTTTCCACCCTGCTCAACATCGTGCTGGACCTCACCTTTGTCCGGGTCTTCGGCTGGGGGATCGCCGGCGTGGCCTGGGCCACGGTGATCGCCCAGGGGGCTTCTTTTCTCGGCGCCCTGGTCTACCTCAACCGTACCCACGAGGTGCTGCGCTCCGACTTTCTGCACCTGCGCTTCGATCGTGAAATTTTCATCCAGAGCATCCGGATCGGCCTGCCGTCGGGCATCCAGCAATCCCTGGTGGCCCTGGGCCTGATGTTCATGTCCGCGGTGGTCAACGGCTTCGGCACCACCGTGATGGCCGGATTCGCCGCCGCCAGCCGCATCGATTCCTTCGTGGGCATGCCGTCCATGAACATCAGCATGGCCCTGTCCACCTTCGTCGGCCAGAACCTGGGCGCCCGGCGCAGCGACCGGGCGCGGCGGGGCTACCACGCGGCCCTGGCCATTGGCCTGGGGGTGACGGCGTTTCTGGTCGTGGTCCTGCTGGTTTTCGGCAAGTATTTGGTGGCCGTGTTTTCTCCCGATCCGGCGGTCATCGCCGTCGGCAGCCAGTACCTGGCCATCATCGCGCCTTTCTATTTCGCCTTTACCCTGATGTTCATCACCAACGGTCTGATCCGCGGCGCCGGTGAAGCACTGGTGCCCATGTTCTCTACCCTGGTGGCCATGTGGGTGGTCCGGGTGCCCGCGGCGGTGCTTTTTTCTTCCCTCTGGGGCGTCGTCGGCGTCTGGTGGTCCATGCCCACGGGCTGGATTTTCGGCGTGATCATATCCCAGATCTACTACGCTACCGGCCGGTGGGCGTCCAAGGTGGTGGTGCGTGGACGCGGATGAGGCCGCCCGCCGCTTTGTCGGCTTTGCGGTCTGGCTCAAGCGCAGTTTCCGGGCCGAACTGAGCCGGGTGGAAGGCGGCCTCTCGGAAGAGCGCTTCCGCTGCCTCTTATACCTTGCGGAAAGCTCGGGCAGCGGACTTTCGCGCTTGAGCGAACGGATCCACATTTCTTCGTCCAGCCTGTGCATCATGCTGAAAAAACTGGAAGAAGACAGCTACGTGGAACGCCGCCGGGGCACCGTGGACCGGCGGCAGGTGGAATACCGCATCACCGCCGACGGCCGGGAACGGCTGGAAGAAGAGCGCGACCGGCGTCTGGCGGTTTTTTCCGGCCGTCTGGCGACCATACCGCCGGACGACCAGCGGCGCCTGGTCGCGGCGATGGATACCATCCAGGCGGTTCTGCAGCGGGAAGGGCCACCGCCCCGGACGTAATCAGGCTTGCCGCGCCGGGGACAGCAATTCGGTATAGTAGCGCTCTTCCAGGCGGTCCGCGTTGATGCCGATGCGCTCCAGCATCGCCAGCAGGCGGCGCCGGGCGTCGGCGACGGTGCGCGCCTCGTCGTCCTCCGCCAGCAGCTCCAGTTCGGCAAAATAACCGAGGCCTGCGACCAGCGACACCTCCACGGTCAAGCCGTCGATCCGCCAGGCCGTGCCGGTCTTGCGCTTGCGGATCCAGACGGCCAGCCCCAGCCGGGAAAGAAGCTCTTCCAGCGTGTCCGCGTCGGAGACCCGGAATTCCTTTTCGTCGTTGATCTCGATGCCCTCCCGGACTTCCTTGCGCTTGAAGGTCACCAGGGCCTCTGCGCCCTGGCGCCGGACGCGGACTCCCGACCCCAGGTCGTCGCCGCCCCCGGCATGCTCCGGATTCGGCCGCCAGTAGGCATCGTCCTTGACGTAGTCCGATCCCGGTCCGGCCAGGGCGGCGATCCGCGCGTTCAACGCCGCCGGGTCGTCCACCCAGGCTTTGAGCTCTATTTCCGTCGCCATCGGTTTTCCTCCTCAGGTTCCTTTTTCCAGCAGCAGCGCCCGGGCTTTGAGCCCGGAAATGAGGACCAGGTATTCTTCGGTGATGCGCCAGGCCGGAGCCTCGCCGCCCAGGCCCGGCGGCAACGGCACGTCCCGGCCGGTGAGCAGCACCAGGCGGCCCGCGGGGGCCAGCACGCGCCGGGCTTGGTCCAGAAAGCGGGCGTACAAGTCGGCCAGCTCCCGGCGGTCCAGGTCGGAGTACACGCCCCAGGGCGGGTCGGTGACCATGACGTTGACGAAGCCCGGTTCGAACCGGGACAGGTCCCGGGCGTCCAGCAGCTTGGGGAACATGAGGCGCCGCCTTTTGGACCAGGCGGCTTCCTTCAGACGTTCCTTGAATGCTTCCACCGCCGCCGCGTCCGCGTCCCCGGCAAAAAGCATCTTGAAGGCGCCCAGGCGCGCCCGCTCCAGCACAATGGCGCCGGAACCCATGAAGGGATCCAGAAAAACGTCCTGGGGGCCGGGCCGGGACAGTTCGCAGAGCAGCCGGGCGGTGGCGGGAGGCAGGGCGCCCTTGGGGACTTGCTCGGGATGGCGCTCCTGTTCGGGGACGACCAGGTAGGCCGTGCCGTCGGAGCGCCGCTGCACCTGCACCACCAGATCCGGGCGCTCCGAATCGGGGCGCAGCCCGGTCAGGCCGCGGATGCGTTCTTCCAGCCTGGTCCGGGCCGCTTTGCCGACCGCGCTGGGTTCACCCTGGTCAAGAGTGCGCAGGACAAAGGTGGCCGGCGTCTTCCCCCGGAAAAAGGCGGCGTCCCGGGTACAGGCCGTCAGGCTTTCCCGGGCATTTTTTTGCGCCAGGCCATCGGCAAAAAGACCGCAGGCCTTTTCCAGGTCCGCCGCGGCCTGCGCGTCCAGCACCGCGGCGAGGCTCTTGAGGTAGGGCGGTCGCCGGACGGGCCGGTCGGCGCGGAACAGGATCGAACTGTCGTCCGCCGCGGGGACGGCGTCGACGGAACGCGGATAATCCCGATCCAGCAAGTGGCGGACGAGGGGCCCAAAACCCGCGGCAAAAGAACCCCGATACAGCATGATATTCAGAAATTATACCAAAGCGCCGATATTGGATATGCATGAATAGCCGACGGCCCCTCATTTTGCCCTTTTTTCTGCTCCTCGCCGTTTTCCTGTGCGCCCAGGATCGGATTCATGTCCTGAAGAAGGGGGAAACCCTTTATTCGGTAGCCCGGATCTACGGCGTCGAATACCAGGAATTGCTGCGGATCAACAAAATCGACGATCCCCACAAGCTGCAGGTGGGCCAAAAAATCACCATACCCGGAAAACCGCCCGCCCCGCCGCCGGACGCGTCCGCCGCCGGCGACACCATGCCGGACGACGGCGGTAAACCCGCATCGAGCGCGACCATCACCCATAAAGTCGCCAAGGACGAAACCCTCTACGGCATCGCCCGGCGCTACGGCGTGGCGGTGGGCAAAATCCGCACCCTCAACGGACTTGACGAGCGGGCGGTCCTGAAGGTCGGCGCCGTCCTGCGCATTCCGGTATCTGGGACATCCCCGGCAACAACCACCTCGACGACCGTGGCGCCCCCGACGGCGACCAAACACGTGGACGCGCGCCCGACCCAATCCAAAAAGGTGGATCCGGCCATCCGCTGGCCCGTATCCGCCCGGCAGGTGGCGTACCTGACGGGCAAACTCTACGGCGTGATGATCGGGACGGAAAAATCCGAGCCCGTGCGCAGCCTGTCCCGGGGCACCGTGGTATCCGCCGGTCCCTACCGGGGCTTCGGCCAGGTGGCCATCGTCCAGGCTGAAAACGGCTACGTCTACGTCTACGGCGGGTGCGACCTGCTGTCGGTCAAAGAGGGCGACCTGGTCAGCCCGGGGCTGGAGCTGGGTGAGGTGGGCGTCGACTCCCTGTCCGGGAAGCCCCAGCTATTCTTTCTGGTGTACAAGGACAACGTCGCCATCGATCCGGCTCTGGCGCCCCGGGTGTGATGGTTTGGTGAATTCCGGCGCCCGGGGCGGGGATTCTCACTTTTGCTTGTGGATAATCAGCGCAAGGATGGGTATATTGTGATTACTATGAGGGCCGACGTCGAAACGCAACAAAGTCATAAAGCGCACGGTGCCTCGGGTACCCTGCGCCATCAGGGTAAAGAGGGCGCGGAAACGGTCCGGAGCCGGGCCAAGAAGAAAGCTCCCGCAGCTTTGATCAAGAATCCCAAGAAAACCAAGATCCAGCGCGAAACCGATCCGCTGGCCCTGTATCTGAAGCAGATTTCCCGCTTTCCCCTGCTCAACGTGCAGGACGAGCAGTCCATCGGCGAACGGATCGTGACCACCCGCCGGACGATCAAGGAGCTGGACCAAGCCTTTGAGAACAAGGCCGACGACCCGGACTTCCACAGGGAACGGGTCATCCTGGAAGCCTCGCTGATGCACTTCAAGAACCGGATGATCAACAGCAACCTGCGCCTGGTGGTCTCCATCGCCAAGAACTACCAGCACCGGGGGCTGTCGCTGCTGGACCTGATCGACGAGGGCAACATCGGGCTGATCGAGGCGGTGGAACGGTTCGACTATACCCGGGGCTGCCGGTTTTCAACCTACGGCACCTGGTGGATCCGCCAGGCGATCATCAAAAGCCTGGCCGACAAGGGCCGGGTGATCCGCATCCCCATCCATATGCTCAATACGATCAAAAAATGCTACTTCGTCGCCAAACAGCTGACCCAGGATCTGGGTCGGGACCCCAGCGAAGCTGAGCTGTCCGAGTACCTGGGTTTGCCGGTTTTCAAAGTCAAGGAAATCATGAAGCTTTCCCAGGAGACCACCAGCCTGGACACCACCGTGGACGACGACAACGTCACCCGCCTCTCGGACCTGATCAAGGATGAAACCATGGAAGAGCCCTTCGAGCTGGTTTTTTCCATGACCCTGCAGGAAACGCTCACCGACGTGCTGTCCCACCTGTCGGAGCGGGAGATGAAGATCATCCAGCTCCGTTTCGGCCTGACCGGCGAGGGACCGCTGACGCTGGAAGAAACGGGCAAACTGCTGGGCATCACCCGGGAACGGGTGCGCCAGATTCAGGAAAAAGCCATCTTCAAGCTGCGCAACCTCAAGGAACTGACGGAGTTCAACGAGCGCTTCTAGCCGCAGTTCCGGCGTGGGCTTCGGTACACTTCACGAACAGCTCCATGCATACCCGGGCGTCGTCTTCCGCCCGGTGGGCTTCCCGGGCGTCGATGCCCAGGGAAGCGGCCAGCTCCTGCAGCTTGTACCGCAGCCGGCCGGGAAAAACCTGTTTGGCCAAGGCCAGCGTGTCGACCACCCGGTGCGGCAGGGCGGGGAAGGGCGCCCGCCACGTGGTCGGTCCCGCGTCATCCGGCGCCTCGTCCAGCGCCGCCAACAACGAACCCTGGGCGGCGTCGGCGGCCGCCGGATCCCGCCAGCGGGCGGCCAGCGCGGCGTTGACGAAGGAACAGTCGAAGGCAGAGTTGTGGGCCACCAGCACGCCCTCGCCGACAAAACGCAAAAAATCCGGCAGCACCGCGTCCAGCGTCGGCCGGCCGGCCAGCATGGCGTCGGTGATGCCGTTGACCCGGGAGGCGTCCGGCGGCATGGGCACGCCCGGGTCGATCAGGACCGAAAACCGCCCGATCGGGCCCCGGCGGTCGAACTTGACCGCCCCGATTTCCACGATGTGGTGCTGCCGGGGCTCCAGGCCGGTGGTTTCCAGGTCAAAGGCGACAAACCGCGCCGCCGGGGTTTCCGGGGCCAGGTACGCTTCGACGGCCCAATCGTAGGTGCCCATCAGTCGCCGATGACCCGGCGCAGGTCTTTTTCGATGGCCGCCAGTTTAGCCTGGACGGCCTTTTTGGCGCCCTCAAGGCCGTCGGCGCCGAGGTCGGCCCGGCAGGTGGCGTAGAATTTGATCTTGGGTTCCGTGCCGCTGGGCCGGGCGCTGACCACGGTCCCGTCTTCCAGAAAGAACTGCAGCACGTCGCTCTGGGGAAAATCAGTCTTGCCCATGAAGTCCCGCACCTTGGCCACGTTGATGCCCCCCAGGCTTGCCGGGGGATTCTGGCGGTATTCTTCCATGATGCCCTTCATCACGGCGCCGCCCTGGGGACCTTGGAAATACTTGGAAATGCCGATTTCCTTCCAGAATCCGTGCTGGGCGTAGAGCTCGTCCAGCCGGTCCAAGAGGCTCTTGCCCTGGGCGCGCCAGTAGAGCGTCATTTCGGCGGTCAGCGCCGCGGCGGAGACGCCGTCCTTGTCCCGCACCTCCGGTTCGACCAGGTAGCCGTAGCTTTCTTCGGTGCCGAAGACCACCTCGTAGCCCCGGCCGTCGGTCTCGCAGCGCCCCCAGACGTCGGCGATCCATTTGAAGCCCGTCAGGCATTCGAAGCATTCGGCGCCGTAGGACGCGGCGATGCGTTTCTGCATGCCCGTGGTGACGATCGAATTGATCATCGCCGCTTTGGCGGGCAGGCGGCCCAGCTCTTTAAGCGAAAGGAAGATGTAGTCCGCCAGCAAGGAACCCAGCTGGTTGCCGGTGATCAGGGCGAAGGCCCCGGAAGCGTCGGGCACGGCGATGCCCAACCGATCGGCGTCGGGATCGGTGGCCATGACCACGTCGGCCTTGACCTTGGCCCCCAGTTCCAGCGCCAGCTTCAGCGCCGCCGCTTCTTCCGGGTTGGGAAAAGACACCGTGGGGAAGCGGCCGTCGCCTTCGCGCTGTTCCGGCACGGTGATCACCTGCAGGCCCAGGCTGCCCAGCACGCCTTCCACGTGCATGGCGCCGGTGCCGTGCAGGGGGGTGTAGACGATTTTGACTTCCGCCGCTTTTTGGCGGATCAGGTCGGGCCGGAACAGGCGGCTGCGCACCATGTCCGCGTAGGGCAGGTCGATTTCCTGGTCGATGATGCGCAAGAGCCCCTTGGAAAGGGCTTCGGTCCGGTCCAGCTCGCGGATGTCCGTCACGGCGTTCACTTGGTCGATGATGCCCGCGTCGTGGGGCTCGATCACTTGGGCGCCGTCGTTCCAGTAAGCTTTGTAGCCGTTGTACTGGGGCGGATTGTGGCTGGCGGTGACCACGATGCCCGTGTCGCAGCCCAACCGTCGGATGGCGAAGGACAGTTCCGGCGTCGGCCGCAGGGAAGAAAACAAATAGGTGACGATGCCGTTGGCCGCAAAGATCAGCGCCGCAGCTTCGGCGAATTCGGGGGAATAGTTGCGGCTGTCGAAGGCGATGGCCGCCTTGAGTCCGCCCACCGCCGCTTTTTTGGGAAAAGTCTTGACCAGGTAGGTGGCCAGACCCTGGGTGGCCCGTTTGACCACCAGGCTGTTCATGCGGTTGTACCCGCCGCCGATGACCCCCCGCAGCCCGCCGGTCCCGAATTCCAGGTCCCGGTAAAAACGGTCTTCCAGTTCTTTGGCATCGGCTTTGCGCAGCAAGTCTTCTACTTCGGCGCGGAAGGCCTCATTCTTTTCGTGGGCTATATAGTCCCGGGCCCGGGCTTGAATCGTACTGTTGTCCATTGATGTCCTCCGTTTCCCAGTATAGGCCAACCCGCAGCCCGGGGCAAGCAAAAACCCCGGCACCTCCAATTGAGGCTGTCCCGTAACTCAGGGAGTTACGGGACAGCTACCTTAATATCG
>DYPP01000196.1 GCA_020719845.1 Treponema denticola | reverse complement strand
TGCTGGCCGACGGCTTCCGGCGCATCGCCTTTCTGGGCGGCGACCCGGCCATCTCCACCGCCCGGGAACGTCTGGCCGGGTACACGCGGGCGCTGAAGGAAGCGGGTCTGCCGGTCCGGGACGGTGACGTTCTTTTGGGGGGCATGGGCATCGAAGACGGCTTCCGGCGCATGGACGAGCTGCTGGCCCGGCCGGAGCCGCCGGAAGCCCTGCTGGCGGTCAACCTGCTGGTGCACCTGGGCGCGCAACGCCGCCTTTTGGCGGCGACGGACCGGACGTCCGCCGACCCGGGCGGCGCCGCCCGCCGGAGCGGCCCGGCGATCGCCGCCTTCGACGAGACCCCCTATTCGGCCTTTCTGCCGGCCTGCCGCTATACGGCCGCCCAGGACGCGGCGGGCCTGGGCGCCGCCGCGGCCCGGCGCATCCTGGGCCGGATCGACTCCGGCGCGGCCGGAGGGGCTCCGGCGGAAATCATCCGCCTGCCCGTCGCCATCATCAGTCACCAACGCGGTTGAGACCGCGGCGGAAACGGCGCCAGTCCGTTTCCGGATCATACGCATGCAGGAGGCCATCCTATGGCAGATCTCGCCAGTCTTAAAATGAATCCCCCGGCCAACCGGTTCCGGGGCGCCTTGCCCAAAATCGGCATCCGGCCCACCATCGACGGCCGCCGCCAGGGCGTGCGCGAGTCCCTGGAAGACGTGACCATGAACATGGCCAAAGCCGCGGCGGCGCTGATCTCCGGCAGCCTGCGGCACCCCAACGGCCAGAGCGTGGAATGCGTCGTCGCCGACACCACCATCGGCGGCGTCGCCGAAGCCGCCGCCTGCGCGGACAAGTTTTCCCGGGAAAACGTCGCCGTCACGCTGACCGTCACCCCCTGCTGGTGCTACGGTTCGGAAACCATGGATATGGACCCCCTGACCGTCAAGGCCGTCTGGGGCTTCAACGGCACCGACCGGCCCGGCGCCGTCTACCTGGCCGCCGTCCTGGCCGCCCACAGCCAGAAGGGACTGCCCGCCTTCGGCATCTACGGCCGGGACGTGCAGGACCTGTCGGACACGGACCAGATCCCCACCGACGTGGCCGAAAAAATTCTGCGCTTTGCCCGGGCCGGCCTGGCCGCCGCCTGGATGAAGGGCAAGAGCTACCTCTCCGTCGGCTCCGTCTCCATGGGCATCGCCGGCTCCATCGTGGACGCCGACTTCTTCCAGGCCTACCTGGGCATGCGCAACGAGTACGTGGACATGAGCGAACTGGTGCGCCGCTTTGAAGAAAAAATCTATTCCGACGCCGAGTTCAAGCGCGCCCTGGAATGGGTCAAGGGCAACTGCACGGAAGGCCCGGACGTCAACGATCCCCAGGTCCAGCACAGCCGGGACCGCAAGGACAAGGCCTGGGCCACCAGCGTCAAGATGGCCATGATCGTCCGGGACCTGATGGTGGGCAACCCGGACCTCAAGCGCAGGGGCCTGGCCGAAGAAGCCCTGGGCCACAACGCCATCCTGGCGGGCTTCCAGGGCCAGCGCGCCTGGACCGACCACTTTCCCAACGGCGACTTCATGGAGACCATCCTCAATTCTTCCTTCGACTGGAACGGCATCCGCGCCCCCTACGTGGTGGCCACCGAAAACGACGCCCTCAACGGCGTGTCCA
>DYPP01000195.1 GCA_020719845.1 Treponema denticola | reverse complement strand
GCGCCGGTCACGAGGATGAGTTTGGGTATGGGGTTGGCTTTCTCCGTCAGTGTCACTTGAGTTCAACGCTTTTCGACGATGGCAAGCCGGAGGAGCGAGCCAGAATGTGGGCGCGGGATGCAATGCCGCGCGTCAGCCCGGCAAAGATGAATTTGTGGAAGGTCCACATGGTATACCAGTATAGAATTCCGCTGACGCCGTGCGGGGCAAAATAAGCGGTGGAGGAAACCAGGGTCTTCCCGTCCTTCGACACAGATTCGAATTCGAGCCACGCCTTGCCGGGGACTTTCATCTCCGCCCGCAGCAACATGCGCCTGTCCTTTTCGATGGCTTCGACGCGCCAGAAGTCGAGCGACTCGCCGGTGCGGATTTCGTCGGGATGCCGCCGCCCGCGCCGCAGTCCCACGCCGCCGATGACCTTGTCCATCCAGCCGCGCAGCGACCAAGCCCAGTCCATGTAGAGCCAGCCGCGGGCGCCGCCAATCCCCGTGTAGGAGCGGAAGACGGCTTCAGGTAAAACGTCGAGAAGCATCTGGAAACGCTCGATGAACATGCCGTCGCTGATGAGGAACTGGTAGGGCTTGAAATCGCCCATCGCGCTGACGAGGGCGTCCGACCAGCTGGTCTCCACGTTGTCACGCTGGATGCGTCCCAACGCAAGGCGGGTGGCGGTTTGGAAATCGATCGGCTTGATGTGCGGGAAGAGTTTCTTCGCCGATTCATCGCGGACGATGAGGTTGAGCCGCAGACCTTCGATGAGCGGCGCGATCAGGCGCGAGTGGATGGGCGTGACCAGATGCACCCAATAGGCGGACAGGCGCGAGGCGTAAACGGGCGCGGGGATCAGCCAGCGCTTCAGGTTGCGTTCCCTGGCGTAGCCCAGAAGCATGTCGGCGTAGGTCAGGGAATTGGAGCCGCCGATCTCGATGACGCGCCCCACCGTGTCGGGGTTTTGCAGGCAGCCGACGAGGTAGGAAAGCGCGTCGCGGATGGCGATGGGCTGCGCCTGCGAATAGAACCAGGCTGGGCAGATCATGACCAATTCGCCCTCGGTCAGGTAGCGGATCATCTCGAACAGGACGGATCCCGACCCGATGACCATGCCCGCGCGGAATTCGGTGACGGGGACTTTGCCGTAGCGCAGGGTGTATCCCGTTTCGTGCCGCGCGCGCAGGTACGGCGAGAGATTGGCGGTGGGGTCCACCAGTTCGCCAAAGTAGATGATGCGTTCAAGGTTTGCCTCTTCGGCAGCCTGCGCGAAATTCCGCGCCACCTGCAAATCACGTTCCGCGCTGACTTTTCCGCCCTGCATCCCGTGGATTAAATAATACGCAACCGATACGCCGCGCATGGCTTCGAGCAGTTCTTCGGGCGAGAGCGCATCGCCTTTGACGACTTCCACTTTATGCAGCCAGGAGCGTCCCTGCAAACGCGAGGGGTCGCGCGCCAGGCAGCGGACGCGGCAGCCCGCTTCGAGCAGTTTCGGCACCAGCCGCCCGCCGATGTATCCCGTCGCGCCGGTGACAAGGATGAGTTTGGGGTGTGTCATGATGGGGTGATTATAACTTGGGGCGAAGACGTGAATACGAAAAAGCGCTTTGTAGTAACGACTTCAGCCATTTTTTGCCGCACAACTGAACTCGTTACTACATGGTTACTTCAACTGCTCCAACACCTGCTGATAAATCCCCGGCG
>DYPP01000099.1 GCA_020719845.1 Treponema denticola | reverse complement strand
CTAAGCCCCGGCCTTCTTTTCGATCTTGGCCCAGGTGTCCCGCAGGCCGACGCTGCGGTTGAACACCGGTTTGCCGTCGGCGTCGTCCCGGTCACGGACAAAGTAGCCGACCCGCTCAAACTGGTAGCGGGCTTCCGGCGCGGCGGCGGCCAGGCCGGCTTCGCCGTAGGCGGTGCTTACGGTTTCAAGGGAAGCCGGATTCAGGTTGTCCAGGAAGGAAGCCCCCGGGGCCACGTCCATCGGCCGGTCCACGGCAAAGAGGTAGTCGTAGAGCCGGACTTCGATGGGCTGGGCCGCGGCGGCGGATACCCAGTGGATGGTGCCCTTGACCTTGCGGTTGTCCGGCGCGTTGCCGCCCTTGGTGTCCGCGTCGTAGCGGCAGTGCACGGCGACGACTTCCCCCGAAACCGGATCCTGGTCAAACCCGGTGCAGGTGACGATGTAGGCGTAGCGCAGGCGGACCGGGTTGCCCGGAAAGAGGCGGAAATATTTGGGCGGCGGGACCGCCTGGAAATCGTCCCGCTCGATCCACAGTTCCCGGGAAATCGCCAGCTTCCGGCTCCCCGAGGCCGGGTCCTCCGGATTGTTCACCGCGTCCAGCTCTTCGGTCCAGCCTTCTTCCCAGTTGTCGATGATCAGCTTCAGCGGCCGGATGACGGCCATCACCCGGTTGGCCCGCTTGTTCAGGTCTTCCCGCAGGCAGTGCTCCAGCAAGGCGATGTCCACCATGCTGTCCGTCTTGGCCACCCCGATGCGGGACATGAAGTCCTTGATGGCCTCCGGGGTATACCCCCGGCGGCGCAGGCCGGCCAGGGTGGGCATGCGCGGATCGTCCCAGCCGGAGACCCGCTTTTCGTTGACCAGCTGCAGCAGCCAGCGCTTGGACAGGACGGTGCGGCTGATGTTGAGCCGGGCAAATTCGATCTGCCGGCTGGGGAAGACGTCGGCCTCCCGGATGAACCAGTCGTAGAGGGGGCGGTGGATTTCGTATTCCAGCGAACAGAGGGAATGGGTGATGCCTTCTTTGGCGTCCGACAGGGGATGCTGGAAATCGTACATCGGGTAGATGCACCAGGCGTCGCCCACGCGGTAGTGGGGCATGCGCCGGATGCGGTACATGACGGGGTCGCGCATCACCAGGTTGGGATGGGCCATGTCGATCTTGGCCCGCAGCGTCTTGGACCCGTCGGCGAACTCCCCGGCCCGCATGCGGGCAAAGAGGTCCCGATTTTCGGCTACCGACCGGTCCCGGTAGGGGCTGTTTTTTCCCGGCGGCGTGTGGGTGATGTTGTGCTTGTCCGGCACGGCGGTGCCGCGGTAGACGCGGATTTCTTCGTCCGACAGGTCGTCCACGTAGGCCACGCCCTTGTCGATCAGCTTGAGCGCCAGTCCGTACAGGTACTCGTAGTAGTCGGAAGCGTAGTACTCCCGGTCCGCCCAGTCGTAGCCCAGCCACTTGATGTCCCGCTTGATGGCTTCCACGTAGGACAGGTCTTCTTTTTCCGGATTGGTGTCGTCGAAGCGGAGGTTGCACTGGCCGCCGAAACGGGCGGCCATGGAAAACACCACGCTGATGGCCTTGGCGTGGCCGATGTGCAGCCAGCCGTTGGGTTCCGGCGGAAAGCGGGTATGCACCCGGTCATACCGGCCGCTTTTAAGGTCTTCGGCGATGAAGTCGCTGATGAAATCCGAGGGTAGGGCGTCGTTCATGGTGTACTCCTTCCGCGCTTCAGGGGCGCGGCGAGCCTACTATGGCGTACAAGGGGAAACCGGGTCAAGGAGCGGCGACGATTACAGCGCGGCCAGGAAGCAGATGCCGATCATCAGCACCGACCGCAGCAGCGCCGGTTCGGCGCTGTCCGGGACGGTGGAAAGCTTACCCGCGTACCACCAAAACAGGCCGATCTGGCCGTCGATGCGGAAGGTGTATTCGATAAAATCGCCTTTTCTGCTCTGGGAGCCGAAGAGCAGGTAGGCCAGCTCATCCAGGATGAGCACGAAGGTCGCCAGCGCCTGTTGGTAGGATCCATTTTCTATGTCCGTGACAAAGCGGGGAATCCGGTCCAGCAGTTTTTCCTTATGGACCTCATCGGCTTTTTCGACCCAGGTCTTCTGAATCAACAATTCTACGTTGTTCCGGAAATGCCCCAGCAGGCGGCGATCGGCCTGTTCCGGGTCGCCGGTCCTCATGACTTCCGAACAATCCGTGCCTACGCCGAGCAGATCCGCAAAGCGGCGTATTTCGTTCTCCGCGAACATCCGCGGCGCTTCCGAGCCGGCTGCCGGAAATAATTGCTCCGCTATTCTTCGGTATTCGGTAGGAATGACCTCATCGATGACTGCCGGGCTGGAGCTCATACCCGTACCATGCTGCTATTTTTAAAAAGTGTCAATAGCGGGCATCCCCCTTGCGCGGGGGGGTAAACAATAGTAGAATTCCGCCTGTGGACAGCGCCGGAATACGGCGATCAGGGAGGCAAAATGAAATCCAGCGATCATCCCAAGCGGGAAGAAAAACGGAAACCCCAGAAAACCCTCAAAGAAAAGCGGGAAGAAAAGAAGACCAAAAAAGACCAAAAATCCGGCGAGTAGGCGTTGCCGCCGGCTTCCTTCATCATCCGGCACCAGCGGCGGTGAAGGAAGGAAGGAAGGAATTCCTTCGTGCTTGTCCTGGCCCTGACTTGACGCCTACTCCAAATCGGCTTACCATAGCCGGGTAACGAATACCGACCAACTACTCAACTCTTTCAGCGATACAGATCGGACCGCGTCCCCGTTTGAAGGCCGGCCATCGAAGGAGAGCCTACGCACATGGCGATTAAAACATTCAAGGGCGGCATCCATCCGCCGGAGCGCAAATCAGCATCCGAGGGCAAAAAAATCGAACGCGTTCCCGCCCCGAAGCAGGTGGTCGTGCCGGTCAACCAGCACTTCGGCGCGCCGAACAAGGCGCTGGTGGCCATCGGCGATACGGTCAAGCGCGGCCAGGTGATCGCCGACGCGGCCAACCCCGGGCCGATGACCGTCCCGGTGCACGCGCCGATCGCGGGCACGGTAAAAAAAATCGAACCCCGGACCCAATCCAACAACAACGACGGCCTGTGCATCATCATCGAAGCCGGCGGCGAAGACTCAACGGATTTCATGCCGCCGCTGGACGCTTTTTCCTGCACCAGGGAAGAAGCCCTGGCCCGCATCCGGGCCGCCGGGATCGTCGGCATGGGCGGCGCGGGGTTTCCGGTGCACGTCAAGCTGGCGCCGCCGCCGAACAAACCCATCGACCTGGCCATCGCCAACGGCGCTGAGTGCGAACCCTACCTGACCATCGACGAAGCGGTCATGACCGAAGAGCCCGACCGGGTGGTATTGGGTCTGGCCATCGTCATGAAGATCCTGGGCGTGGCCAAGGGCATCATCGGCGTGGAGTCCAACAAGACCGCCGTGGTCCCGATCCTGGAAAAGGCCGTCGCCGACCTGGGCCGGGGCCTGGACATCGCCGTCCAGCTGCTTAAGACCAAATATCCCCAGGGTGGGGAAAAAACCCTGATATCCGCGCTGACCGGCCGGGAAGTCCCCTCCGGCGGCCTGCCCATGGACGTGGGCTGCGTAGTGCAGAACGTGGGCACCCTCAAAGCCGTCGCCGACGCGTTCGTCGAGGGCAAGCCCCTAATCGAACGGGGCCTGACCGTCACCGGCGGCGCCTGCAAGACGCCCAAAAACATCCTGGCGCCCATCGGAACCCTGGTTTCCGACCTGCCCGCGGATTTTATGGCGATAGACCAGGATGCGCTGCGGAAAGTAGTCTTCGGCGGTCCGATGATGGGCACCGCGGTGCCCAGCGTGGCCATACCGGTGCAGAAGAACACCTCGGGCATCACGCTCATGACCTCCGCCGAGACGACGGAAGCCGCCGAGGATCCCTGCATCCGCTGCGGACGCTGCATCCGCTCCTGTCCCAGCCGGCTGGCGCCGGTGATCATCAACGAAGCGCTGGCGGCCAACGATCTGGACGGCGCCGCCGCCGCGGGACTGCTGGACTGCATCGAGTGCGGCGCCTGTTCCTTCGTCTGCCCCGCCAACATCCAGCTGGTGCAGCGCTTCCGCATCGGCAAACAGGTGCTGCGGGCCAAACAGGCGGCGGCGCCCAAAAAGCCCGCCCCGGCCAAGGCGTGAGGGTATTTCGGCGAATGCTGGACCAACGGCGGTTCGCCTTGAACCGCCGGACCGCGTCCTGCGCGCAGAAAGCGTATAATAGGTAAGGAGAATCAAACTTCATGGCGAATCCTGAACGTCGGACCCTGCTTTCGTCGAGTCCGCACTTTTCATCCCCCGCCACCACCCGGCGCCTGATGGGCAACGTGCTCATCGCGCTGGCTCCGGTGACCGCCTTCGGCGTCTACCTGTACGGCCTGCCGGCCCTGCTGAACGTCGTCGTTTCCGTCGCGGCGGCGCTGCTCTCGGACGCGCTGTTCCGCCGGGCGATCGGCGAAAAGAGCCGGGTCGGCGACCTGTCCGCCGCCCTGACCGGCTTGCTGCTGGCCCTGGTGCTGCCGCCTTCCACCCCCCTCTGGATGACCGCCATGGGCGCCGTCTTCGCCGTGGTGGTGGCCAAGGAATTTTTCGGCGGCCTGGGGGCCAACGTCTTCAACCCGGCGCTGGTCGGGCGGGCCTTTTTGATCATGAGCTTTCCCGCCGCGATCACCACCTGGCACCGTCCGGTGGGCTTCGGCACCGCCCTGACCGACGCGGTCACCTCGGCTACGCCGCTCAACATCGTCAAGCTGGGCGGCAGCGTGGCCGACGTGGGCGCCGCTTTTGTGCGGGGAGGCCAGGCGGCGGCGGCCGACTACGGTTCGGTGCTGTGGACCCTGTTCCTCGGCAACCGCTCGGGCTGCATCGGCGAATCCTCCATCCTGTTGATCCTGGTCGGCGCCGTCTACCTGCTGGCCACCAAGACCATCGACTGGCGGGCGCCGGTAGCCCTGCTGGCCGGCACCTTTGTGCTGTCCTGGCTGCTGGGCATGGATCCGCTGTTCGGCCTGCTGTCCGGGGGCGTCGTCTTCGGCGCCGTGTTCATGGCCACCGACTACGTCTCCGCGCCGCTGACCGCCAAGGGCAAGCTGGTCTTCGGCCTGGGTGCGGGGATCATCACCGTGCTGATCCGCAAGTGGGGCGGCTACCCCGAAGGCGCTTCCTACGGCATCCTGATCATGAACTGCGTCACCCCCTTCCTGAGCCGCCTGACGGACCAGAAGTACGGCTACGTCGCTCCCCGGAAGGCGGCCGCTAAATGAAGAACATGCTCAAGCTCGGCCTGATCATGGCCATCTACGCCACCCTGGCCTGCGTGGCCCTGGCCTTCGTCTATACCGGCACCCAGAAGGTCATCGCCGAACGGCAAGTGGCGGACCTGGAAGCGGCATTGAAGGACCTATTCCCCCAGGGGGACGGATTTGAGGAAATCACCGGGACGCTCAAGAACGGCGACCCGGGTATCGAATTCAAGAACGAGTACGCCGTGCGGCAGAACGGCACGCCCATCGGCGTAGCCGTCAGGGTCGTCGGGGCCAGTTACGGCGGTCCGATCACCGTGCTGGTCGGCGTCGGCGCGGCAGGGAAGATCAGTGGGGTCAAGATTCTGGAAAACAAGGATACCCCCGGACTCGGCGCCAACGCCGCCAATCCCACCTATTTTGTCGACCGCGCCCACAAGACCACCTTTGCGGGCCAATTCAAGGACAAAGCGCTCTCCGACGCCTTTGAAGTCAAGGGCGACGTGATCGCCATCACCGCCTCGACCATCACCAGCAAAGCCATCACCACCCTCGTCAAGGTTTCCGGCCAGAGCGCGGCCGAATGGCTGTCCACCCAATCCGGAGGATCCAAGTGAAACGTCTGGCAAGCATCTTCTCCAACGGCATCATCAGGGAAAATCCCCTGCTGATGCTGATGATCGGCCTCTGTTCCGCCCTGGCGGTGACCACCTCGGTGGCCAACGGCATCGGCATGGGACTGGCCATGACGTTTGTGCTGCTGATGTCCGAAGTGGTCATCAGCGCCTTCCGCAAGCTGATCCCCGATTCCATCCGCATCCCGATCTTCATCATCGTCATCGCCGCCTTCACCACGGTCATCGACTATGTGCTCAAAGCCTACTTTCCCGAGCTGTCCAAAGCCATGGGCGTGTTCATCCCCCTGATCGTGGTCAACTGCATCATCATGGGCCGGGTGGAAGGGTTCGCGTCCAAAAAGCCGCTGGGCGACGTCGTCGCCGACGCGCTGGGCATGGGCCTGGGCTACACCTGGGTACTGACCGGGATTTCCGCGGTGCGCGAGTTGCTGGGCAACGGGACCCTGCTGGGCCGGCAGATCATGCCGGATTCGTATCAACCCATACTCTTCTTCGTTCTGTCTCCGGGAGGCTTCTTCGTGTTTTCCCTCTTCATCGCCCTGAACCTGTTTCTTAAATCCCGACTCAAGGACGCCGAGGAGGAACAAGCATGATCCTGTTCAGCATCTTCATCAAGGCATTTCTGATCGACAACGTCATTCTGATGCGCTTTCTGGCGCTCTGTCCCTTCATCGGCATGAGCACGGATGAAGACAAGTCCATCGGCATGGGTCTGGCGGTCACCTTCGTGACCGTACTGGCGACCATGGTCACCTGGCCCATGTACTACTTTGTCCTGAAACCCCTCGGCTTGGAGTTCCTGCAGATCCTGGCGTTTATCCTGATCATCGCTTCCCTGGTGCAGCTGGTGGAATTCTATCTAAAGAAAAGCGCGCCGTCCCTGTATTCCTCGATGGGCATCTACCTGGCGCTGATCACCACCAACTGCGCCATCCTGGCGGTCACCTTCGACAACATCAGCAAGGGCTTCACCTTCATCGAATCCATCGTGTACGCCCTGGGCGTCGCCCTTGGATTTCTGCTGTCCCTGCTCTTGCTGGCCGGAGTGCGCAAGCGCATCCGGACCAGTCCCGTGCCCGCCTTCCTCAAGGGGACGCCGATCCTGTTCGCCTCCGCGGCGCTCTTGTCCATGGCCTTCATGGGCTTTTCCGGCTTGGTAAAATAGGGGGTTATGGCATGAGCATCGTACTGATCACCGCCGGTTTCGCCGTGGTCCTTTCCATGGCTCTGGGTATCGCCCTCGGCTTTTTCAAGGAATTCTTCCACGTCGATACGGACCCGTTGGCGGGCCAGGTCCGGGCCGCCCTGCCGGGGGCCAACTGCGGCGCCTGCGGGTTTCCCGGCTGCGACGGCTACGCCGCGGCGGTGGCCGGCCGCAGCACCGAGGTTACCCGCTGTTCCCCCGGCGGCAAGACGGTGGCGGCGGCGTTGGGCGCGATCATGGGCGTCAGCGCCAACGCCGAAGACATCGTGCCCGTGCTGGCCTGCCAGGGGACCCGGGACAAGGCGCCCGTCAAGGGCGACTACGTCGGCGTCCAGACCTGCCGGGCGGCCAAAATCGCCGTCGGCGGCACCAAGCTCTGCGCCTGGGGCTGCCTGGGCTTCGGCGACTGCGTCGCGGCTTGCCAGTTCGACGCCATCCACATGCAGGACGACGGCCTGCCCCACGTGGACTACGACAAGTGCGTCGGCTGCGGCCTGTGCATCGCCGCCTGCCCGCAGGGCATCCTGCTCAAGGTGCCCAAGGACCGCGTCGGTTCGGTGGTCGTCTGCTCCAACCACAACCCGATCAAGGCCAACGTGATGAAGACCTGCAAGGTCGGCTGCATCAAGTGCGAAATCTGCGTCAAGAATTGTCCGGAGCAGTGCATCAGCATGGTCAACGGCATTCCCCAGGTAGATTATGCCAAGTGTACGTCTTGCGGCGTCTGCGTAGCCAAGTGCCCGACCAAAGTCTTCAAAATGCTGGAAATGGATATCGTGGTCGGCGAGACCATCGGCCAGCGGCGTCCCATGGTGATCGAAACCACCGTAGAGGCGACCTGACCTGGTGTTACGAACCTTGGGGATTTTTATGAACCATACCATACCTGCCGGAGTACTTTGCTTGGGGCTACTCCCGGCAGGGTGCTTGGGGACCTTTCCCCAAGCTTCGTAACACAACCCTTGTTTTGCCCACCGTTGCAGGACTTTTTACCCATGGGTATACTTGCCCCATGAGCATCGTCGAAGAAGCGCTCCGACTCGAAGCGGCCATTGAAGGTCTGGGAATTTTCACCAAGCTTCGTCGCGCACCGCTGGTAAAAGCCTTGCAGCGTCTGCTGGGAAGCATTCAAGTCCTTACCCTCGCCGACGCCTCCCGAACAATCGTCGCCTGGGCCTCTTTCTTCGGCACCCTCGCCGGAAAATCCCCGAATACCGACCTCCATGAAGAACTGGTCGGCCTGCTGCTGGCTGATGAAAACGCCTTTACCCTTGCCGCGGAACGGCAGCCCTGGGCAGCGATCCCTGCCGCCCTGCGGGCCGGCGCCGCCGCGGACCTGGGTCGACTGGAAAGCCTAGCGGCCTTGGACTTGGCCGCCCTGGGCGAGCATATCGCCGCAGGGCTGGAAGGCCTCAAGCTGGACCAAGCCGCCGCCGCCCTGCGCGCCGAATCTCGGGCCGTGGGTCAAGCTCCGGCCGGCACCCCGGAAAGCGTCCTGCCCCGGGGGACGAGCTGGCCCGCAGCGCTGCCCCGGGTCGCCGCCCTGCTGGAACAACGGGGCGCGGGCGTTCTCGGCGCCTCCGCGGCATTCATCTGGACCGCCGGCCGGAAGTCGCCCTTCCAGCCGGTGGCCAATCCCGATCCGGTACGCCTCGGCGACCTTTCCCGCTACGAAGAACAGCGGGCGGTGGTGGTGGCCAACACGCGGCGTTTTGCCGACGGAAAACCGGCCAACAACCTGCTGCTCTACGGCGACCGGGGTACGGGGAAATCCGCCACCGTCAAAGCGGTGTGCAACGAATACGCCGCCCAGGGTCTGCGCTTGATCGAAGTCCGGAAAAAAGATCTACCCGGCTTTTCCGATATCCTGAAGACCCTCGGGTCCCGCCGGCTCCGCTTTGTGGTCTTCATCGACGATTTGACCTTTGAAGAAACCGACGACGCCTTTACGGGCCTCAAGGCCCTGCTGGAGGGCGGCGCCGAACGGCGGCCGGACAACGTGGTGGTCTACGCCACCAGCAACCGCCGGCACCTGGTCAAGGAACGATTCGCCGACCGGCCGACCACCGCTATGGCCGCCGAAGCCCGGGCCGGCGGCGACGTCCGGGCTTTCGATTCGATGCAGGAGCAGCTTTCCCTGGCCGACCGTTTCGGGGTGACCGTCGTCTTCAGCACGCCCGGACAGGACGATTACCTGCGCATAGCCTTATTTCTGGCGGACCGCCGCGGGCTGCTGCCCGCAGACGACCGGGAGGCGCGGCAAGCGTTCCAGGACAACGCTAACCGCTGGGAGCGCTGGTTCAACGGCCGTTCCCCCCGCACGGCCCAGCAGTTCGTCGACTGGCTGGCCGGCGGGGATCCCTTTCCCTGGCAAATCTAAGAAAGTTGAGGCAATT
>DYPP01000098.1 GCA_020719845.1 Treponema denticola | reverse complement strand
AAGCGAAAGAGGCCGCCAATTTTGGCGGCCTCCGAACATAGTCGGGCTGGGCGGACGCCGCAGAGCGGCGCCCGCTTTACCCGTATATGAGAAAACCGCGTCTTAAGACGCGGTTTTCGAGTAAGCTCGGGCTGGGCGGATTTGAACCGCCGATCTCTTGGTCCCGAACCAAGCGCGCTAGCCCCTGCGCTACAGCCCGTATGGAAAAAAGCCCGTCCGGACTTGGACGGGCTTATACGGGAGCGACGGGGCTCGAACCCGCGATCTCCGGCTTGACAGGCCAGCGCGATAACCAGCTTCGCTACGCCCCCGTATCGTGGGAGACTATATCCAATACCTTGCTTTGTGTCAAGCTCCGTAGACAGAATCGGCGGTTCATCTCCCGGTGACTCATTGACCTCGCCGGGCGGGCGTGGTATGGTTTTTCATCTCAAGTTCTACACGCAGAGAGGTGCAGCACTCTATGGCTTCCAAAGAAAGCAAAAAGCCCCAAAACCACGACGGTTCCGCCCTGGATGACCTGAAACGTCGTTTCCACGCCAATCCTTTTCTCTTCGTCGGTACGCTGGTTATCCTGCTTTTTACCATTATCGCCTTTGTTCTGGTGCCGGCCATGGCGCCGAAGGCCGGCGGCGGCGCGGGAAAGCTGAGCTTCGGTTCCTACGACGGAGTACCGATCGACTTTATCCCGGGCAACTACTTCGCCCAGCAGCGGGATTATTACAACGAACAAATCCGTTCATCCGGCAACGACCAGAATGTCCAGGTCGCGGCGTACCAGGTTTGGCGGGCGGCTTTTGAGAGCGCGGTCATCCGGACCGCGGCGCTGCGCGAAATGATGGCCGCCGGCTACCTGGTGCCGTCCACGGTGGTGGATCGGCGCATGGCCGAATTGCCGGTTTTTCAGGAAAACGGCAAATTTTCCGCCGCCCGCTACCGCGCCATGTCCGACGCGGAACGGATGACCCTCCGCGCGGACCTGCACGACGAGGTCGCCGCAGGCCATTACCTGGAAGACCTGCTGGGTCTGCGGATTTCCTCCAAAGAAATCGCCTTCATGAAGGCCATGGCCGGCCCGGAGCGGAGCTTCGAAATGGTCGCCTTCCCCCTGTCTTCCTACCCCGAAGCCGAAGTGGCCGCCTACGTGGACGCCAATCCGGTTTTGTTCAAGTTGGTCCATCTGTCCCGGATCACCGTCGGTGCGAGCGAAGCGGACGCCAAAAAGGTGCTCCAGTCGGTCAAGGACGGCGCGATGTCCTTTGAGGACGCCGCCAAAACCCATTCCAAGGATGAATACGCCGACAAGGGCGGCGATCTGGGACGGAAATACGCCTATGAGCTGGCGACGGAAATTCCGGACCAGGGGGAACGCGATTCGGTCTTGAACCTGGCCAAGGGCGGGCTCAGCGCGCTGGTCAAGGTTCCCGCAGGCTATGCGTTCTTCCGCGCCGGGGAGGATCCCCGGACTTCTTCCAGCGCCGACAAGGCGGTCATCGCCAAGGCCCGGTCTTACCTGACGGGGTTTGAGCGCGGCCGCATCGAAGACTGGCTGGTGGCCCAGGCGGAGGCGTTCTCCGTTCTGGCCGGGGCGTCGGGCTTTGACGCGGCGGTCAAGGAACGGTCGCTGAACAAGAAAACCTTCGGTCCCGTCCCCCTCAACTACGGAGACATCGAACTGTACCGTTCCCTGGCTTCGCTTAAAATTCCCGAACTGAGCGGGGCTTCCACCAACGAAAATTTCTGGAAGACCGCCTTTTCAACCCCCCTGGGGACGGTTTCCAAGCCGGTGGTGGTGGGCGACAACGTGCTGGTTCTGCTGCCCACCCAGGAGCAGGCTGCGGAAGAGTCCGCCGCTGCGGTCATCGACTACTACTATCCCTACGTGGCGGGGCAGTACGCCGAAGCCACGGTCCGCAATTTCGTGCTGGGCAGCAAGAAATTTGAGGACCGTTTCTTTGAGACCTTTCTTCAGAACTTCATGCCCGAAACCGCCAACTAGACCATGACCGACGAAATTCCCCGGCGGCTGCAAGCCCGCCGGGGGTATTCCGTCTCCTACCGGGGCAAGACCCTGCTCTCCCTGATCGATCCTGCGGCCCAGGCGGAACGCGCGGTGCGCGCCGCCCGTGTTTTCAGCCGCACCCTCTACTTCTGCCCTTCGCCGCTGTACGGCTACGGCCTGGAGCTGCTGCTGCGCACCATGACCGCCGACTCGGCGCTGCTCTGCGTTGAAAGCGACCCCAACCTGATGGAACTTTCCCGGGAAGCGCTGGACCCGCTGTTGGCCGGCCATCCCGCAGCGCGCCTGGCGCATTCCGCCTCGGCGCCGGAAATCTGCGCCTTCGTGCGCCGCGAATGGGGCGCCCGCCGTTTCCGCCGCCTTGAAGTGCTGCGCACCGGCGCGGCCTGGCAGCTGCACGATGAGCTGTACGCGGCCATGGCGGCGGCGCTGGAGCAGGGTCTGGCCCGGGACTGGTCCAACGCCCTGACCCTGGCCCGCCTGGGACGGCGCTTTGCCCTCAATATGGTCCGCAACCTGCACCTTTTGGCCCGGGCCGGCGACCCGGCGCGGCTGGCCTACGGCGGCGCGCCGCTGCTGGTGCTGGGGGCGGGCCCCTCGCTGGACGGCGCCCTGTCGGCCTTGGCGGGGCTGCCGGCCGGGTACGCCGACCCGACGACCCGGCCCTTCCGCCTGCTCTGCGTCGACACGGCCCTCTCGGCCCTGCGGGAACGGCACATCCGGCCCGATCTGGTGGTCGCCCTGGAATCCCAGCACTGGAATCTGCGGGACTTCATCGGCGCCGCGGGAACGGGGATTCCCGTGGCCATGGATCTTTCCAGCCTGCCCGCCACGGCCCGGGCGACGGGCGGTCCGGCCTACCTGTTCTTTACGCCCTGGACGCCGCTCCGCATTTTCGACCGGCTGCGGCAGACGGACCTGCTGCCCGCCGCCCAGGCGCCGCTGGGTTCGGTCGGGCTTACCGCGGTCGCCCTGGCCCTGGCCGCGGGCTCGGGGCCCGTCGTGGTGGCGGGACTGGACTTTGCCTACGGCCCCGATGCCTACCACGCCCGGTCGACCCCGGGCCACCGGGACCGGCTGAACCGGGCCGATCGCCCCGGCGGCCTGATCGACGTCGGCCCGGCTTTCCGGGCGGGGACGCGGGCCGCCGTCGGCAAGGGCGGCGCGGCGCTGCGCACCGATCCGGTGCTGTCGGGCTATCGGGACCTGTTCGAGGGGGAATTCGGCGCTTCGACGCGCCTGTTCGATCTGGGTACGGCCGGGCTGCCGCTGGGAATAACCCGGGTGGACGGCCCGGAAGCCGCGGGCATCCTGACCGCGCCGGTGGCGGTTCCGGACGGGGCCGCCGCGTCGGCTGCGGCGGAACCGGGAGCGCCGGAGCGCATCCGCCGGGCCGGAGCCTTCATCCGCGACGAACGGCGGCGCCTGGCGGACCTGCAGGACCTGCTTTCCGGCGCCCGCCGGGACGGGGCGGACGGGCTGGAACAGCTTTTGAACGACGCCGACTACCTGTGGGCCCATTTTCCCGAATACGCCGCCACCGAAGCGCCGCGGCGGACAGCGGACCTTTCGTTCCTCAAGCGCGTGCGGGCGGAACTGGACTTCTTCATCAAAGCCTACGACCTCTGTCTGGCCGACCTGGACCGCGGCTGAAGCGGGCCGGCCCTACTCTTCGCTGGTCTTCAGCACCGCCAGGAAGGCGCTCTGGGGCAATTCCACGTCCCCGACCATCTTCATGCGCTTCTTGCCTTCCTTCTGTTTTTCCAGCAGCTTGCGCTTGCGGGTGATGTCGCCGCCGTAGCACTTGGCCAGCACGTCCTTGCGCAGGGCGTTGACGGTTTCCCGGGCGATGATCTGGCTGCCGATGGCCCCCTGGATGGGTATCTTGAACTGCTGCCGGGGAATCTCGTCCCGCAGGCGTTCGCACACCCGGCGGGCCCGGTCGTAGGCGTTGCCCCGGAACACGAGCTGGGACAGGGCGTCCACCGGTTTGCCGTTGAGCAGGATGTCCAGCTTGGACAGTTCCGTCGGCTTGTAGCCGGTGATGTCGTAGTCGAAGGAAGCGTAGCCCCGGCTGATGCTCTTGAGCCGGTCGTAAAAATCGAACAGGACTTCCGCCAGGGGCATGTCGAAGACCATCTCCACCCGTTTTTCATCCAGGTAGGTCATGTTGGTCTGCACGCCCCGTTTTTCCAGGCAGAGGGTCATCACTGAGCCCACGTAGGTGGTGGGGCTGATGATGGCCGCCCGGATGTAGGGCTCTTCGGCGCTTTCCACCTGGCCTTCGTCGGGGTATTCCGTGGGGTTGTCGATGAAGGCTTCTTCCCCCGTCCGCAGGTGGACCTTGTAGCGCACCGACGGGGCGGTAAAGATGATCGACTGGTCGAACTCGCGCTCCAGCCGTTCCTGCACCACTTCGAGGTGCAGCAGGCCCAGAAAGCCGCAGCGGAAGCCGAACCCCAGGGCGGCGGACGAGTCCTTTTCATACACCAGGGAAGCGTCGTTGAGCTTCAGCTTTTCCAGGCTGCTCTTCAGCTCCTCATAATCGTTGGAATCGACGGCGTAGATGGACGAAAAGACGACGGGCTTGATTTCGCGGAAACCCGGCAGAGGGGCGGCGCAGGGATGGGCGGCGTCGGTGACCGTGTCGCCGACCCGCACGTCGCTGACCGTCTTGATGCCGGCGATGACGTAGCCCACCGCGCCGGCGGTCAGTTCGTCCTGTTCCACCAGGGCCAGCTTGAAGATGCCCGAGGTTTCCACCGCATACTCCGAATCGTTGTACATGAACCGGATGCGCATGCCCTTGCGGATGCGGCCCTCGAAGACGCGCAGGTGCACGACGACGCCCCGGTAGGGGTCGTAGTGGCAGTCGAAAATCAGCGCCTGCAGCGGTCGGTCGGGATTGCCGACGGGCGGCGGCACGCGCTTGACGATGGCCTCGAACAGCTCGTCCACGCCGGTGCCCAGCTTGGCGGAAACCAGCAGGGCGCCGTCCGAATCCAGGCCCAGGTCGTGGTCGATCTGGTGCCGGGCGCTGGGGATGTCCGCAGCGGCCATATCGATCTTGTTGATCACCGGGATGATTTCCAGGTTGTGCTCCAGGGCCAGGTACATGTTGGAAAGGGTCTGGGCCTGGACGCCCTGGGAGGCGTCCACCAGCAGCAGGGCACCTTCGCAGGAATTGATGGCCCGGGAAACTTCATAGGTAAAATCCACGTGCCCCGGGGTATCGACAAAATTGAGCTCATATTCGACGCCATCCAGGCTGCGGTAGGGGATGGTCACCGCCTGGCTCTTGATGGTGATGCCCCGCTCGCGCTCGATGTCCATGTTGTCCAGGATCTGGTTCTTGAAATCCCGGTCCTCGACCAGGTGGGCCTTCTGGATCAGCCGGTCCGCCAGGGTCGATTTTCCGTGGTCGATATGGGCGATGATGCAAAAATTGCGGATGTGCGCGGTATCTGTCATATCCGGCGACTATATCCAAAAAAACGCTTATCCGCAAGCAAGGCCGCCGGGGCCCCCGCCGGGTCCATCAGCCCGTCAGGCCATCCAGAGCGGCGAGCAGCTGGTCGTGGGAAAAGGGTTTCTGGATGAAGCTGCTCTTGGTATAGTTGGTTACGGCAGGCTTTTCGTACTGGTCGTGGTAGCCGGACATGAATAGCACCCGCAGATCCTGGTTCTGTTCCTTCAATCGGTTGGCCAGCTCGTAGCCGTTCATCCGGGGCATCACGATGTCGGTCAGCAGCGTATAGCCCTGCTCCCCGGCGGCGATGGTCAGGGCCTGGTCGGCGGTTTCCGCTTCCAGCACCCGGTAGCCCGCCTTGGCCAGCAGTTTGGCCAGCAGTCCCCGCAGGTAGGCGTCGTCCTCGGCCAGCAGGATGGTGCCTTTGCGCGCCGGCCGGGGTATCCCGGCCGCCGGCGCCGCTGCCTGGGCCGGGGCGGCGAGGGCGGCGACGGGCAGGTAGACAAAGAAGGCCGTACCCCGGCCCTGCTCGCTTTCCACCGAAACCACGCCCCCCGCCCGGTTGACTGCGGTGTAGACCGTGGAAAGGCCCAGCCCCGTACCCTGGTTCTTCGGTTTGGTGGTGAAGAAGGGTTCAAAGATGCGCTGCAGGTCGTCCGGCGGGATGCCGCTGCCGTTGTCCCGCACCACTACCAGCAGCCATTCGCCCTTGGCGATGCCGTGGCAGCGGCCGGAACCGTCGGTCGTTACGGTCCTGGTTTCCACCACGATGGCGCCGGATTCGGCCACCGCGTCCTTGGCGTTGACCACCAGATTGATGATGATCTGCTCGAATTGCCCGGGGTCGATGGAAATGTGGGTTTTTTTGGCTTCCAGAAAGAATTTCAGGATCAGGTTTTCGCTTAAAAGGCGGCGGATCATCTTTTCCAGGTCCCGCAGCGTCTCGTTGACGTCGACGATGCGCGGCTCAAGCGGCTGCTTGCGCGAAAAGGACAGCAGCTGCCGGGTCAGGTTTACCGCCCGGCGGGACGAAGACAGAATGCCGTCCACCTCGTCCTTCAGCGTCGGGTTGTCGCCCACGTCCTCCGCCAGCAGGTTGCAGTAGCCCATGATGGCGGTGATGATGTTGTTGAAGTCGTGGGCGATGCCTCCGGCCAGCCGCCCGATGGCTTCCATCTTCTGGGACTGCCGGAGCTGGGCTTCCAGTTCCCGCCGTTCGGTGATGTCCACCAGATAGCCCCGCAGCTCCGCCGCGTCGCCGTCCCGGCCGGGCAGCAGCGAAAGCGTAGCCAGCACGTAGACCGTCTCGCCGTCCAGCCGCTGCAGCGTCCATTCGTCGCCGGCCCCCGGAGGCAGGGCGGCGGACCGCTTCAGGGCGGCTTCGCCCTCGGCCCGGGAACCGAAACGGTCGAGCAGCGACGCGCCCACGGCCGCCCCCGCGTCCGGGTAAGCCAGAAGGGCAAGGAGGGTGCCGTTGCAGTCCGTCAGCGTACCGTCCGCAGCGGCGGTAAAGTTGGCCGTGGGGGCTTCCAGAAAGAGATTGCGGTACCGTTCTTCGCTCTGCCTGAGCTTCCGCTCCATTTCGGAGCGCAGCAGCGCGATCTCGATGGCCGTCCGGAGTTCCCGTTCCTCGAAGGGTTTGATGATGTAGCCGAAGGGCAGGCTGTCCCGGGCACGGGCGATGGTGGCGTCGTCGGCAAAGGCGGTGATCAGGATCACCGGAATGGCGTAGTCGGCGTAGATCAGCCGCGATGCTTCCACGCCGTCCAGCTTGCCCTGCAGCTGGATATCCATCAGCACCAGGTCCGGGCTCTCGGCGGCGCAGGCTTCGACCGCCTCTTCGGCGTTGGTGTAGGCGCCGGCCACCTGGTAGCCGAACCGCTCCAGCTGCCGCCGCAGGTCCAGGGCGACGATGTGCTCGTCTTCGCAAATGATGATTTTGGCCATTTTTCCTCCCTATTAAATGAATGGTTTCATGTTTTTGGGGTTGCCGAACCGCCGGGCGAGGCCAGGGGAATCACCACCATGAATTCGCTGCCCGCGTCCGGGATGCTGGTCACGCCGACGGTCCCGCCCAGCAGCTCGGTCAGGGATTTGACCAAGGCCAGGCCCATGCCGGTTCCGCCGTACGAACGGGTCCGGGAAGCGTCCAGCTGGATGAATTTGTCCCAGATGAGGCCCAGTCGGTCCTGGGGTATGCCGATCCCCGTGTCGGTCACCCTGATGCGCAGGCCGACGGTTCCCGGTTGGTCCGTGCCCAGGGCGTCCAGCTCCAGCCGTACGCTGCCCCGGGACGTAAACTTGACGGCGTTGGAGAGCAGGTGGTGGATGATCTGGGCGATCCGGTGTTCGTCCCCCAGCAGCAGTTCCGGCAGGGACGCGTCCGGGTAAAATTCGAACGCCAGACCCTTGGCCCGAAATTCCGGCGCCAAGTGCTCGACGCAGGCCTGGGCGCAGGCCGCCGGGCTGAAAGCCTGCGCTTCCAGGCGCATTTTGCCGACTTCCAGCTGCGAATAATCGAGCAGCGAGTTGATCAGGAACAGCAGATCGTCCGCCTGCCGGTGGGCGATCTCCAGATACTCTTCCCGTTCCGCAGCATCGGCCACGCCCCGGGAAATTTCGACCATGCCCAGGATGCCGTTGAGCGGCGTCCGCAACTCATGGCTTACGTTGGCCAGGAAATCGTCCTTGGCCCGGTTGGCTTCTTCGGCCAGGACCTTGGCGGCCCGCAGCGCGGCTTCCCGCTCCTTCTCCGCCGAGACGTCCCGTTCGATGCAGGCGAACTCCGTCTCCCCTTCCAGCACGGAACAGATCGGCGCCAGCGAGACCGACACGGTCAGCAGTTTGCCCGAACGGCAGCGCCGGTTGGACTCAAAGCGGCCGTAGTCGCCGCTCAAGCCGATCTTGGCGGTGGATTCCTGAAACTCCCGGTAGTCCGCCGGGTCCTCATACAGCAGGGACAGGTCCCGGCCGATCATTTCCGCCGCCGGATAGCCGTACAGCAGCTCGGCGCCCCGGTTCCAGGACCGGACCCGCAGGGCGGCGTCGACGGAGTAGATGGCGTCCGCCGAATTGGCCACGATGGCGGCCAACCGGGTCCGGTTGGCTTCGGCGCGCAGGGTTTCCGTCAGGTCCCGGATCACGACCACCGTTCCGCCCCCCTGGGCGTTGATGGGCTGATAGACGCACTGCACCGGCCGCGAACCGCCGGCGGTGGCCAGGATCATGACCGGCGCCGGCTGATCGCCGGCGGCAGCCTCCGGTCCCCCGGCATGAAGCTCGCCGACGAAGCGGGGCGCCGTGCTGTTGCGCGGCTTGCACAGGTGGTCGAAGGTCAAGCCGGTCGCGTTTTCGGCGGCTATCCCCAGCAAGGATGCGGCCCCGCAGTTCATGAAAGAAACGCGCCCGTCCCGGTCGACGGCGACCACGCCGTCGCCGATAGCCTGCAGGGTGCTGTTCAGCAATTCCCGGTTGGTGCGGAGCT
Source organism: Treponema denticola (assembly GCA_020719845.1). Lineage (GTDB taxonomy): Bacteria > Spirochaetota > Spirochaetia > Treponematales > Breznakiellaceae > DYPP01. The sequence goes on along the minus strand of DYPP01000098.1, from coordinate 632 downwards.
CGGCTTCCATGCGGTGCCGGTAGAGGGCCATTTCGATGGCGATGAGCACTTCCCGGTCCCGGAAGGGTTTGACGATATAGCCTATGGCCTGGCTGGCCTTGGCCCGGGAAAGGGTGGCGTTGTCGGTATAGGAAGTACTGTAGACGATGGGAACGTCCATGATGCGCCGGATGGCTTCCGCAGCCGCCAGGCCGTCCTGGTCGCCCTTCAAGCGGATATCCATCAGGATCAAATCGGGCTTGGTCGCCCGCGCCTGGGCCAAAGCCTCTTCCCCGGTGTCCGCCGGTCCGACCACCTCGTACCCGAGTCCTTCCAGCCTGCGCCGCATATCGATCGCGACGATGCGCTCGTCCTCCACGATCAGTATGCGGATCCTGCGCTCCGTTTTATCCATCAGACACCCAGTATGATGCAGGACGACACTAAAATCAATCGCGTCGGTCTAACAGGGTGTTGAAAAAGCCGGTTGCTTTTCCAACACCCTTCTCATTTGTTCGCGTTTCCAGTGAAACGCTGCACAAATGCAACATCAAGGTAGGCTGTTGAACAATCGCATACGCGATTTTCAACAGCCTGCTAGTACATTGTACATGCTTAATAGACGGTAGACGATGGTCAATATCCTGTTATAA
>DYPP01000014.1:39895-42765 GCA_020719845.1 Treponema denticola | reverse complement strand
ATTTTTCATCATGTGCCTCCGCCCTGGTACGGGGCGGAGATGCGGGGCGCTTCAATAGTCAGCGCTCATTTATGGATGAAAATTGAGTCCGCTCAAAAACCAACCGGGTTTTTAGAGGCACCCCTTGACTTTACCCGGTCAGAAGCGGGATATTCTGATTCAAGGCTATGACGGAGACGAGTAGCCGCACACCGGACCGGAAGAGAGGGGGCGCCGCAGGCTGGGAGCGCCCTTGGTCAGAGGAGCGGCAAAAACCCCTCCCGAGCTGCCCCCCTTAAACGGTACGCCGGAGTATGGGGGGCCGGAATGCCCCCGACAGCGGCGAAGAGCGCGCCTTCCGTCAGGGGATGGCGAAGCAGGGTGGTACCGCGGTTCGCGGCCTTCCTCCAACCCTTGGAGGGTTCCCCGTCGGGGAATACGGGCCTGACCGTCCCTGCGCCGATACGTACGGAGGTACTGTATGTCCGAAAAACTCGACGTCATTCGCCACTCGGTCAGCCACGTCATGGCCGAAGCGGTTACCCGCCTTTTTCCGGGAACCAAGGTAGCCATCGGGCCATCCATCGACAACGGGTTCTACTACGATTTTCTGCTGCCCGCGCCCATCGCTGCGGACCAGTTGCCGGCCATCGAAGCGGAAATGAAGCGCATTATCGATGAAAAGCGGGACTTTGTGCGCAGCGTGGTCAGCCGGGAAGAAGCGCTGCGGCGCTTTGCGGATGAACCCTTTAAATTGGAACTGATCGCCGACCTGCCGGAGGAAGTGGAAATTTCCATCTATTCCCAGGCCGGCGCCGACGGCCGGGGGTTCGCCGACCTGTGCCGGGGGCCCCACGTGGCCAACAGCCGGGAAATCAACTCGGCGGCCTTCAAGCTGATGAGCATCGCCGGCGCGTACTGGAAGGGCGATGAAAAGCGGCCCATGCTGACCCGCATCTACGGCACCGCCTGGGAAACTCCCAAAGAGCTCAAAGCCTACCTGGCTTTTCTGGAAGAAGTGGAAAAACGGGACCACCGCCGCCTGGGCAAGGAACTTGACCTTTTTTCAACCCATGAGGAAGCCGGGGCGGGCCTGGTCTACTGGCACCCCAACGGCGGCCGCATGCGGGTGGCGGTTGAGGACTACTGGCGCTCGGTGCACTACCGCAACGGCTACGAGATCCTGTACACCCCCCACATGGGCAAGTCCTGGCTGTGGGAGACCTCGGGCCACCTGGGCTTCTATAAAGAAAACATGTATTCCCCGATGCGCATCGACGAGCAGGACTACTACGTCAAGCCGATGAACTGCCCCTTCCACATCATGATCTACAAGACCAAGGGCCGCAGCTACCGCGATCTGCCCCTGCGCTGGGCCGAGCTGGGCACGGTGTACCGCTACGAACGGTCCGGCGTGCTGCACGGCCTGCTGCGGGTCCGGGGCTTTACCCAGGACGATGCCCACATCTTCTGCACCCCGGACCAGATGGGCGCGGAAATCCGCGAGGTGTTGCGCTTCAGCCTGGAAATGTGGCAGACCTTCGGCTTCAAGGACATCAAGGCCTACCTGGCCACCCGGCCGGCCAAGTCGGTGGGCGAACCGGAACGCTGGGACCAGGCGACGGAAGCCCTGAAGGAAGCGATCCAGGAATCCGACCTGGACTGGGAGCTGGACGAAGGCGGCGGCGCCTTCTACGGCCCCAAGATCGACCTGAAGATCAAGGACGCCCTGGGCCGGGAATGGCAGATGACCACCATCCAGTTCGACTTCAACCTGCCCGAACGCTTCGACATGACCTTTGTGGACTCCGACGGCCGGCACAAACGGCCCTACATGGTGCACCGCGCCCTGTTGGGTTCGCTGGAGCGCTTTTTCGGCGTGCTGATCGAACATTTCGGCGGGGCCTTCCCGGTCTGGCTGGCGCCGGAACAGGTAGCGGTCATTCCCGTGGCGGAAGCCTTTGACGGCTACGCCCGCAAGGTGGCGGCGGAGCTTAAAGCCCGGGACCTGCGCGCTTCCGCCGAACTGGGCGACGGCCGCCTGAACGCCAAGATCCGGGACTGCCAGAACCGCAAGATCCCCTACATGCTGGTGGTGGGACAGAAGGAAGCCGACGAAGGCACGGTGTCCATCCGCCTGCGGGACGGCCGGCAGCTGCCGCCGATGACCGGCGCCGCCTTTGCCGACTATGCCGCCGCCAAGGCGTCGAGCCGGGACTTGGAGCTATAGCTCTACGGCAAGACCGAAAAAAAGCCGCCGTCCGGGGTGCTCCGGACGGCGGCGGTAGATGGCGGCGTCGCGGACGGCGCGGCGGGCGGCTCAGGCACAGACCCAGGTAAAGCCGGGGAACGCTTCGCTGTCCACCGGTTCGCTGCGGCGGTATTCCCGCACCGGCGCAAAGCCGGCGGCGGCGCGGCGGTAGACGAACACAGTGCAGGTGTCCGGCTGGACGATCCAGTATTCCCGGACGCCGTTGCGCTCGTAGAGGTCTTTCTTGACGCCCAGGTCCTTGTAGGCCGTGCTGTCGGACAGCACTTCGGCGACAAAGTCCGGGGCGCCGTGGATGCCGTCGTCCGCCACCTTGGCGTCGTCGCAGACCACCAGCACGTCGGGCTCCACGACGGTTTCTTCGGTTTGCCCATCCAGAAAAACGTCCAGGGGCGCCAGGAATACCCGGCAGGGCTTGCCTTCCAGAAAATTTCCCAACCGACGCCCCAGATCGAAGGCCTGGCCCTGGTGGCTTACCCGGGGCGACGGGCTCATACCATAGGCCACCCCGGCGATGAGTTCCCACCGTTCCCCTTCGGGCCAGGCACGCCAGTCCGCCAGGGTATACTTGCGGTCCCCCTTCAAGGCGCTCGTTCCTTCCGTTCTATCCATGGCTACCTCC
>DYPP01000014.1:31582-39795 GCA_020719845.1 Treponema denticola | reverse complement strand
CTTGCGGTCCCCCTTCAAGGCGCTCGTTCCTTCCGTTCTATCCATGGCTACCTCCGGACATCCCTAGCGGGAGGCGTAATAGGCGTCCAGGTCGGCGGCGATTTCCTTCAGCGCATCCTTGAGGCTGTTGACTCCCCGGGAACCGATGAAGATGTCCGATCGTTCAAAGACCCGGCTCTGGGTGCCGGAATTCACGTTCACCACCTTGACGAAGACCGACAAGCCGTCGCCGATCTTGCGCACCTGGCCGATCAGCACCGCGCCGGGCCCCTTGAGGGAACCCAGGGACGCCGTAAAGGCGGGGTCGAAGAGGTCCGTGGCCTGCAGTTCCTTTTCGGCCATCACTTCCGACAGGTACAGCCGGTCCTGGAGTTCAAAGCGGTCGTAGGCGGAGATGTAGGTTTCCATGAAGAGCGCCAAATCCCGGCCGGTCAGACCGGCGGTGTCGACGCTTTTTTCGATCTTGAACTCCAGGACGGCCAGGGAAAGGCGCCCGTTGGACGATGGGCCGGCAACTGCGGAAGCGGCCGCGCCCGAAGCGTTGGCGCCGGCGGCGGTCAGCTCAAAATATTGGTTGGCCTTGGGGCCGTAGGCCCAGCGCCAGGGCACCAGGTAGAGGAACAAGCCGCCGACCAGAGCCAGCGCCTTGACTTCCTTTTCCACCTTGCCGTAGTAGGGCAGATAGCCCGGGGCGGTCAATTCCACCTCGTAGGGATTGAACACCAGGTTGCTCATCTCCATCCGCACCGGGATTCTTCCCTGGGGTTCGCCGTCGATGCTCAGCTCGGCGTCCGCCGCGTTGGCCTGAAAATTGACGGTCGTCGCGCACGAGGTGAACATGACCAAGCCCGACAACAGTACCGCGAGCGGTCTTGAAGCCTTCACAGCGCCTCCTTTCTTCCTTCAATATCACCGGTTTGAGAATTGCCTTCAGTACGCTATTAGTATATCCATTACCCTATTCTTGTCGATACCATAGGATAAATCCCGGTCAATAGGAGCTCAGGATTTCCAGCAGGCGCCGCTGGTCGATGGAGCGCAAAAAACCCGCCAGCCGGGGCCCCTGATCCTGGCCGACCAGAGCCTGGTAGGCGGCCCGGAACAAGGCCTTGCCGTCCATGCCGTGGGCGGCGGCGACGGCGTAGATGGCTTCGGCGCAGGCTTTGTCGTCGCCGAAGGTATCGATTTTGACGATCACCGCATCCCGCAGGTCCCGGACGGCGGCTTTTTCCTGCGGATTGAGGTCGGCCATCTGGCCGGGACCGCGCAGGCTGAACCGGAAGTCGTCGGGGGCGCACTCGGCCACCCAGTACTTGGCGCATTCGCAGCGGCGTCGGAAAGCGGAAATCTGTTCTTCCTTCAGATCCGGCAAGCCGGCGACGACCTTGTCGACGTCGCCGTCGGCGATCTGCAGCAGGCTGGTCAGGTGGCGGAAGGGCACCTGGTAGGGCATGGTCCGCGGCATCCCTTCGACCTGGGAAAGCTCGTAGATGCGCCGTTCCTTTTCGTATACTTCTTCGTTTTTGGCCTTTTCTACGCCCCAGGCGATGCGCTCGGTCTTGTCGTAGTCCTCGTAGATCTTGATCACGTCCAGATCGAAGGAAATGGAGAATTCCGTGTTGGGCCGGGTGCCGGCAAAAAGATAGCGCGTCAGCTCGGGGGTGTACACCTTGAGCACGTCGTAGAGGTCGACGACCTTGCCCCGGGAACTGGACATCTTGCCCGGCGTCCCCTTGATGCCGATGAAATCGTAGCGGAAGGTGACCGGCGCGTCCCAGCCGTAGACGTCCTTGCAGACGTGCCGGGCGGTGTCGAAGGAGCCGCCCTGGCTGTGGTGGTCCTTGCCGGCGGGCTCAAAGTCCACGCGCTCGTAGGCCCAGCGCATGGGCCAGTCCACCCGCCAGCCCAGCTTGACGCCCGCAGCGCTGCGCAGGTCCAGGGTTTCCGCCCGGCCGCAGGATTCGCAGCGGTACGCCAGCCCCCAGGCGCCGTCCCAGCTTTCGATCTGGGTGGTGTCCCGGTTGCAGGCGTGGCAGAAGACGCTGACCGGCCACCATTCGCCCTGGATCTTGTGCTCCTCGTCCCGGTACTGGTCCAGGATTTCTTTCAGCGCCGCCGTGTGCTCCAAACCCTTCCGGATGCCCTCGGCGTAGCGGGACGCCCGGTAGCGTTCGGCCTGGTATAAAAATTCCGGCCGGATGCCCACGGCGGGCAGGATGGATTCCACGTCCACCTCGTGGTGCCGGGCATAGCTGGCGTCCCGGTCCCAGGGGTCGGGCACCATGGTGATGGGAAAACGCAGGTAGCCGGCCAGCAGGTCTTTTTTGGGCATGTTGTCCGGAACCTTGCGGAACACGTCGTAGTCGTCCCAGGAATAGATGAAGCGCACCTTTTTACCCCGATCCCGCAGGGCGCGCACCACCAGGTCCACGGAAATGATCTCCCGGAAATTGCCGATATGCACGGTGCCCGAGGGGGTGATGCCCGAGGCGCAGGTATACTGATCTTTGTCGCCCTTTTCGCGGATGATCTTTTCCGCCGTCTGGTCGGCCCAATGCGCGTTTTTCTGGTCCATAGGGGAAAGAGTATAGCGAAAAGGACCGGTTCTGGGCAAGGCGTACCGGTACGCCGGGGGTCCGGTGAGCTTGGCAAGGGTTGTTGAAATAGCAACCGGCTATTTCAACAACCTCCTAGAGCAGTTCCAGGAACCCCGGATAGGTGACGGCCGCGGCTTCGGCGCCGTCGATGCGCACCGAACCGGCGGCGCCCAGACCGGCCACGGCCAGGGCCATGACCACCCGGTGGTCGCCGTGCCCGTCCACCTCGCCGCCCCGCAGCGGCGGCGCCGCGCCGTCGGCGCCGTGGATGACCAGCCCGTCGGGCAGTTCTTCGGTCCGGGCGCCGAGCTTGCCCAGCTCCGCCGCCATGACGGCGATGCGGTCGGTTTCCTTGATGCGCGCGTTGGGCACCCGGACCAGCTCGGTCCGGCCCCGGGCAAAGCAGGCCACTGCGGCCAGGGCGGGCAGGGCATCCGGCGTGGCGTTGAGGTCCAGGGTACAGCCGCGCAGGCTTTGGTCCCGCCGGATGGTCACCGCCCGGTCCGCGCCCGCCCCGGACCAGGACACCCGGCAGCCCATGTCGGCCAGCATGTCGAACAGTGCCTTGTCCCCCTGGGTATCCGCATCGTCCAGGCCCAGCAGGGTCACCGGCCCGCCGGAGATGGCCGCGGCGCAGGCGGGAAAGGCGGCGGAAGAGAAGTCCCCCGGGACGGTCCCGTTCTGCGGCGCGTAGGAAGCGCCGCCGGGGACGCGGAAAAAAGAACGGTCCGCCGCCGCTTCGTAGTCCACGCCCTGGGCGTCCAGGTAGGCCAGGGTCATTTCCACGTAGGGCCGTTCGTTGAGCAGGGGCACGTCTATTTCGGTGGCCGTCCCGGCGGGGGCCAGGGGCGCGGCGATGAGCAGGGCCGACAGGTACTGGCTGGTCGGACAGGAAACGCTGACCCGGCCGCCCCGCCAGGGACCGCGTACGACGAAGGGTGCGCAGCCGTTGTCCCGGGTGGAAAAAGCCTGGGTCCCGAGCCCCTGCAGGGCCGCCAAAAGGGGCGCGGCGCTGCGGCGGCGGATCTGTTCGTCCCCGGTAAAGACCGTCGCCCCATTCCCCAGGGCGGCCACAGCCAGGGCCAGGTACAGGGTGGTCCCCGAATTGCCCACGTCCAGCACGTTTTCCGGCGTCCGCAGGCTTCCCCCGGCCGCGCCGGCGCCGACGCCCCGCACGGTCCATCGCCACAGGCGCGTCCCGTCGGGACCGGCTTGGTTGGCGTTGACCGGATCGGCGCTGCGCGTTTCCTGGATCTCCGCCCCGAACGCCCGGCACACGTCCCGGCAGGCTTGCGTGTCCAGCGAATCCAGCGGGTGGTCCAGTACCGATTCGCCCGCCGCCAGGGATGCAAAAAGCAGCCGCCGGATGGTGTGGGACTTGGACGCCGGAATGCGGAAGGTTCCGGAAAAAACGTGGGGTTGGACGGTACAGCGCATGGTCACAAGCATACCGGACCGGGCCGGGCAGAACAAGCCCGGCGTCCGGCGACGGCGTTTGCCGCGCCGGGCCTGTCCGTTTTTTCGGCGTTCGTGGTATAGTGGACGCCGAGGGGCACAGCATGGAAGCACAAGCGGAAGACCTGCGGGGCCTGTCGGCCCGGGACGCCAAAGAATACATCGCGGCGCACATCGCCACGCTCAAATTGACGGAACGCCGCCGGGACGACCTGGAAGCGGAACTGGCCGGCTGGACCCGGCGGCGGGACCTGGCCACGACGGCGGGCGCCGCGGAGCTGGCGGAAGCTGCGGGCACGGAGCTCACCCGGATCGGCGCCGAACGGGACCGGCTGGCCGCGGAAGCGGCGGAACTCCGGCAGGGCATCGAGAAAATGAAGCGGCAGCTTCCGGGACTCGCGGCCCGGGAGCGGTCGGTGGATCCGGATCTGCTGGAACAGGAGCTGCTGATGGCCGCGGGGCGACTGCCCGGGGACGAGGATAAAGCCGCCCTGGACCGCAGCCTGGCGGATATGGAGAAAGAAGCCGGCGCGGACGCGGCCCTGACGGCGCTCAAGGAGCGGATGCGGGGGCAAAAGCCCTCATGAGCCGGATCCCCCTGCTGCCCGACCGGCCGCGGCCGCTGATTTTTGCCCACCGGGGCTGTTCTTCCCTGGCGCCGGAAAACACCCTGGCCGCCTTTGCGCTGGCCCGGCGCCTGGGCGCGCCGGGGCTGGAACTGGACGTCCACCGCTGCGCCACCGGGGAACTGGTGGTTTCCCACGACGCCACCTTCCGGCGCTGCGCCGGAGTCGACCGGCGCGTCGCCGACCTGAGCCTGGCGGAGATCCGCGGCCTGGACGTGGGGTCCTGGTTCGATCCGGCCTTTGCCGGGGAACGGCCGCCGCTGCTGGCGGAGGTGCTCGCCGAGTTCGCCGGGGACCTCTACGTGGATATCGAAATGAAAACGGACCGCACCGGCCGGGACCCCCTGCCGGAGGCCCTGGCGGAGCTGCTGCGCGGCTTCGGTGAACCGGTCCGGCGGGGAGTGACGGTTTCTTCCTTCAACCCGCTGGCCCTGCGGCGCTTCAAGGCTCTGGTTCCGGAAGTCGCGACCGCCGTCATCTACTGCGCCGCGCCGGAGGTGCCCTGGTATCTGCGCCGCGGGCAGGGTCGCTGGATCGCGGGCTGCGACTACCTCAAGCCGGTCCATACCCAGGCGCGGGCCCGGGCGGCAGCCCCGCGGCGCGGCCGAAGCCACCGCCCGCTGGTGGCCTGGACGGTGGACGACCCGGCGCGGGCCCGGGAACTGCTGGACCAGGGCTGCGCGGGCATCGTCACCAACCGGCCCCAGGACATGACGGCCGCCGGGACATCGACATAAAAACAAGGAGATAAAAATGGACTATTGGGATACGGCCACCGCCGAGCTGAGCGGCAGGGATCCGGTGCTGTCGGGAATCATCCGGCGCAGCGGCACTGAACGGCTGGACGGCAGCGGCGACCCCTTCGTTACCCTGGCCAACGCCATCGTCGGCCAGCAGATTTCCACCGTCGTGGCCGCCGCCATCTGGCGGCGGCTGAACGACGCCTTTCCGGACCTTTCTCCCGCCGCCGTGGCCGTCGCGCCGGAAGGGCGGCTCCGGGCCTGCGGGCTTTCCCGGCGCAAGGTGGAATACCTGTACGGCATCGCCCGGGCCATACTGGACGGAACGCTGGACTTCAGCCTGCTGGCGGCGGCGGACGACGAAACGGTGCGCAAGCTGCTGATCGCGATCCGCGGCGTCGGCCCCTGGACGGCGGAGATGTTCCTGATCTTCCACCTGCGCCGTCCGGACATCCTGCCCCTGGGCGACGTCGGCCTGCTGCGGGGTTGTCAAAAACTGTACCGGTGGCCCAAGGAAGAAGCCGGCCCGGTGCTCCGGCAGCGGACCGCCAATCTGGGCGAATCCTGGCGCCCCTGGCGGACCGTGGCTACCTGGTACGTATGGCGCGACCTGGACTCATCCCCCGTGGTTTACTGATAGAGGGGACTGAACAAACCGGAAAGGCAGGCGTATGCAAACTGAAGAAAATACCGCGGCAACCCGGGCTCTGGTTCGCCACGGCTCGATCCTTTCGCTGTTGACCCTGGCTTCCCGGGTGCTGGGACTGGTGCGGGAAATGGTCAAGGCCGCCCTGCTGGGCACCACCGCCCTGTCCGACGCCTTTTCCGTGGCCTTCATGATTCCCAACCTGCTGCGCCGGCTTTTTGCCGAGGGGTCCGTCGCCGTGGCCTTCATCCCAACCTTCAAGGGCTACCTGCAGGCCGGGGACCGGGAAAAGACGCGGGAATTCCTTTCTTCCTTCTTAACCCTGCTGACTTTTCTGGTCAGCGTCGCGGTGGTGATCGGCGTCGCCGTCACGCCCCTGGTCATCCCCATCTTCGGGATGGAGGAATTCGACGAGACCGTCCTGCTGACCCGGGTCATGTTTCCCTTTTTGGCCTTCATCTCCCTGGCCGCCTTTTTTCAGGGTATTTTGAACAGCGTCAACGTCTTTGCCCCTGCGGGCTTTGCGCCGATCCTGCTGAACCTGGCGGTGATCGCCTGCGCCTACGGCTTGTCGCCCCTCTTCGGCAACCCGGCTCGGGCCATGGCCCTGGGCGTGCTGATCGGCGGCGCGTTGGAAGCGGCCATCCAGCTGCCCTTCGTGCTGCGCCGGGGATTCCGGTTTTCCCTGGCGCCCCTGCGGCGGGCGTTCAACGACCCGGGCACCCGGGCGGTGCTGCGCCTGATCGGCCCCACGATCATCGGCATGGCGGCCTACCAGCTGAACGACGTGGTTTCCACCGCCCTGGCGGGCAACGCCGGACCCGGGGTAGTGTCCAGCCTGCAGTATTCCCTGCGCCTGCAGGAACTGATCCTAGGCATCTTCGCCGTCTCCATCGGCACGGTGCTGCTGCCCGATCTGGCGGGACACGCCAAGGCGGGGCGCTGGGACCAGTACAACGATCGCCTGGTCACGGCCATGGACATCATCGCCCTGATCACGATTCCGATTACCTTTTTTGCCCTGATCCAGGGCGAAACCCTGGTGCGCCTGCTCTTCCAGACCCGCAGCTTCGACGAAACCTCCGTCGCCCTGACCAGCACGGCTTTTGCCTTCCACGTACCCGGGCTCTTCTTCATCGCCCTGAACCGCATTCTGGCGCCGGCCTTTTACGCCCAGAGCGATTCCAAATCCCCCACTTTGGCGGGGATCCTGTCCTTTGGGGTGAACATGCTGCTGGCGGCGCTGCTGGTGGGACCGCTGCGGGGCGGCGGCGTGGCCTTGGCCCTGACCGCAGCCAGCGCGGTGAACACGGTCCTGCTGCTGCTGTTCCTGCGGCGCAATCCGCAGGTCGCCGTCGGCCGGGCGCTGCGCTCGGCTTCCCTCTACGCGCTCAAGCTGGCGCTCTTTTCCGTCGTCGCCGCGCTCCCGGTCCTGCTGCTGCAGAGCCGGCTCCTATCTCTTTTCGCCGGCCGGGGACGGCTGATGGCCTTCGGCCTGCCGCTGGCGGCGGGCACCCTGCTCTACGGCGGCATCGGCATCGGGTTGTTGACGATCACCGGCGATCCGCAGCTGAAGGCTTTGCGCCGCAGCCTGACCCGGTCTACAAAGCGGCAGGGCTGATAAGCGTCAGCGGGCGCGGGCTTCGTGGTCGTCGATGTTTTCCGCGTCCCAGGGGTACTTGATCCACACGTCGGGCACGCGGGTTCCCTCGTAGGCCACCTTCATGGCTAGAGGATAGGCCGCCGACTTGGGCTTGTCCTTCTGGTGCAGGACGGCGACGCGGATTTCCGTCGGTTTGTTCTTGAGCAGTTCGCCGATGCAGTAGGCCAGGGTTATCCGGGTATCGTCCACTTCGTCCACCAGCAGAATCTTCTTGCCTTCCAGCTTGCGCTCCACCTCGTCGATCCATTGCACCTTGACCGGCACGTCCTTGGGAATTTCTCCGGATCCGGAATCGTCGGGATAGCGCTTGAGGCCGACCACGTAGATGTCCTTTTTCAGATAGGTCTTGAAGATGCGGGCCGGAATGAAGCCCCCGGACGCGATGGCGACGATCAGATCCGGCTCCCAGCCGGAAGCCTTGATCTCGGCGGCCGTCTTGGCGACCAGGTTGTGCACCTGCGCGTAGCTGACCAGTAGTTTTTCCAT
>DYPP01000014.1:2076-31482 GCA_020719845.1 Treponema denticola | reverse complement strand
CGCAGAAACGAAAACACCCTGGCGAACCAGGTATCCGGATCGATCAGCACGCTCTGCACGTGCCGGGCGCCGGGAACGATGAGCAGGTCCGTCGGTCCCGTACCGGCGGCGCGGCGGCCGGCGGCCATGGCCGTCGACATTTCGGTGGGTACGTAGGTATCTTCGGCGCCATGGATGAACAGGATGGGCACCCGGGTCCGCAGGACCGCTTCTTCCGGCGACGCGTCGGCCAGATCGTATCCCCGCAGTCGCCGGAGCAGAACGGAAACCAGCGCCCGGATGGGCACAGCCAGCAACGGCGGAATCCGCGCCGCCGCCAGCCGGGCGTCCAGTTCGGCGGCGGCGGAAGAAAATGAACTGTCCGCGATCACCGCCGCCAGCGCCGGATCCCGGGGCGCGTACTGCAGGGCCGTCGCCGCGCCCATGGATTCGCCCAGCAGCACCAGGGGCCCCGAATCGGGAAACCGGGCGCGGGCCCAGTCCACCACGGCGGCCAGGTCGTATTTTTCGTGATGGCCGAAGGAAGGGGATGGGACGCTGCCCGCCGGACTGTCGCCGTGGCCGCCCAGGTCAAAGCCGACCAGGTTCCAACCCTTCCGGATAAAGGGCGCCGCGTACTTGAGCATGCCGTAGCGGGTCCAGGTAAAGCCGTGGACCAGAATCAGCGTACCCGCGGCGGCGCCCGAAGGACCGGAAAGCGCGGACAGCGCCAGGTCCGCGTTCCGGTGGGCCGCCCGCAGGGTGGTATGCTCCCAGGGCAGTTCCAGCAGGGCGGGGTTGAAATTGCCGTTCTCCAGGCCGTAGTTCAGCGTATAGGCCGGGGTTTTGTGTTTTGGTTTGAACATCAGGCGGTAGGCGCGCAGCGTCCCGAGGACCAGCGCCGACAGGTATAGGCCGCCGATCGCAGCCGGCACCAGCCACGCCGCGGCAGGCAAGAACGGCTCCCCGGTCATGACGCCCGGGGCAGCGGCGGCGCCCCGCCGTCGTTGTCCCCGTCGTTGTCCCCGTCTCCACCGCCCTGATCGGCGGGCGCGGCAAAGGCCGCCAGGTCGCGCAGGTAGCGCAGTTTGGCCAGCGCCTTGGGCAGGGCTTCCCGCAGGGGCAGGCGCTGGTCCGACGTGCCGGGCAGCAGGGATTCCGCCTGCCCGGCCAGATCGCCCATGGCCGGCGGCAGAACGCCGAAGCTCAGGCGCATTTCCGCCTCGGCCCACTGTTTGCGCGCCGGGCCGGCGGCGTACTTGCAGGGGCTGAAGCGCAGCGCCCCGCTCTTGTCCCGGTCGCCGGCAAAGGCAAAGAGCCGACAGACCAGGGGTCGCCCCGGGTAGACGGTGCAGTGGTATTCTCCCTCCGGATCGGCCAGTACGCAACCCGGACCGTTCCCGGAAAAATCCAGGGATTCCAGCCGGTTGCCCCGCTCGCCGATCAGATACGCCGCCAGGTAGAGGGCTTCCACGTCCAGGATCTCGGGCTCGAAGCTTCGGCAGCAGGTGCCGCAGCCCGGCGGGCACCGAAAAGGCGTGGCCGCGATCCAGGGCGCCTGCGCCGCTTCGATGGCTTCATACACTGCGGACAGCTCCCGCAAGGCCGGGGCAAAAGAGACGTTTTCCGGGATATCCGGGAACGGGTTCGATGTACTTATCATAGCAGCTTGTGGAAGGAATCTATCCGGGAAGCCCGGACCGCGTCAAGCTTCAAGGCCCGGACCGTGCTATACTGTTCATTATGAACACACTGCGTCGTAGGCTCACGTGCCTTGTTTTTTCGGGTGTCGTCCTGGCGGCGATACTGGGTTCCTGCGCGGCGGCGCCCAAAGCCGGCATGGCCGTGCCCCCGGACGCGTCGGTTACGGACCGCGTCGCCTCGTCCCGGGACACGGGCAAAGGGGCAGAAAAAGCGGACGAAGGCGTCGGCACCCCGGACCTGGTCATGGAGCTGGAAGCCCCGGCGCCCCTGCCCCGCTCCGAAGCGGCGCCTTCCACCGCTAAAAGCAGCCCCGGCCGCGCCGCCGCCCCCGCCGAATCGGGCCTCAAAGCCGGTCTGGCGGACGACAACAACCAGTACAACTATTTTCTGGAATTCCTGCGCAAGTACGCCGGCGATTGGCCCTTCCGGGCCATCCCCGCAGAAAACCGCATCCAGCTCAAGGTGGTGGACGCCCAGGGAGCGAGCGTACCCAACGCGGAAATCACGCTGCGCGACGATGCCGGCCGGGAAGTCGAAAAAATCAAGACCTACGCCGACGGCGTCGCCCTGCTGACGCCCCCGGTCCAGGCCGCAGGGCGCTGGACCGCGACGGCCCGGGGTCCGACGGGGCCCCGCAAGATCGCCCCGCCGGAGGGCAGCCTGACCTTTGATCCGTCAGGCGGCCGCACGCTGCAGCTTACCCTGGACGGCCGGCGCTGGTCCCCGGACCCCACCCCCCTGGACATCCTCTTCGTCATGGATACCACCGGCTCGATGGGCGAAGAAATCGAACGCCTCAAGGCGACCATCGAGATCATCCGGGACAATCTGGACCTGGCCGTGCCCCGGCCGGAACTGCGTTTTGCCCTGGTCATGTACAAGGACCGGGGGGACGAGTACGTCAGCCGGGCCTTTCCCCTGACCAGCAATCTAAAGAAATTCCAGAAAAACCTGGAAGAAGCCTGGGCCGACGGCGGCGGCGACACGCCGGAAGACCTGGAAGCGGCGCTGGCCGACGCGGTGGCCCCGGGCATCGGCTGGAACCCCTCGGGCGTGCGCCTGATCTTCGTGGTCACCGACGCCCCCGCCCAGGCCTACGACAACGCGGTGGGCTACGACCGGTCCGCCCAGAGCGCCCGGGCCCAGGGGATCAAGATCCACACCATCGGCACCGGCGGCCTGCCGGTTGAAGGCGAATACCAGCTGCGCCAGCTGGCCCAGCGCACCCGGGGCAAGTACATCTTTCTGACCTACGGCGAACGCGGCGAAAGCTCTGGCGGCGCGGTCGGCGCGGTCAGCCACCACACGGGGTCCAACTGGAGCGCCGACCGGCTGGAAGCGGTCATCATCCGGCTGGCCAAGGAGGAACTGGCGCTCATGTCCGGCACCGGCGTCAGCGTGCCCTCGGACGAGTACTTCGAAGCCGTCCCCCTGGCCGGCCGCGACCCGGAGACGATCCTGGACGAACTTTTCGGCGAGGCGCTGGTCAAGCTGCTGGACTATTCCAGCCTGGCGGTGCAGGCGACGACGCCGACGGCGGTGCTGCCCCTCAGCCCGGGTTCGGATGACCCGGCGGCGCGGCGCAACGCCGAGCGGTTTGAAGCCCGCCTGGTGCAGGCGGCGGCGACGTCCCGGCGTTTCCGACTGCTGGACCGCAAAGACCTGCAGGCGGTGCTGGGCGAGCTGGAGCTGGGCCTGTCGGCCATCGCCGACCCGGCCGCCGCCGCCCAGGTGGGCAACCTGCTGGGCGCGGAGCTGCTGATCATTCCAACGTTGATCGACGCCGGCGCGGCGACCTGGGAAGTCTACATCAAGCTGGTCCGCGTTTCCTCGGGGGAGATTCTTTCGGTTTCCCGCTGCCGCATCGACCGCAAACTGGGGCTCTGAAGCCCGCACCCTCCGGCGGCGGTCTTGATCTTTTTGGATGTATATTTATACTGAGCGGTGCATAAATATACATCCACCGGAGGAAATATGAACATCATCAAAAAACTCGTCATCCTGGCCGCGCTGGCCGTTGTTGCCCTACCCGTTTTTGCCGCGGGATCGCCGGATGCGGGCGCCAAGCTGGCGCAGGTCAAAAAAGCCGGCAAGCTGGTCATGGGGACTTCGGCGGACTACCCGCCCTACGAATTCCACCATCTCAAGGACGGCAAGGATTCGATCGTCGGCTTCGACGTGGCCATCGCCAGAGAAATCGCCGCGGACCTGGGCGTCAAGCTGGAAATCAAGGACATGCAGTTCGACGGGCTGCTGGCGGCGCTGCAGGCCGGCACCATCGACATCGTCATCGCCGGCATGACGCCGACGGAAGAACGGAAGCAGAGCGTGGACTTTTCGACCACCTATTACTACGCCATCCACGGCGTGATGGTCCGCGGGGAAGACAAGAATAAATTCGCCGACGTCGCCTCCCTGAAGGGCGCCCGGCTTTCGGCCCAGAAGGGCACCATCCAGGTGGACATCGCCAAGAAGCAGATCCTGGGCATGACCGACGAAGAAGCCGAAAAGGATACCAACGCCGTCAAGGAGCTGGGGACCATCAAGAACCTGGTGCTGGACCTGAAAAACGGCAAAGTCGACGCCATCGTGGCCGAGCTGCCCGTGGCCATGGCCTACGTCGGCAAGAACGCCGACCTGGCCATCGCCGCGCCCACCTTCCAGGACGACACCGGCGGTTCCGCCGTGGCCGTCAAGAAGGGCAACGAAAACCTGGTCACCGCCATCAACGGCTCCCTGGCCAGATTGATGGAAGCCAAAAAAATCGAGCAGTTCGTAGCCGACGCCAATGAAATGGTAGAAAACTAGAGCGTCTGGTGGATTTTAGTTTTCTAACCAAGTATTGGCGCTTCTACGTCACCGGAGCCAAGAACACCCTGCTGCTGGCCGCGCTGGCGGTGGTGTTCGGCGTGGCCATCGGACTGGTCCTGGCGCTGATGAAGCTGTCCAAGCGCCGGGCGCCCCGGTTCATGGCGACGGCGTACATCGAGTTCATCCGCGGTACGCCGCTGCTGGTGCAGCTGTTCATCATCTATTACGGCCTCCAGACCATCGGCATCCGCTTTCCCGACCTACCCTGGGTCGACGCCGTCATCGGCATCAATTTTTCCGACTTCATGTCCGGCGTCCTGACCCTGGGCATCAATTCCGGAGCCTACGTGGCCGAAATATTCCGCGCCGGCATCCAGGCGGTGGACCGGGGCCAGATGGAAGCGTCCCGCAGCCTGGGCATGCCGCCGGGCATGGCCATGCGCTACATCGTCATTCCCCAGGCCATCCGCAACATACTGCCCGCCCTGGGCAACGAATTCATCGTAGTCATCAAGGAATCGTCCATCGTGTCCATCATCGGCATTGCCGAACTGATGTACAAGGCCGATACGGTCCGGGGCAACACCTTTAAGCCCTTTGAACCGCTGCTGGTCGCGGCGCTGATCTACTTTTTGATGACCTTTCCGCTGTCCAAATTATTGGCTCATGTCGAACGGAGGATGCGTGCCGGTGACCGCTGACGAGACGCTCATACAGACCGTGGACCTGCGCAAGAACTTCGGCAAGCTGGAAGTGCTGCGGGGCATCAGCACCAGCTTTACCGCCGGCGAGGTGGCCGTCATCATCGGGCCTTCCGGTTCGGGAAAGAGCACCTTTCTGCGCTGCCTCAACCTGCTGGAAGCCCCGACGGGGGGTCAGGTCATTTTTGAAGGTACGGACATTACCCGGGCGGACCACGACCTGGACCTGCACCGTCGCAAGATGGGCATGGTCTTCCAGCTCTTCAACCTGTTTCCCCACCTGTCGGTGATGGAAAACATCACCCTGGCGCCCCGGAAACTGCGGGGCCTGAGCCAGGAAGAAGCCGCCGAAACGGCCGTCAAGCTGCTGCGGCGAGTGGATCTGGAAGAAAAAGCCCAGGCCTACCCGGCCCAGCTGTCGGGGGGACAGAAACAGCGCATCGCCATCGTCCGCGCCCTGGCCATGCAGCCCGACGTCATGCTGTTCGACGAACCCACCAGCGCCCTGGATCCGGAAATGGTGGGCGAGGTGCTGGCAGTGATGCGCGACCTGGCGGCGGAGGGCATGACCATGATCGTCGTCACCCACGAAATGCGCTTTGCCCGGGAAGTGGGCAAGCGCATCCTCTTTATGGACGAAGGCTTGATCGCCGAAGAAGGCCCGCCGGACCAGATCTTCGCGGAACCCCGGCAGGCGCGTACCCGGGAGTTCCTGAAAAAAGTGCTCTGAACGGATACCCCGAAAACCTTCCGTTTTCGGGGTAACCGGGATTGGTCAGGGCAGCTGGGCGGCCAGGTCTTCGCCGATGGTCTTCTGGCCCAGCTGGCGTCGGGCGGCGTCGATGGCCGCCTTTTCCGAGGCGCCCACGGCGGGCACCTGCTTGACCGACGAATACAGGATCCGCCCATCCGCCAGATCCACCACCTTGACTTCCACCGAAACGGTGGCGATTTTCTGCCCCCGGTCGTCCTTCACGGACACCACCTGGGACACGCCGTAGGCCAAGCGCTCCGCCTTGCCCGCCAGGGCGGCTTTGGCGGCCGCCAGGATGGCGGCGTCGTCCCCGCCGGCGATCAGCGTCGCCGCCAGCGGCGCGGCGCTGACCTTGAAGCCGTTCTTGGACAGGGTCTGCAGCAGCGCCGACGAGGTGATGCCGATGGCCAGGGCGCCGGCGCCGTCCGCATCCGCCACCAGGACGGCGGTCGGTATGGACCGGGCCAGGGAAACCACGGTGTACTCAAAGCTGGCGCGCTTGTCGGCGATGGCGTCCTCCAGCCCCGCCACCATGGCGGAGAAGCGGTCGGAAACGCCGTACAGGGGTTCGGTCGCCGCGGACAGGTCCAGACGCATGGTCAGCACGGCCTTGCCGACAAAGTCCGGGCTGGGATGCTCAAAGGCGATCTCGCCCGCGTCGTCGGTGAGCAGCGTCGTCGATTTGGTCGTCATCCGGCCGTTGGCCAGGCGGGACTGGTAGCCCACCAGCACGGCGGCCTTGGACAGGGGCCGGCCGTCGGCCCGCACCACCGCCCGGAAGGGTTCGGCAAAGGGCTGTCCCGGCGCGGCCTGCAACCGGTCGTTCCGTTTTTCGATGGCCACCTTGGCCAGCGCCGCCTTGGCGCTGTTGATGTTGCGCTCGAACTTGATGTCCGCGTTCTCGATGCCCGAACCCGCCGCCGCCGCCGCGGCTTCGATGAACTTGCGCGCCGCGCCGATCGCGTCCCCGGCGGCGGCCAATTCCTTGCCTTCCGCTTCCGGCACCGCGACGGCGTCCAGCTTTTCCTGGAAGACCGCGGCGATGCGCCGTTTTTCCGCTTCCAGGTCCTTGGTGGCGTAGCGCCCCAGCAGGTACACGGTCACACCTGACGCCGACTTGGCCACGTATTTTTCGGCGATCTGGAATCCGGACACGCGGCTGGTGGAGCTTTGCTTGACGGTCTGCACCAGATCGGCCTCAAAGGTATCCAGGGTTGATTTGGCGGTAGCCGAAGACTCGGCGGTGATGGTAACCCCGATGTAGCGCATGATTTCCGTAATCATGCTTGCCGTCGCGTTCTCCGTCGCCTTGGCCTCGCCGCCCTCGCTGCCGTCGGCGTAGCCGACAAAGTAGGTGTTTCCGCCGCTCGGGGCGGGGGTTTCCATGGTCCAGGCGGGAGCCTTCTCTGCCGCATCCGCCGGAGTGGGCGCGGCTTCGGGCGCGCCCGCGCATCCCAGGAAAACCAGGGCGGATACCGCAAGCCCTGTCCACAGCGCCCTGCTCCCGCCCATAGAGTACGATCCTTTCATCCCATCCTCCAAAAAAACAGGCGGCCCCTCCCTTAAGGATGGAACCGCCCGTCACGGTGCTGAACGCTCTGCGAGCAGGCCGTTATCTAAGCTTAGAAGCCTTCGTAGAAGGACTCTTTTACCCGGTCCACCGCGGTCTGCTGTTCCCTCGAAAGCGGCTTGTCGACCTTGACGCCGTTGATGACCGCTTCGATCTGCTTCTTCAGGGTTTCCTGATCGATGGTCACCAGCACGTAGTAGTCGTAGACTTCCCGGTCCACCGTCTTGCCGTCTTCCTTGTAGTAGCGCTTCAGGATCCAGAAATCCGATTCCTTGCGGGCGCCCGAATAGGAAGCGTCGGAAGCGCTCTTGACCACGTTCTCAAAATAGCGGCCGTACTCGTCGTCCGGACTACCTGCGGCGGCGCCGGCGAACTTGGCCTGCACCCGGGTAGAAACCAGGCGGGCCATATCCTGGGCAACGGTGAATCCCGTAGCCCACTGGCGCAGCGCTTCCCGGTTGGTGCCCGAATCTTCGCCGACGAACACGTATTTGTCCTTGTATTTTTCAAGGGCTTCCACGCCGGTGGAACCGTCGTTCACGTAGACGCTGACCCATTCGGGGATATCCCCGCCCAGAGCCATGGTCTTGTGGTCCAGCACGTCGTATTTGGGGACCACCCGGGCGGGAGCCGCAGGCGCGGCGGCCTGGGGCGCCGGTTCCGGCTTGCCGGCGCAGCCGATCGCCACCAGGGCGACGGCGGCGAGGGAAAACGCTAGTAGTGTCTTTTTCACATAAGCCTCCTTGCAATCAGTCATCCGACCGATATCTCCACGTATTCGGGGCAAGCCCCGCAGGTTGCCGACAACGGGCAACATAACAACACCTATCACACCAGCCTGAATATTTCAGGCCCCCGGGCTAGTTGCCCGAATTGAAGGTCAGTGTCTTGCCCCGGGTATACACCCAGTACGCCGATTCCAGGCCCGGCGTCCGCTCGAAGGCGGTATAGCAGGCGTCCTCCAGATCGGTGAGGGAACCAAAATAGTATACGTCCATGGTGGACTGGTCCGCCGCGCTGGGTCCCATGACGATTTCCCGCACCCGGGAGCGGAGATTGCGCCTGAAAGCCGAGATGGCCCGGGAATCCGGAGTATTCTGGATCAGGATCTGGTAGCGGATGCCGTTGGCGTAGCGATTGCGCAGCACGTTGGTGGAATCCCGGATGATGCGGGGCATGAGCTGGGCCGTCCCGGCGGTCAGGGCGTTGAGCAGCGCGTCATCTTGGGAGCTGGTGCTCACCGACCGGTCGGTCCGGTAGGTGACCGACCCGATCAATTCCGCCGTGGACGGATCGAACATGTTGACCGCGAAGTTGGCGTCCGCGTAGTGCCGATTGCCTTCGGTGGAAGAACGGGAAACCGCGTCCAGTTCCACGTACACGTCGGCGCCGAGCTTCTGGGCTATGTACTGGGTCAGGCTCATGGCGCCGCCGGCTTCGGCTTCATAGGCGGCCTGCTGATCGGCCATGTTCTTGACCAGCTGGTCGTACTGCACCACGTCGTAGCCCTGCCGGAGCAGGACATCGTTGCCCTTGGTGACGATCATGCGCTGCTGGAATTCGCCGGCCTGCGAGCCTTCTTTGACCACCATCATGTATTTAAGGCGTTTGAGGTAATTCTCAAAAAACTGTTTTTCTTTGGGCGTCAGCTCCACGGCGGCGACCTCGGCGGCACCCGCGTCCTGGGTGGTCAGCGCCGGGGCGGTCCCGGCGGGAGCCGCGGCAGCCGGGTCACCGGCGGGTTTGGCGGCGGCGGACTGGGGTTTTTCCCCGGTAATCAGTTCCTGGGCGCGGTTGCGGGCGTCCGACTTGGCCGCCGGCGCGGCCGCCTCGGCGGCGGGCTGGGGAGCGGGTTCCTTTTCAACCGGGGCAGGTGGGGGCGATGAGACGCAGGACACAAAAAAGAAACCCGCCGCAAGAAGCGGCGGCAACAAATATTTATACATCGGTTCCTCCTGTAGAACTGCCTGGTATCAATCTAGTGCACCGCCCTTCCGTTTTCAAAGCCATAAGCCTTTTTTTTATTCAGGGCCTGAGCCGATTATCAAGGGTTACGGCCAACTCGTCAATCACCGCGGTGCTCGGCGCGGGCTCCTCCGGCTCCGCTTCGGGCAGGGGACCGCCGATACGCAGCGAACCCGCCCCGCTCAGAGCGTCGGGCAGGAGCAGTTCCCGGGTCGCAGCCCCGGCCGCCCCGGCCAGGGACAGCGCGGCGGATACGGCCCCTGCCGCGCTGCGCACGTCGATGTCCACCGTCACGAACCCCGGGAAAGCGGGAAGCGCCGCCGTCAGGGTGCGCAGTTGGTCGCCGGCGGCCAGATCCAGCGCCAGGCTTCCTTCGGTTAGACGCAGTTCCAGCGTTAGACTGCGGACCTTGTCGTCGTTGAAGTCGTATTCCGCCCAGAAAACCGATCCCGACGCCGCCAGCGGCGCCAGCCGAAGGGTAATCCGTCCCGGCGCGACGTTCCCGCCGTAGACGGGCAGCGGCGGGATGTCCCGGACCAGGACGTCCGCCGGGCCGATTTCCAGCCCGTAGGAATCGTCCAGCGGGCGCCAGCGCGTCTCCGCGGCGGAAACCGGCGTCAGGGCCTGGACGTCGCCCGCCGCGGACCCTTCCAGATCGCCGAGGAACCGGTAGAGCAGGTTGAAGTCCGCCGGGCTTCCGGCCAACCCGGGTATCGCCGCCCGGGAAGATACGGCGATGGTGACTTCCCGGTATTCGCCGGGCAACGCCGGTTCTTCATCGTCCCCAGGCGACAGGGGAAAAACGGTACAACCCAGGGTATGGAAACCTTCCCGGTCCGGCAACTGCCAGAGCAGTTGCCCGGCGCCGTCGGCTGCCCGGCCTGCGGCGAGTCGGGAATCGCCGTAGGTCCATACCACGTAGGGATCCAGGCGCGGGTCCGCGTCGATGGACGCCTGCAGCAGCACCTTGATTCCCGGGGGAAACAGGGGCGCCCGGTCGGCGGGCGCGGTGCCCGGCGGATAGTTGCGCACGTCCCGCAGGTTGAATTCCGCGTCCGCCAGATAGAAGAAGGTCTGCCGCGTCTCGGACAGGGTTCCCTGCTTGCCGATGACCCGCAGCGCCAGGGTATACGTACCCACGGAAAGTTCCGGCGGCACGGTAAAAGCGGGCAGTTCGGCGTCGAAGTCGGGCACGCGGACGCTGCGCGGCGCACTGCCTTCCGGGCTGTCGACTTCGGACAGGGTGGAATAGACCAGTTCGTCCCCCGCCTGGCGGCCGGAGGCGTCCAGCAGGACGACGGAAAGGCCGGTCAGGTCGGGATCATCCGCGACGGGGGCCAGAAAGACGGGCCGCAGCTGGTCTCCGGCCCGAACCAGGGCGTAATCGTCCAGGTTGCGGGACCCCAAAAAGGTGGCCACGCTGTAGGTTTCTTCCACGGCAAGGCTGGTGTAGACGTCGCCGCAGCCGGTCAAAAAGACCGTCAAGCCAGCGACGAGTGTACCTGCGGCGAACCATTTGCCCTTCATAGCCTGTCTATAATATACCACAATCCGGCGGACTTTGCCATCAAGCCCCGGGGGAACATTCTTTATGTTGCCAAACGGCCAGGATCGGGGTACACTGACGGACCGTACTTTAATTAAGGAGAGTTCGCAAATGGCTGTACAAAAGATTCTGCCCGTTCCCCAGGACATCACCATCGCCCAGTCGGCGCGGCTGGAGCCGATCAATACCATCGCCTCCAACCTGGGCATCGACGCCCGCTACGTGGACAACTACGGCCGGTACAAGGCCAAGATAGACTGGCGCCTGCTGCGGGAAGCCGAAACCGGCGCCAAACGGGCCAAATACGTGGACGTCACCGCCATCAGTCCCACGCCCCTGGGCGAAGGCAAGACGACGACCACCGTCGGACTGGTGCAGGGCCTGGGATTTTTGGGCCGCAAGGCCGTCGCCACCCTGCGCCAGCCGTCCATGGGACCCACCTTCGGCATCAAGGGCGGCGCCGCCGGCGGCGGCTACAGCCAGGTGGTCCCCATGGAAGACATCAACCTGCACCTGACCGGCGACATCCACGCCGTTTCTGCGGCCCACAACCTCTGCGCCGCCGCGGTGGACGCCCGCATCTACCATGAATCCCGCTGGTCGGAAACCTATTTTGAAAAGATCGGCCTCAAAAAGCTGGGCGTGGACCCCTACCGGGTCGGCATCGGCCGGGTCGTGGACATGAACGACCGGGTGCTGCGGAACATCCTGATCGGCCTGGGCGACCGGGACAACGGGCCCCTGCGCCAGTCCCGGTTCGACATCTCCGTGGCCAGCGAGGTCATGGCCATCCTGGCCCTGGCCCAGGACATCACCGACCTGCGCGCCCGGCTGGGGCGGATGGTGGTTGCCTACGACGGCAAGGGTCGGCCCCTGAGCGCCGACGACTTCGGCGTGGCCGGCGCCATGGCCGCCCTGCTGCGGGAAGCCCTGAAACCCAACCTGCTGCAGACCCTGGAAGGCCAGGCGGCTTTTATCCACGCCGGCCCCTTCGCCAACATCGCCCACGGCAACTCGTCGGTGCTGGCGGACCGCATCGCCGTCCGCTACGCCGATTATGTGATTACCGAAAGCGGCTTCGGCGCCGACATGGGCATGGAGAAGTTCTTCGACATCAAGTGCCGGACCTCCGGCCTGGCGCCGGACGCGGTGGTGGTGGTGGCCACGGTCCGGGCGCTCAAGTCCCACGGCGGCGGGCCGGCGGTGACCCCGGGCAAGCCGCTGCCCCAGGAGTACCGGGAAGAAAACCTGGACCTGCTCAAAACGGGGCTGGCCAACCTGACCGCCCACCTGGGCATCGTGCGCCGTTTCGGCGTGCCCGCGGTGGTGGCCATCAACGCCTTTCCGACGGACACCCAGGCGGAATGGGACCTGGTGCGGTCGGCGGCGATCCAGGCCGGCGCGGTGGACGCGGTGGTGGCCCGGCACTTTACCGACGGCGGCGAAGGCGCCGCCGACCTGGCCCGGGCGGTGGAAAAAGCCTGCGCCGTGCCGTCGAAATTCGAGTTCCTGTATCCCCTGGATCTGCCGCTGAGCGCCAAAATCGAGACTATCGCCCAGAACGTGTACGGCGCCGACGGCGTGGACTACAGCGACGGAGCCCGGGACGAACTGGACAAGCTGGGCGCCGACGGCTTCGGCGGGCTGCCGATCTGCATGGCCAAAACCCAGTATTCCCTGTCCCACGATCCGGCCCTGAAGGGGGCGCCCAAGGGCTGGCGCCTGCCCATCCGGGAACTGCGCCTGGCCGCGGGGGCGGGCTTTGTCTATCCCCTGTGCGGCGACATGACCACCATGCCGGGGCTGCCGAGCAAACCCGCCTTCATGGGGATCGACGTCGACGCGGAAGGGAACATCAGCGGTCTTTCGTGATACGCCAGTAATCGCCGATGGGGCGCTTCTTGCCCCGCTTGTCGCAGCGGACGACGCGCAGCTCCGGTTCCGCCGGGCCCATCTTCAGCCAGTAGGCGCTGCCGTCCGGCCTGGTCGTCCAGGCCGGCCAGCGGGAGCTGACCTGGATCGTCGGCCGCTCCGGGCTGAGCAGCACCAGGTGGGGATAGGCCCCGGGGACCGCGGTGCCGTCGTCGCCGAAGACGTGGCGCAGACGGCTCATCACTTTGCGGATGCGCCGGCCATCCCAGCGGACGCGGCTGCGCCCCACCAGCAGGACCAGGTCGACCGGCCCCGTCGGCTCGTCCCGGTAGGCCAGCGCCGCGTCGAAACGGAAGCCGTCCATCTCCAGGATGCCCCGCCGGTCGTCGATGGGCGGCAGGGCGTCGACTTCGCCGTCCGCGGCGGCGGCGCTGAACGCCGCGTACAGGGTGTCCAGTTCGACGTCGAACGAAAAATGCACCGGTTGGGCGGCGCCCAGGCCCAGCTCCGCGTGCAGGGCGGCCAGAAATTCCGGACGGGGCATGGCCGCCGCCGATCCCAGAACCTCGTCGATGAAATATTTGCGTCTGCGTTGGGCCAGATTCTTCCAGACCGCGATCGGATCAATCACCGGAGTTCCCTCTCTTTGCTCCTGTCTACCCTAAAAAAGACAGGCGACGATGAGGAAACGATCAGGAATCGGTGAGGATACCCCTTACTCCGCCCCGGCCATGGCGTTGGAAACGCGCTCGAGGTTCTTCCGCACCAAGGCCAGGTCATCGGCATGGATGGTGTCCCGGCTGGCCTTGAGCTGGTTCTTTACCTCCGGGGGCATGCTTTCCGCGGGGTACTGCTCAAAGGCGACCACGTACAGCGACAGGATGGTGGTGTAGAAGTAATCCCAGAAGCGGTCGTTCCAGCCATGGCGGGTCAGGATGCCCTTCCACTCGGGAACCTTCCGGATTTCGTCCATTGCCTTGCGGAGCATAACGTGGTAGGGGACCTGGGCAAAGGATTCGTCGCCGTCCATTTCTTCTTCCCCTTCCGGACCGGGCAACCCCCGGTCTTCCACTTCCTGCATGATGCCGGGCATATCGGCAATGAATTTTTCAAAGTCCTTCGGGTTCAATAATTTTTTCGGCGCCGCCTGGGCGGACAGAGCGCCCGAGGCGACCAGCAGGGCCGCGACCAGTGCCAGTGTCTTTTTCATTTCATCTCCTTGCGGTTCGGTTAGAACCCGAATCCTATAGGCGATCCGGGTAAAAAACAAGACCCCGGAAGGTATTGATTGACCCCATCTTCATATATCGCTATATTGAACCATACAAAATCCACCGGGTGCGCGCATCCGGGAGAGGAGCGGCACTACAATGAATCAATCGGATGCGTATCTGCTTCGCGCAGGCGAAGAGGACCAGCCTGAACCGAATGAAGAAACCAAACAGGGCGGACCGGATCCGCTGATCGCCAAGATGCTGAAGACCAGGACCATCCTGCTGTCCGGCGAGATCGACAAGGACCTGGCGGAACGGACGATACGGCAACTGCTTCTGCTCGAGGATATGGGCGACGACCCGATCCGGGTCTTTATCGACAGTCCCGGCGGCGACGCCGACGCGGGCTACGCCATCTTCGACATGATCCGTTTCATCAAGCCCCCGGTGTGGACCATCGGCATGGGCCTGGTGGCCAGCGCGGCGTCCATCATCCTGATCGCCGCGCCCCGGGAACGGCGCGTCGGGCTGCCGAACAGCCACTACCTGATCCATCAGCCCTTGTCGGGCATCCGCGGCGTGGCCACGGACATCGAGATCCACGCCCGGGAACTGGACAAGCTGCGGGAGCGCATCAACCGGCTGATCGCCCGGGAAACGGGCGTTTCGTTTGAACAGGTGGAAAAAGACACGGACCGCGATTTCTGGATGAACGCCGAAGAAGCGGTCAAATACGGACTTGTTTCCCGGGTCGTGGA
Organism: Treponema denticola; assembly: GCA_020719845.1. Taxonomy (GTDB): domain Bacteria; phylum Spirochaetota; class Spirochaetia; order Treponematales; family Breznakiellaceae; genus DYPP01. Next base: position 16,608 of record DYPP01000014.1, on the reverse strand, counting down.
ACGACGGGCCGACCTGTAGGCCGGCGGCCCTTGATGATCCACCCCGGGCGCGCCGGCGGTTTGCGCGGTTTCTTCATCATCCTGGCAGCCGCCTGCGCGGTGCCGGCGATACAGGCGCAGACGCCCCGGATGGTCCTGGTGGAAGGCGGCACCTTCTGGCAGGGTAGCCGGGAAGATCCGTTCAAAGCCAACGAATTCGCCCACGCCGCCACGGTTTCCAGCTATCTGATCGCCGCGACGGAAACCACCCAGGAGCTCTGGCAGAGCGTGACCGGCAAAAACCCGTCCCGCTTTCCCGGACCGCAGCGACCGGTCGAGTCCGTTTCCTGGTACGACGCGCTGGGCTTCTGCAACGCCCTGAGCCTGCGCGAAGGTCGGGAGCCGACCTACGAAATCTCCGGCGCCGAGGTGCGCTGGAACCGGCGGGCGAACGGCTATCGGCTGCCCACGGAGGCGGAATGGGAATACGCCGCCCGAGGCGGCCGGCTGGGCGCCCCGGAGGGCGAAGCGCTGGACAAGGCGCCCTACTCCGGCGGAACCGCGGCGGACGAGGTGGCCTGGTACGAAAAGAACAGCGTCAAGGCCACCCAGCCCGTAGCCGGCAAAGCGCCCAACCAGCTCGGACTCTACGACCTGAGCGGCAACGTCTGGGAGTGGTGCTGGGACTGGTACGGCGAATACCCCCGGTCGGCGGTCCAGGACCCGGAAGGCGCGGCCCAGGGACCGGGACAGAAGGTGCTCCGGGGCGGCGCCTGGTTTACCCCGGTTCAGCTGCTGCGGGTAACCTACCGCTACTGGAACGCCCCCACCTTCAAGGTCAATTCCGTCGGCTTCCGGCTGGCCCGCAACGCCGACTGATAGCCGCTTCAAACCCGTCTTCGTACTTCTTCCACCAGTCCGTCCGGAGAAAACCCGCCGAAAAACAGCAGCTTGCCGTTGAGCACCACCGCCGGGGTCAGTTCCGCCATGGACAGCACCTGCTGCACGTCCGCATGCCGTTCAAGGTTTTCCGGCGTGGCTTCGTAGAAGTCGACCGTCGCCGCGATCCCGGCCTGGTCAAGCAGACGCCGGAATTCGGCGACCAGGTCCCGGGTAGACCGGCGCGTTCCGGGAGCGCAGTCCCCGTCTTCGCAGTTTCCCTCGCAGCCGGCGCAGATCTTTTGGTCCGCGTAGCCATAGATATCGATACTGTTCATGCCGCCATCATGGCATCCCTAAAATATTCTTTCAATGCTTCCGCCTCTGTGCTATGCTTGAATACTAAAAGGAGCTTCCCATGGACAAAAAGAAGCTGGACCGGCGTTTTCTGGCCATTCCCCTCGCCCTGGGGGGCATCTTTGCCTTCGTCAACCTGCTGGACACCTGGAGCACCCTGGAGTTCGGGATCTACGACCTGTTTCTGCACCTGAAGCCCGCACCCATGGAAGACCGGTCCGTTGTGCTTTTGAACGTGGACGAAGAATCCATCGTCCGGGTCGGCGCCTGGCCCTGGCCGCGGGGCCTGATGGCTCGGGGCGTCGAAACCCTGGCGGAGTTCAACGCCGGCTACGCGGTCTTCGATATCGAATACCTGGAAAAAAGCCCCATGAGCGTGGACCGCACCTATCTGGAGGGAGGCCTCAAATCCGAGTTCGACGGGGTCTTCGACGAGATGGGCTCCAACGTCGGCGCCCTGTTCAACGCCGTGGCCTCGGGCAGCATGTCCGTGGCCGACGCCGGGGAATACGGCAGCCAGCTGGTGGACCTGATTACAGCGGAAAAGGACACGCTCTACCGGAAGACCAGCCAGGTGGCGGTGGAGAACGACACCTATCTGGGCCAGGCTATGCGCTTGTTCGGCCGCGCCTTCGTGACCCTCAACATGCAGACCGAAGTGGTGGACAGTACGCCGGCGGCGCTCAGAAATCTGGCGGTCGAACGGTTCCCCTACCCGAAACTCTACCCATCCCGGCCGATCGTCACGGATTCCCGGGACTTTCTGGTCCCGATTCCGGAAATCAGCGCCATGGCGGCGGGCGCGGGCTTTACCAACGTGCGCATCGACGCCGACGGCGTCCGGCGGCGGATCAAGCTGGTGGACGAGATCGACGGCAAGGCCTATCTCCAGCTGGCTTTTTCGCCCCTGGTCTACAAGATCGGCCAACCGACCATCGTCGCCGAAGCTTCCCGGATTACCCTCAAGGATGCCCTGATCCAGGGGAAGAGCCGGGACGTCGTCATTCCGGTGGACAAGGACGGCTACATGCTGATCCGTTGGCCGAAAAAGAAGTACGCCGACAGTTTCGAGCCCCACGTTTCATTCTACCGCCTGCTGGAGTACCGGGACAACGAGGACGAGCTGGCGGCCAATCTGCGCGCCCTGGGGGCCATGGAATCCTGGGTATTGATCGACGGGGCCAACCCGGTGCAGAAGGTGCTTGAAGCCTGGACCGCCGCCGAAACCCGGCGGCTTCAGGCGCTGGAAAGCGGGGCGGAAGGGGACCGGGAAGCCTGGCTGGCCGCCAAGGCGGCCTACAAGAACCAGCGGGCCGCCTTCCTGGCCGCCCGCTGGGACACGGCCATGGCCGACCTGCTGGCCCAGGTGGTCGCCGAAGCGGCGCCGGAAGAACGGCAGCTGTACGCGTCCTTCGCGGAGCGCTTTGCCGCCCTGCACCGCAACTGCGCGGAGATCAGCGCCACGCTGACCCGGCAGGAAGCAGACCTGCGGGCGCGGTTGACCGACGCCTACTGCATCATCGGCTGGACCGCGACGGCCACCACCGATATGGGCGCCAACCCCTTCGACGAGCAATACATCAACGTCGGCACCCACGCCGCCGCGGCCAATACCATCCTGCAGCAGGACTTCATCCGCGAGCTGCCCCGCTGGTGGGGCTCGGCGCTGGCGGTGCTGCTCAGCCTGGTCATCATCCTGGGAATCGAGCGGTTGACCATCATCCGGCAGATTTCCCTGGGCCTGGGGGCGACGCTGTTCCTGTTCGCCGTTTCCTACGGCCTGTTCCATCTTACCGGGATCTACGTCCCGACGCTGGCGCCCATCCTGGCCACCTTCCTGTCCTTCTTCAGCTACGCCCTGGTTTCGTTTATTTTTTCCGAGCGGGAAAAGAGCTTTTTGCGCAAGGCTTTCGGCACCTACCTGTCCGGGGACGTGATCAACGAGATCGTGGCCAACCCGGCGATGCTCAAACTGGGGGGCGCCAAAAAATGGATGACCGCCATGTTCACCGACATCAAGGGCTTTTCCACCGTCTCCGAACAGCTTGACCCGGAACAGCTGGTCAAGCTGCTGAACAAGTACCTGTCGGGCATGAGCGACATCGTCCTGGAGAACCGGGGCACCATCGACAAGTACGAAGGCGACGCCATCATCAGCTTTTTCGGCGCTCCGCTGCCGAACGAAAAGCACGCCTACGCGGCCTGCATGGCGGCGCTGTTGATGAAGAAGCGGGAAGCCGAAATGAACGAGGAATTCCTGCGCGACGGTCTGGCGCCTACTCCGCTGTTGACCCGCATCGGCATCAATACCGGCGACATGGTGGTGGGCAACATGGGCACGGAACGGAAGATGGACTATACCATCATGGGCAACGCCGTCAACCTGGCGGCCCGGCTGGAAGGCGTCAACAAGCAGTACGGCAGCTGGATCCTGATCGCCGACCCGGTCAAACGGGAGGCCGGGGACGAGTTCGTCTATCGTCGCTTCGACCGCGTCCGGGTGGTGGGCATCAACGCGCCGGTCCAGCTCTGGGAACTGGCGGCGCTGCGCGCCGAGGCGGATCCGGCCCTGCTGGATTTTCTGGAACGGTTCGAGCAGGCCAAGGTGGCCTTCGACATCCAGGACTGGAAAAAGGCGGCGGACGCCTTCGGCGCCCTGGTGGCCGAGCGCAGCGGCGACGGCCCGTCGGCGACCTACCTGAAGCGGAGCGAGAACTTCATCAAGACGCCGCCGGCCCCGACCTGGGACGGCATCTTCAGCCTGACGGAGAAGTGATCACCCGACGAGGGCTTTTTCGATCAGTTCCGCCAGCAGCGGCAGCAGCTGCTTCTTGCGGGAGACGATGTCCTTGAGCACGTAGACGCCCTCTTCGGATTTGGGGAAGGACAGGGTGCCGGTAAAGCCCTTGTCGCCTTCGACGAAGAGCAGGGAAGTCAGCTCGGTCACGTCGGTGACCATCAGGGAGCTGAACAGGCGCTTGCCCGAGCGCCGCACCGCGCCCAGTTCAGCCAGGATTTCTTCTTTCCGCGCCACCAGATCCTCCGGCGTGTCCGTTTCGACCTGGCTGACGGTAAAGGCGGCGCCCTGTTCCTGGTATTCCTTCATGTCCATGCGCACCAGCTCTTCCGCCGGCCGGGACCCGATCTGGCTGGCGGCGCTCATCAGGTCACGACCCAGGGACGCGATTTCCAGCCCGGTCACCGAAGAAAGGTACTCCGCCGCGTCCCGGTCGATTTCGGTGGTGGTCGCCGACTGCAGGACCAGCGTGTCCGCCAGGATGCCGCAGAGCAGGATGGAGGCCATGGACCGATCCAGGGGCACCTTGTGTTCCCGGTAAAGGTTGGTGATGATGGTGCTGGTGGCGCCCACCACCTTGTTGATGAAGGTGATGGGATAGCGGGTGGACAAATTGCCCAGCCGGTGATGATCGATCACTTCCTGTATTTTGTAGTTTTCGATGCCTTCGATGGCCTGGGTGGGCTCGTTGTGGTCCACCATGATGATTTCGATATTGGGGTCCTTGATCAGGTCGCCTTCATAGATGACCCCCGCCACCCGGTCGTCGTCGTCGACCACCGGCAGGCAGCGGGACGCCGACTGGGAAAGGGGGCCGCGGATCTTGCGCACCGGGTCCCGCAGGCGCACCGCGGCCACGGCTTCATCCCCCATGGAGCCCACGGGTGTGGAATAGATGATCAGCAGCGAGGTGGAGGACGTGTCGAAGGGGCTGATCATGACGGAGACGCGGTTCTTTTCCGCCAGGGCGATCAGGTCCTTGTCCAGCGTATTGCCGTTGGTGATCACCAGCGCCCGGACTTTGCGCTCGATGCAGTATTTCTGGATGTCGAAGCGGTCGCCGACGATGACCAGCGCGTTCTCCGGCAGCTCGGCGTCCAGGTGGCGTCGGAACGATTCGTCCGCCGAGGCGGCCACCACGATCAGCGACTTGCGCACCGCTTCGGCGTCGTAGACGGCGATCGGCTGGGCGCGCAGGGTTTCCAGCAGCAGGTTGATGGAGGTGGGAATGGCCGACTTCTTGTGGGGATTGATTTTCTGCAGGATGTAGCGGGCAAAGGCGTTGTAGTGCAGCAGGCTCCGGTAGCGGCCTTCGGCGGTCACGATGGGCAACACCTTGAGCGAGTCCCGTTCCATCTGTTCCAGGGCTTCCCAGAGCGGCACGCCCGCGTCCACCGTGGCCGGCGGATCGGTCAGGTAGTATTCTACCTTGGGCACCAGGTCGTTGAGGAATTCCGGAACCGGCACCCCGAAGCGGTCAAAGATATACTCCGTCTGGGGGTTCACCTTGCCCGCCCGGGCGGACCGGTAGTTGGGCAGGCCCAGCAGGGTTTTGAGCCGGGCGTAGGCCGCGGCGGACACCACCGAATCGGTGTCCGGATTGCGGTGGCCGATGACATAAATTCGTTTTTCCATCTTCATTCCTTTGGAGCCCGGGCCAAACCGGTCAGGTTGCGGCGCCGTCTCCCGCTATCAGCGTGATCGTCCGGCGGGCAAAACCCAGCGCCGCCGCGCCGACGGCCGTCCGGTGGTCCACCAGGGCCCTTCCCCCGGCCAGGTAGGCGTACAGGTCCGGGTCCCGGGACCGGTCCAGCCGCCAGGCGCGGTTTTTCAGGTTGATCAGTCCCCGCAGGCGGCGGCTCCGGCTTTCCAGCCGGAAGACGTCCTTTTCCAGGCGCACCGCGCCGTATTCGTCCGCCCCGAGGGCGTCGAAGAGGGCGTTCAGCCGCCGGGTAAGCGCCAAGTCCGCGCTAGTCAGACCCGTAGCATCGTCGGAAAACATGAGCTGCCCGGCCAGCATGAAGTTCACCAGGGCGATCAGTTCCTTCTCGGTTTCGTCCAGCGCGCAATTCGCCGTACGCAGGAATAGCACATCCGGGTCGTTGTTGAATACCGTGCCGTCCAGGTAGGTCCGGCCGATGGTGTCCCGCAGGCTGATGTAGGCGCTGGGCCGCCCGACGTGCCCCAGCAGCCGGACTTTGGGCCAGTCCCAGGTTTCCCGGGTGTCCGCGCCGATCCGGGACAGGGGGAACCAGGGATACGAGGGCCCGAAGGGCACACCGCAGCCCAGATAGCTGACCCCGGCGCCGTCGGCCGCGGCGGTGCGGGCGGTCAGCAGGGCGCAAGCCCGGGCGTAGTGCTCGTAGGCCGCGCCGCCTGCGGCAAAGCGGCCGCCCAGCAGGCCGGCGTACATGAAATCCAGCTTGAGGAAGCGGAAGCCCCAGTCGTCGACGGCCCGGTCGATGAGGGTCCGCAGGTAGGCCAGCACGTCCGGCCGGGACAGGTCCAGGCAGAAGAAGCGGTTGTCCCACCGGTCGTTGAACCCCGCCGCCACCGGCTTTCCCATCGCGTCCCGCAGCAGCCACTCGGGTTTATCGGAAAAGATCCGGGCCCGCCGGGTGACCAGGAAGGGCGCCAGCCACAACCCGGGCACGCAGCCCCGTTCGGCGATGCGGTCGGCGATCGGCCGCAGGCCCCGGGGAAACTTGGCCTCGTCGATTTCCCAATCGCCCACCGCCCGCTCCCAACCGTCGTCGATCTGGAACAGCGTCGGCAGCCCGCGGCGGACAAAGCGCAGGTTGATCAGGTTTTCCGTGCTCCCCAGGGCTTCCAGGTCGCGCAGAATGACCGCTTCGTCGATGCGGGTGTAGTGGTTGTACCAGGACGCGTAGCCGCCGGGCAGGGCTTGTCGGGGCACTGGCCCGCCGGCGCGGCGGTAGATCGCGCCCAGGGCGTCTTTGAGGGCAAAAAAACCGGTGGCGCCGAACAGGTAGAGCTCCGCCACGGTCTGGCCGTCGGTCCAGGCCTTGCCTTCGGCGTACACTTCCACCGTGATCCGGCGGCGGCGGCGGTCGATGCGCCAGCTGACGGGCGGCAAGCCCGCCCCGTCCCGTGACGCCAGGCAGAGGTAGCGGTCCCCGGCGCGGAGGTACATGATGAAGTGGCCGACGATTTCCCCGCGCCCCGGATCATCGCCGTCCCGGTTGGTGTAGCGGATCAGCTCCGGCACCAGGCGGACCCGGCGGGGCAGGCGTTCCCGGCCGGCCAGTTCCCAGCCTGCGGACCAGGACTGCCAGCCCCCGGGTTGGACGGCCAGGTCCGGGGAGCCGGAAAAGGCGGCGGCCCAGGCGGAATCCACGCCGGCCAGCGCCGGCAGGTCCGCAAAATCAAAAGCGTCGATGACGGCAACGTCCGTGCCCGGCTCCGGTCCGTCGATGCGGTACCGAAACAGGGTCATACCCGGCAGAGCCGGCGTTTCTGCGTTGCTGCGGCGTATTCCCGCGACGTCCATGGGGTGCTTCCTTTACCAAGGGATGGATTCCAGTCTACTATGTCCCCCGGAGCCTGTAAACAACCATGATCGAACTCGTCGCTTTTCTGGGCAACCACGGCAAGGAATACGCCGGAAACCGGCACAACGCGGGCTGGCTTTTGGCCGAACAGCTGCCCGAATACGGGCAGCTTTCCTGGCAGCGGAAATTCAAGGGCTTGTACGCCGGCCTGGACAGCGGCCGCCTGGACCCGCTCGGAGCCGGCGCCGCCGGGCCGCCGGACCGGCCGGCGCGGATCCACCTGGTCAAACCCGAAACCTACATGAACCTTTCCGGCGACGCCGTGGCCGCGGCGGCGGATTTTTTCAAAATTCCCCCGGCCCGAATCCTGGTGGTCCACGACGAGCTGGAACTGCCCCTGGGGACGGTTTCCTTCAAGTTTTCCGGCGGGCTGGGCGGGCACAACGGCCTGCGCTCGCTCAAAGCCCGGCTGGGAACGGCGGATTTTTGGCGCCTGCGCGTCGGCATCGGCCGTCCGGGGCACGACGATATTTCCGGCTGGGTGCTGTCCGACTTTACCCCCGCCGAGGCGGCCCTGCTGGACCCGGTCCTGTCCGCCGCGGCGGAAGCCCTCCGGCAGGCCTTGCTGGCCGGTCCGGAAAGCCTGCTGCCGGAATGGAACAAAAAACGGCTGATCTGACCCGCCGGGCCGCGATTTTTATTTCCGCCTCTGGAATGAGTTTAAAATCGGTATATACTTATTGTAACGTTGAATAGTTTATTTGTTTCCCGCCTCCTGGATGGACCGAAAAAATCGCGGCAACGGGCGATACGGTTTCGTCGACGGGACAGAGGGTTGTTTTATTGCCACAAGGAGGACGACGTGTTCACCAACCTACGCGCGGTACCACCGCTTGAAAAAGCGACCCAACTGCTGAACCAGGCCGCCGACGCGGGGCTGGATTGGACCGACACCGGGGATTTGTGGTCCCGCATCAACGAAGAGCTGGCGGAAGCCAAAGCCGCCGCGGAAGACCTTTCCATCCTCGGCGCCCGCATCGGTATCCGCCATGACCAGGGACGGGATCCGTCCGCGCCGACGGTCGCGCCGCCGGACGAAGCCCACCTGCTGCTGCGGGAAGAATTGGGCGAACTCCTGTTCGCCGTGATCGACATCTGCCGCATCCTGCAGGTCGACCCCCGGGCGGCGCTGGAAATCGCCAACGTCAACTTTGAATCCTGCCTGGATTATGTCCAGCGGAAGGTCGCCCGGGACGGCCGCCTGATGGCGCTGGAAAGCCCGGAAAGGCTCCAGGCGATCTGGTCCGAAGCACGGCGCAACCACCGCTGCCTGGAGACGGAACCCTTCAGCCGTCCCGCTGAACAGCAGAGCCTGCCGCAAGGTTCCCTGGGAACCGCCTGACCATGCCCGGCCCATCCGAAGCATTTGACCGCCTCTACGGCATCGTCCGCCGCCTGCGCGCCCCCCAGGGCGGCTGTCCCTGGGACATCGAGCAGACCCCCAAAAGCCTGCGGGGCGACCTGATCGAGGAAACCTACGAGTGCGTCGAAGCCATCGACGCCGCGGATCCGCCCCACATCCAGGAAGAGCTGGGGGATATTTTTCTGCTGGCCACCATGATCGCCTACATGCACGAGCAGGAAGGCTCGTTCGCGGTGGCGGATGCGCTGACCGTCGTCGCCGACAAGCTGGTCCGGCGCCATCCCCACGTCTTCGGCGAAAGCGACGCCAAAACCGCCGCCGACGTGCTGACCCAGTGGGACAGGATCAAAGTGGAGCAGGAAGGCCGCAAACCCAAGGATTCCCTGCTGGACCAGGTATCCCGGGCCATTCCGCCCCTGGACCGGGCCTACAAGCTGCAGAAGAAAGCGGCCAAGGTCGGCTTCGACTGGCCGTCCATCGACGGCGTCTGGGGCAAGATCGAAGAAGAGCTGGGGGAAGCCCGGGAAGCCTGCCGACACCACGGGGAAGCCAAAACCGAAGCCGCCCGGGACGCGCTGGAAGGCGAACTCGGGGACCTGCTGTTTTCGGTGGTCAACGTCTGCCGCTACCTGAAGGTGGACCCTTCGGTGGCCCTGCAGCGCACCAACACCAAGTTCACCGAACGCTTCAAGCACGTGGAAAAACGGATGAAAGAAGCCGGAGAACCCCTGGAAGCCGCCAACCTGGACCGGATGGACGCCTACTGGAACGAAGCCAAGCAAGCCTGACCGATAGCAAGAGTTTTGAAAAAACCGCACATGCGGGCTATTTCAATGACCTGTTGACCTCATCGCGTGGCCGCCCAGGTAGGCGGCTTTCAGGCCCTCGTCGTTGGCCAGGTCGCGGGCGTTGCCCTGCATGGCGACGGCGCCCAGTTCCAGGATGATGGCGCGGTCGGCGACGGCCAGGGCCTGGCGGGCGTTCTGCTCCACCAGGAGGATGGACAGGCCTTCTTCCCGGCGGATGGCGGCTATGGTCCGGAAGATTTCCTTGATGACGATGGGAGCCAGGCCCAGGGACGGCTCGTCCATCAGCAGCAGGCGGGGCTTGGCGACCAGGGCGCGGGCGATGGCCAGCATCTGCTGTTCGCCGCCGGAAAGGGTGCCGGCCAACTGGCGCCGTCGGGCTTTCAGGATGGGGAACAGCGAAAAACAGTAGTCCCGGCTTTTACCGTATTCCGCTCCGGCGCTTCGGTCCCGCAGGGCGTGGACGCCCAGGCGCAGGTTTTCCTCCACCGTCAGGGTGGAGAATACGCGCCGCCCTTCCGGCACGTGGGCGATGCCCAGGCGCACCAGGTCGTGGGGCGGGACCGAGAACAGGTCCGTCTCCCCGTAGCGGACGCTGCCGGACTCGGCTTTCACCAGGCCCGAGATGGTCTTGAGCAGGGAGGACTTGCCCGCGCCGTTCGCGCCCAGGACGGCCAGAATCTCGCCCTCCGCCAGGTCCAGGTCGAGCTTCCGGATGGCTTGTACCGTACCGTAGCGCACGGAGAGGGCGCGTATCCGGAGGACTGCGCTCATTCGGCGCCTCCCAGGTAGGCCGAAACGACGGCGGGGTGGTCGTAGATGGTGGCCGGGGACCCGGAGGCGATCAGCTCGCCCTCGGCCAGGACGACCACTTCGTCGGAGATGCCCATGACCACGTTCATGTCGTGCTCGATCAAAAGGAGGGTAACTCCCTCCGCCCGGATGGACCTCAGCAGGTCCATGAGCTCCGCCGATTCGGCGTCGTTCAGGCCCGAACTCGGTTCGTCCAGCACGAGCAGTTCCGGGCTGGTAGCCAGGGCACGGGCGATTTCCAGCAAGCGCTTCTTTCCGTACGGCAGGCTCGCCGCCAGCTCGTCGCGGCTTTCCCACAAGCCCACCTGGCGCAGCCTCCAGGCGGCGATTTCCAGGATGCGCTCTTCTTCCCGGCGTTGGGCGGGCAATCGGAAGATGGCGGGCCAGATGCCCATGGAGGCGTGGACGTGGGGACCGCACATGACGTTTTCCAGGCACGAAAGGGTGGGGAAGAGCCTGATGTTCTGGAAGGTTCTGGCTATGCCGGACCGGACCACCTTATGGGTTTTCATCCCGGTTATGTCCTGGCCCGCAAAAAGCACCTTGCCCGCCACCGGTTTGTAGATGCCCGAGATGACGTTGAACAGGCTGGTCTTGCCGGCTCCGTTGGGGCCGATCAGGGCGGTGATGGAAGCGGTTTTAACGTCGATGCTGACCTTTTCCAGCGCCGCGAGCCCCCCGAAACGCAGCGACAGGTTTTCGACCCGCAGCAGGCTGGCCCCTTTTTCCGGCGCCGCGCCCCGGCTGCCCGAAGCTCGGTGGTCCCGGCCTACGCGCTTGAGGTTGGGGGGCCTGACCCCGCTTTCCAGCCTGGCCTGCAGGTCCGGAGTCAGTCTGATGCCCAGCCCTGCCAGACCCAGGCCGGACCGGCGGCGGGGCAACAAACCGGCGGGCTTGAAGATCATCATGGCCGCCAGGGCGGCTCCGAACAGGAGCATGCGGTACTGGGCGGCGTCGCGGAAGATTTCCGGAAAGATGACCACCGCGGCCGCGCCCAGGATGGTGCCGGGGATGGACCCCAGCCCGCCCAAAAGGACGATGCAGAACAGCAGGGTGGATTCCATGAAGGTGAAGCCCGAGGGGGCGATCACCTGGAATTTTGCGGCGTAGAGGTTGCCGGCGACCCCGGCCAAAGCGGCGCCGATGACGAAGGCCAGGCGCTTGGCGGAGCGGACGTCCACCCCCATGGCCCCGGCGGCGATCTCGTCTTCCCGTATGTAGTTCCACGCGCGTCCCTGGCGGGATTTCTGCAAATTCAACAGGCCGGCCACCACCAGCGCCAGCGCCGGCCAGATGAAGAAGTAGGACGAAACGGAGGTGTCCAGCCGCAGCGGGCCGAAGGCGACCGGGTCTATGCCGGTGATGCCGTTGGCGCCGCGGGTTAGGCCGAAGGGGTCCCGTTCGGCCACCAGCCGGACGATCTCGCCGATGCCGATGGTGACGATGCACAGGTAGTCGCCCTGCAGGTGGATGACCGGGGTGGTGACCAGCCAGGCAAAGCCCGCCGCGGCCAGGGCGGATAGCGGCAGAAGCGCCAGGATGGGCAGGTTGAAACGGGTGTTGAGTATGGCCGTAGCGTACGCGCCGATGGCGTAGAAGGCGATATGGCCCAGGTCGAACAGTCCCACTTCGCCCAGGACTATATTGAGGGAAAGTCCCAGCAGGACGTAGATGCCCACCAGGAAGCCCACGTCGATCCAGTAGTCGTTGACGAAGGGGAAAAACGGAAAAAGGACGATCAACGCGACCAGGGGCAGGAATTTCATCGCCCAACGCGCCGGACTGGTTTTCATCTTGATCCCCTCAAACCGCATGCGCCTTCATACCTTGTCTGCCTTGCGTTCGCCCAGCAGGCCCGTGGGGCGGAAGACCAGGACGACGATGAGGACGAGGGTGGCGAAAATGTCGCTCCACGAGTCGGAGACGTAATAGGAAAACAGGTTTTCAAGCACTCCCAGGAGCAGGCCGCCGATCATGGCGCCCGGAATGTTGCCGATGCCGCCCAGGATGGTCGCGGTAAAGGCCTTGAGGGCGTAGACCCAGCCCATGGTGAAGGAGATGCGGCCGTAGTGGGCGCCCACCATGACGCCGGCGATGCCGCCCAGGCCGGGGCCCAGAATGAAGATGAAACGGACCACGGAGCGGTAGTTGATGCCCAGCAGGGTGGCCGTCTCGCGGTCCAGCGCCGCGGCGCGGACGGCGATGCCGAAGCTCGTCTTTTCGATCACGAACCACACGGCGCCCATCAGCACGAGGGAAAAGACGAGGATGAAAATCTGCAGGACGGTGATGCGGAAATCGCCGTTGCCGAAGGAAAGCTGGGGGACGAGTTCGGTGGGAAAAGATTGGTAGCGCGGGCCCCAGATCACCATCACCGAGTTCTGGATGACGATGCTGATGCCCAGGGCGGAGACCACCAGCGGCAGGCGTCCGGCGCGGTAGACCGGACGGTAGGCCAGGTTCTCCACGATGAGCCCCGCCGCGGCCACCCCGACCGCCGCGACGCCCAGGGAAAGGGCGATGCCCACCCAGGGGTTGCCCAGCCCGGCGAGCCAGCCGGCGGTGCCCACCAGGCAGGAAAATCCCAGATACGCGCCCAGGGTGAACAGGTCGCCGTGGGCAAAATTGATCAGCTTCAGCACCCCGAAGACCATGGAGTATCCCAGGGCTACCAGGGCGTAGAAGGATCCGATAGTGAGTCCGTTCAGCAATTGCGCAAAAAAGGCGGTCATCTACCGGATTCCTTCAGGCTCGATCAGGGAAGCGCGTGGGGGGAGAGTTCGCCCGCCTCGTCGTAGACGTAGAGCTGGTAGGGCACGTTCCTGCGGTCCCCGCGCCCGTCGAACATGAGCTCCCCGGTGATGCCCTTGGCGCCGGAAAGGGCGCGCATGGCGGCGGAAACCGCCACGGGGTCCGTCGAGTTTGCCGCCTTCACTGCGGCTGCCAGGGCGTTGACGGCGTCGGCCGCGTAGACGGCCCAGATGGAACCGGGGATTTCGCCGTATTTGGCCTTGTAGGCGTCCAGGAACTCGGAAGCCTCGGGGGTGGAAAGGAATTGCGGCATGGGTTCGTTCAGCATGAGCGTGCCCTTGACGGCGGCGTTGCCCGCGATCTTGACGAATTCCGGGTTGGGAACGGCGTTGGAGCCCACAAAGAGGCAATCCAGACCGGCCTGACGGGCTTGCTTGATCAGCAGGCCGGCTTCGCTGTAGTAGGAAGTATAGAACCAGAGGTCCGGCTGGAGGGTCTTGAGCTTCTGGACGGCGGCATTGTAGTCGGTGTTTCCCGGGGTAATCGCGTCGTAGTAGATGATTTCGGTCTTGCCGGCGGCCACCAGGGGTTCCAGAAAACGTTGAGCGTCCACCGCCACGCCTTTGCCGTAGTCCGAATTGTCGTGCATGATGGCGACCCGCTTGGCGCCCAAGTTTTCCACCACCTGGGCGAAGAACGCCGACTGGGTGTCGTCGCGGCCGCAGGTGCGGAAGAAGTAGGGGCGCTGCTTCTCCATGGTCAGCCGGACGGCGGTGCAGCCGTAGCCCACGGAGACGACGCCCTTGGCGTCGTAGAGGTCGGCGGCGGGAATGGTGATGCCCGAACCGTAGGAGCCCACCACCAGCTTGACGCCCTTGGAAATGAGCTTCTGGGCGGCCAGCGCGGAATCCTTGGGATTGCCCGCGTCGTCGGCCAGTTCGATCTTGATCGGCATGCCCAGCACCCCGCCCTTGGCGTTGATCAGGGATGCGGCCATCTCGGCGCTTTGACGCGCCCATTGACCTTCCGCGGCGTAGGCGCCCGAAATGGGCGCCTGCAGCCCGATGACCAGCTCTTGCGGGGCGGCTTCCTTGGCGCCGCCGGCAAAGGCCGGCAGGCTATTCAGCAGGGCAAGGGTTGCGATAACGGCGATTCTTTTCACGGTTCACTCCTTGTGGGGCGACAAAGCCGCAGGCTTCACCGTAGGCTTCACCG
>DYPP01000014.1:0-1976 GCA_020719845.1 Treponema denticola | reverse complement strand
AGGCTTCACCGCAGGCTTCATCGGACTACACAAGGTTTTAACCTAAAATCATCCTTCTGGGAAAGGGGGAGTGGAAGAATAACCGATTTTACCGGGTGAGGAGCAGGGGGAGCAGGGGACAATGACGAGAGACGTTCTCCGTACCGAAGCCAAGCAGGCCTGAACACCCCCCTAGACCTGGCCGAAGTTCATCATCACCTGCTGCAGGCGCTGCTGGAGCAGTTCCAGGGAAAAGAAGCGCTTGCCCAGCTCGAAGTTCTTGGCGGTCATGATCTGCACCGCTTCCGGGGTATCCAGGATGATGCGCACCGACTCTACGGTTTCCGGAGTGACGTAGCTGTCCATCATCACCACGTCGAAGTCCACGGGTTCGATGTCGGTCTGGAAGATGCTGTAGCGGTTGACCAAGATGGGCTTCCGGAACCAGACGGCTTCCAGAAAGGCGTTGCCGAAGCCTTCGTAGGTGGAAGGATAGGTCACAAAGTCGGCGTTCAGGTAGCAGTCCCACAGGCTGTAGCGTTTGGCGCCCGTCTCGGTGCGCCCCCGTTCGGCGCCGATCAGCTCGGGCTTGACGATCACTTCCACCCCCAGCAGAGCCGCGTAGTCCATCGTCCGATTGTAGTAGTCCGACCCTTCGTCCCGTTCCTGATGGCTGATCAGCAGTTTGGCCTTCTTGTCCTTCAGGCGTCCCGCCAGCTCGATGGCGTGCTCGATGCCCTTGCGGGCGATCATCCGCGTCGGCTGCAGCAAAAGCACCTCGTCGTCGGCGACGCCCAGGTCCTGCCGGAACCCCCGGCCATAATCGTCCAGCTCCGGCGGCTGGCTGTGGAAGTCGAATACGTTGGGAATGACGATGGAAGACAGGCCGCAGCGGTAGGACAGCTGCCGGCGGCCTTCGGTGTTGATCACTACGTGGTTGATGGTATGCAGCCGGGGCGGAAAAGCCATGGCCAGGTAGTCTTCCACGGCGTTGACCGCGAAACGCTGGCGTTCCCAGGCAAAATCGTGGTGGTGGGCGATGGTGGGAATGCCCGTTTCGGCGATGAATTCGGTGATGGCCAAGCCCAGGGGGACGTTCATGGGGATGGTCAGGGCGTTCTCCACGATCAGCAGGTGAATGTTGAAGGTTTCGGTAAAGTCGTAGAGCGCCCGCTTCAGCCGGAAACGGATGGCTTGGATTTCACCCGAGAGTCCCTCGCTGCGGACGGTGGTGCCGAAGCAGCGCTCCTGGATGTCCACGATCAGCGGATGGCCGAAGAAGGCTTCTTCCACGACCATCGATTTTTCCGGATCCCAGTCGGACTGTCCGGAAAAAAAGAAGCACTCGTAGCCCATCCGTTCCAGGGCGGCCCGCCATTTGACGGTTTCCATGGACACGCCGTCGGTGCCCTTGAAGCGGGTGGAGACAAAGCCGATCCGTTCGATTTTTGCCGATCTGGTCAGGTACATGGCTTATCTCCTAAATTCGTATTTCCGCCGGTTCCCGGTCGCCGCCCTCGGCCAGCCAACGGGTTTCCCCGGGCGAAAGCTGCAGGACGGCGCCGCCCAGCTCGGGGGGCAGGCGCAGCGCCGCAGCGGTCCCGGCCAGGTTCTGGGCGCACAGCACGCGGCGGCCGGCGGCGTCCGGGCCGCGCAGGACCGCAAATACCGCCCCCGCTGCGGGCACGACCCGCTGGCCGCAGGCCGGCGCAAAGGCCGGCTCGGCCCGCCGGAAGGCCAGCAGTCGCCGGAAGGCGGCGTAGACCCGGGCACGGAAGCTTTCGGGATCCTGCAATTCGGCCTCTACCTTGTTTATCGGCGGTTTTTCCCGGTTTATCGCCCGATTGTAGCCTAAAAGTTCCGGACCCGCCGTCCAGGCTTCCGAACCGACCCAGCTGTGGAAGTAGACCGCCGGCAGACCCGCCAAAGACAGGAGTACCGCCTGGGTGGCCATAAAGGCCCGGGCCCGCTCCGCAGCGTCGCCTACGGACGGCGCG
>DYPP01000097.1 GCA_020719845.1 Treponema denticola | reverse complement strand
CCCCGCGGGACGCGTCACTTGGCATACTTTTCAGCAAACGCCGCTAGGGCGTCCCGGTAGCAGTTGACCGGGGGCTCCACCAGGCCGGCGCCCACCATGCCCACGCCGGGGGTCTTGTGGGCGATGCCGGTGTTGATCACCGGCAGGATGCCCGTCTCCACCACCTTGCGCAGGTCGATGCCCGTGGGCGTGCCCCGGAAGTCCAGCACGGGAATGCGGTACTCCCGGCTTTCGGCGACGGTGATCTCGTACATCCGCCTGGTGTAGGCGATGGCGTCCGCCGGACTGCCGCCGACGAACTTGACGATGGCCGGCGCGGCGGCCATGGCGAAGCCGCCGATGCCGGCGGTCTCGGTGATGACCGAATCGCCGATGTCCGGCGCCGCGTCGGCGGGCCCGAAGCCGGGCAGGTAGAGCCCCTGGACGATGCCCGCGGGACCGGTGAACCAGCGGTCCCCCAGGCCGGAAATCCGGATGCCGAACTCCGTGCCGTTGCGGGCCTGCACGGTGATGATGGTGCTGCCCGGGATGCCCGCGGCGGCGTCCAGCACGCACTTGGCGGCGGGCATGGAAAGGTTCAGGAAGAAATGGTCATTGCCGTGCATGAAGTTGAGGATCCGCTCGATGGCTTCGGGTTTTTCGCCCAGCATCACCAGATGGGGCGCCAGTTCGCGGATGACCAGGGAGGTGCCCGCGCGGTTGCGGTTGTGCCCCTCGTCGCCCATCTGCAGGGCCTGCACGATCAGGCTGCGCAGGTCGATGGGACCGTGGCGCGCCACGGCCTTGGCCAGGATGGGCGCCAGTTCGCCTTCCATCCAGCGCAGCCGGTCCAGCACTTCCGCCGAGAAGGCGCCGTAGCGCAGCACCTTGCCCAGGCCTTCGTTCAGCGTGGCGTAGGCCAGGTTGCCGTAGGTTTCGTTCTTGAGGATCCAGACCGGCATGCGGCTGGTCATGACCCCCGCCATGGGGCCCACCGCGGCGTGGTGATGGCAGGGTTCAAAGTCGATGCGCCCCGAAGCGGCCAGCTTTTCCGCTTCCTGCTGGTTGGACGCCAGCCCTTCGTAGATCAGGCCGCCGATGACGGCGCCGCGCATCGGTCCGCACATCTTTTCCCAGCTGACCGGGGGACCGGCGTGCAGGACCAGGTTCGGCCGCATGCCGGGCACCACGTCCCGGGCGGTGCCGATGCCCACGATCACCGGCTTACCCGCCAGGATGCGCTCCACCGCTTCCGCATTGGCCGCCTCGACGTCCACCGTCGTGCCTCTGGCCAGGCGGTCCAGCACGGCGATCATCGCCGCGTCGCCGCCTGCGGGAGGCATCCATTCCACGTGCGCCACCGGGGTATCCACGGCGGCCAGGTTGTCGGCGAAGGATTCCAGTCCCAGGTTGACCGCGGACAGTTCCCGGGAAAAAAGTTCCAGGATGCGCGCGGGACCGGCGCCGGGCGCCGCCGTCCGCGCGTCGGCGGACGGAACCGCCTTGAAGGCGACGGCTTTGCGCGGCGCTGTCTTGGTGCCCGTCACCTTTTCCATGATCCGCACCGCCAGCATGGATGCCTGGTAGTTGGAGGGCATGACGATGACGCCCGCCTGCCGGAGCTTGGCGACCTGGGCTTCAAAGCCCTGGAAGTCCCCGGGCGTGCCGGTGACCGAAGCGATGACCGGCAGATAGCCGCCCCGCTGGACCGCCGCCTTTTTAGCCGCCGTCAGCGACGGAATCATGGCCCCCGCAGGATCGGCGTGGGACCCGTAGCCCAGCACGCAGTCCACGAGCATGACGGCGATCCCGGCGTCCTCCCGTTCCTCGTCGATGCGGTCCGTGCGGGTGCTGGGGTCGATCATGGGATGGGGCCGCCCCACGGTGAACACGTCGTCCCCCAGGTCGACCACGGTATGGCCGACGGATTTCTTGGGATCCTGGGGCACAAAAGCCGGATCGGTCTGGTTGTTGGAGTACACCGCGCCGGTCAGCCGGTGCAGCAGCAGCCAGGCTTCGTCCGCCAGGGTGCCGCCGGTATAGTAGCCCCGGATGTACTTCTGGTTTTTGGCCATGTCCGCGGTTTCCCGCTCCACCAGATCTTCAATGACCGCTTCAGACTCGTCGAAGGGCCAACGGCTGTCCCGGGCGGCGGGACCGCCGGAAAGCTCCACGCCCAACCGGGCGGCTTCTTCCAGGTTGGCGGCCCAGCGGATGCGCCCCGCAGGCCCCTCGGGGGCGTCCAGGCCGATGAAGTGCACCACCGCCGGCTTGCCGGTCTGCTCCAGCGCCGCCACAACCTTGGCGGCCACTTCCGGGGCCGGCGGCTTGGACACCACCAGGATCACCCGGGTGGCCGGGTCGGCGCCCAGGGCTTCGATGCCCATCAGCATGGTGGTCCCGCCGACCCGGGCGTTCTTCAGGTCCCGGCCGCCGGTGCCGATGGCCTGGCTGACGCCGCTGCCGTAGCGGTCCACCAGACAGGAAACTTCCTGCAGACCCGTGCCCGAAGCGGCCACGATGCCCACCGCCCCCCGGCCGACCACGTTGGCGAAGCAGAGCGGCTTGCCGTTGATGATGGCCGTGCCGCAGTCCGGACCCATCAGCAGCAGACCCTGCCGCCGGGCTTCTTCCTTGAGCGCGATTTCGTCTTCCAGGGACACGTTGTCGGAAAAAAGCATCACGTGCAGTCCGGCTTTCAGCGCTTTGCGGACCTCCCGGGACACGTAGGCGCCGGGCAGGGAAATGAGGGCAATATTGGCGTCCGGCAGTACTTCCCGGGCGCCGTCCAGGGAATGGGGCGCGACGACGGCTTCGCCGGAAGCGGTCTTTTTCTTCTTGCCCGACAGGTTGTCCGCGGCCGCCTGGAACGCGGCCTCGAAGGCCGCCTCGGAATCGCACTCCAGGGCGATGACCAGGTCCGCCGGACCGGCGCCGGCCAGGGCGTCCGCGGCGTACCCCTGCTCCCGGAGCAGATCCAGGTTCATGGGGGTGCCCATGGTCACGGTGGCGGAGATCACGTCGGGCCGCTCTTCCAGTTCCTTGCTCAAAAGCATCAGGAAAACCGAATCCACGTAGGAATTCTTGCGCACCGTCAAGCGTTTCATGCTGTCCCCCGTCCTGAGCTTTGCTTTGCTCACGACATTATATACCAGATTGTATACAAGTCAAGTATAAACGAAGCGGGCCGCTGGATTTTTCATCCCCCCGGGGGACGCCGGCGAGGAGGAGGCACCCAGGGTCCGGCGGCGGCCCCGGGCTAGAGAAACCTTCGGGAATGCAGCAGATCCTGGCCTTCAAAATTCCCGGCGGGAACGAACAGGTCCGCCAGGCGGGGCGGCACCGCCGGAAGGGCTTCCCTGCTCAGGGTCAGCCGACCGGGGGCGGCTTTTTTGGCACCCAGATGAAAAATGAAGTTGACATCTTCGGAAACGACGGTCCCCGTATTGCCCGGCGCCTGGAACAGGGTACGGCCCCGGTGCAGGGCGAAGATCAGGGGCAGGGGAATTTCCAGGCCGAGCTGTTCGTAGATGACCAAGGGCAGATTGAGCAGGATGCGCAGGCAGGACTCGACGATGCGGCCGGAACGGTCCGCTTCCACCGGCAGCAGCAGCAGGATGGACGCCTCGCTCTGCATCCAGACCAGGGCTTCCGACGACGAGAGCGCCTGGACCAGATAATTTTTTAGCCGGTCCCGCAGGACGGTAAAACCGCCCTCCCCCAGCCGCGTTTTGAGGGCGCCCTGGTTTTCGGGCCCCACGTAGAGAAAATGGAATTCGTGGACTTCGCCGGGTTTGATCTTGCTCCAGCCGGGAAAGGCGGACCCGCCGTCGGCCGTTTCCGGAGCAGAGGCCCCCGCCCCCGGTCCGGATCGCCGGACGTACTCCAGCACCCGCTTCAGCCGGGCACCCCCGGGGCCGCGGCGCAGCAGGGCCGCACCGATAAAATCCGCCGCCCCTTCCTGAAAGAGCGCCGCCGGATCACCCTCCAGGTCCGCCGAATCGATTACCCCCCAGGAGACCGCCGCGCCCAGCGACTTGAGCCGGCGCAGGTTTTTTTTATAGGCCGCCTCGTCCATGCCCGCCGTGTCCAGATACACGAGGTCTTCCGCCGCGCAGGCGCAGTCCGGGAGGGCGTCCGGGTCCTGGAGCCGAACCTCCGGCAGGGAACGTCCCCTGAACAGTTCCGCCGCCGCCGCATCCCGGGAAAAAACATGGATGGTCATGCTTGCTCCACTTCTATCGCGTAGTGCCGGAGCTTCATCCCGCCTTGCGCCCTTTCCGGCCGGAACCGGTCCTGGATGACCCGGTCCATGGAGAGGAACAGGTTGGCCGAAACGCAGAGGCTGTCCGCGGCGGTATACCGGGCTTCCATGTCCGTGACTTCCCGGATGGTTTCCGCCTTCTTCAGGGCGTCCGGATCCGCGATATAGCGCAAGGGACCGCCGTGGGCGGCGACGCGGACCTTGAGGGGCGCGGACAGCGGGTTGAGCAGCCGGTTGAAGAAGTACAGCTCGTGCAGTATTTCCATTCCCGCCAGGATGGCGGACCGTCCCTTCTTGCCGAACAGAAAACCGCACAGACAACCGTCGCCCTCCCAGAGCCAGACCCGGCCCATGCGGGAAACCACGGCCCGGGAGACGATGCCGCGCAGCTCCGCGTAGGCCGCCTCGATGCGGACTTTTTCATTTTCCTTCACCAGGATGGAATTTTGGACGATATCCAGCCGCAGCAGCGCGAACTGCCGCTCTTCGCCGTCCGCCAGCCGTCCCCAATTCACGCTGACCTTGTCCTTGGAGTCTTCCATGAACAGCCCCGTCGCGCGGTCGTAGCGGTATCCTTCGGCCTGGATGGCCTTGACCAGCTCGCCCAGGTGCAGCAGCGGGTACTCCCGACCCATATAGCCGCCCGAATCCATGACGATCAGGAACTCGATCAGCTGCAGGAACCGGCCCGTCTCGATCACGTCCCGCACGATCTGCTCGGCGGCGGTCTGCACCGTGATGGGGATGTTTTCCGGAATGCCCGAACGTTCGTGGATATCGTAGCCCGGGATCATGGTCCGGGCGATGCGCACCACCATATCCTTGCCCAAAGATTCGAAGAGCACGCGGCAGGTGAGCCTGAAAATTCCGTTTCTGACTTTCATACGATGACCACAGTCTACACTGCCGGGTCGGATTTGGCAAAGGGAGGTTGCCCTTTAACCTCTGCCGCGCCGGGAGGCCGGAGCCGCCGCGATCCCGGCGGTTCAGCGTCCCGTACGGAGAAAGGCATCCAGTTCCGCGTCGTTCAGGTCGTAATGGTAGAAAAGGCGATGGAAGGTCCGCACCCGGGAAGCCAGCTCGTCCCCGGGGTAGCGGTCGGGGCGGCACAGCGCGCCCAGCCAGTATAAGCCGATCAGCCGGTTGACCGCCGGCGGCCGTCCCAGCCAGCCGTAGGGTTCGCTGGGAATGGAATACACCCGCCCCGCTCTGACCGCCCGCAGTTCCCGCCAGACCGGGTCCTGGTCCACCACCGCGGCGGTCGCCCCGTAGCCCAGGACGATCAGGTCCGGATCCCAGAGCAGCAGCTGTTCCATGCTGACCTGGGTGCCCCCCGCCCCGGCGTTTTCCGGCAGGACGGCCACGTTGACGGCGCCCGTGCGGTCGATCGTCTGGGAGTGCAGCGTCCCGGCGGCCACCGTCTGCAGGCCGGATTTTCCTTCTCCGTAGTACACGCGTACGGGAGGGGATTCCTGCTTGGCCGCCGCAGACTCGGCGGCAGCCCGGGCGACGGCTTCTTCGCTGAAACGGGCCAGGGCTTCCGCCGCAGCCGGTTCGCCCAGCAAGCCGCCCAGGGTCCGAAACGCCGCCCCGTAGCTTTCAAAGTCCGCGGCCGGGATGAACACGACGGGGATGCCCGTCCGGTGCTGGATCGAGTCCAGGTCCTGGCGCATATTTTTTTTGGGTTCCCCGACGTCGATGATCACCTCCGGATCCGCGGCGATGAGGGCTTCCAGGTTGAGGTTGGACGCGATGCCGTAGAACTGGCCGAAGATCGGCAGGTCGGCGACGCTCCGCAGCAGATACCGCTTCATGGATTCCGAGGGTTTGGAAGCCAGCCCGACCAGCCGGTCCGGGGCCAGGGCGTAGAGGAACATCTGCGCCATGAACCCCGAAGGGGCAACCCGCCGCAGGTCCCGGGGGAGCTCCACGGCGCGGCCCAGGGCATCCGTATAGTCCCGCAGCCCACCGCCCGGGGCTGATCCTTTTCCCGGGCCGTTCTGCGCCCAAACCGGGCTGGACAAAAGAACCGCGATGACCAAGACCAAAGGACGGACACTTCTTTTCCGCATGGCAAACCTCACTTGACGGATATCGGCGTCCCTGCCCGGAACGCGGCAGATACAATCATCATCTTGCGGCTTCCTCCGACCATCCGCCGGAGACCCCCGCCGCCGGGACGGGAAGGCAGGCCCGGTATCCGGCGTAGGCGCCGCCGCCCACGGGGAAAAGCCTGACCGGAACGCCGTACAGTTTTGCCAGTACTTCCTCGGTCAGCACCGCGGCGGGAAGTCCCTCGGCCTGAATGCGGCCGTCCAGCAGCACCATCGCCCGGTGGGACCATAGAAAGGCGTGCTCCGGATTATGCGTGGAAAGGATGATCCCGTAGCCCTGGTCCGCCAGGGCGGCGATGTGCTCCATGACCCGCACCTGGTTGCCGTAGTCCAGGTTGGCCGTCGGTTCGTCCATGATCAGGATCCGCGCCCGCTGGGCCAGGGCCCGGGCGACCAGCACCAACTGGCGTTCGCCGCCGGAAAGGCGGGCGTAGCTGCGGTCCGCCAGGGCGGCGATGCCCAGGGCGGCCAGCTGGTCCCGGGCGCAGGCTTCATCCTCCGCTCGGGGGTTGGCAAAAAGCCCCCGGCCGCCGGCGGCGCCCATCAGCGCCACCTCCAGCACCGAATAGTCAAAGACCGGCTGATGGGCCTGGGGAATGTAGGCCACCCGACGCGCCAGCTCTGTCCCCCGCAGTTCCCGGATTTCTTGGCCGTCCAGCAGGATTTCGCCGGCATAGGTCCGCAGGATACCCAGGATGCACTTGAACAAGGTGCTTTTGCCCACCCCGTTGGGCCCGAGCAGGCAGAGCAGTTCGCCCTCGGCCAAACGGAGGTCCAAAGAGCGCAGCACCGCCTGCCGATGGTAGGCAAAAGACAGCTTTTTCAACTCCAGCATCAGCCGCGCCGCCTTTTATGCCGAATCAGGAACATGAAGAAGGGTAGGCCCACGAAGGAGGTCAGGATGCCCAGGGGAATTTCCGAAGTCGTCAGCAGCCGGGCCAGACCGTCCACCGCCAGCAAGTAGGAGGCGCCCAGCAGCATGGAGGCGGGCA
The DNA here is from genome assembly GCA_020719845.1 of Treponema denticola. Taxonomy (GTDB): domain Bacteria; phylum Spirochaetota; class Spirochaetia; order Treponematales; family Breznakiellaceae; genus DYPP01. The sequence continues at coordinate 2,296 of DYPP01000097.1, read as the reverse complement.
ACAGCAGGCGGTAGTCGCTGCCGGTCAACATCCGGGCAAAGTGGGGAATCACCAGCCCGACCCAGCCGATCAGGCCGCTGACCGCCACCGACGCCGCAGTGGCCAGGGTAGCGGCACCGACCACCAGCGCCCGGGACAGGGGTACGTCCGCGCCCAGCGCCCGGGCTTCTTCATCGCCCATGGTCAGTACGTTGATGCGCCAACGCAGGGCAAACAACAGCGCCAGGGAAGCCAGGATGGGCGGCGCGGCGAACAGGATATCCCGTTCTTTAATGGAAGATAGACTGCCCATCAGCCAGTAGGTGATGGCCGGGAGCACGTTGTTCGGATCCGCCGCCAACTTGAGCAGGGACGTGGCGGATGAAAAAAGCGATCCCGTCAGGATTCCCGACAGCACGAGGGACAGAGCTGAGTCGTCTCCCAGACTCCGGGCCAAAAAACCCACCAACAGGGCGGTGCCGATACCCAGCGCAAAGGACAGGACCGAAACGCCCAGGGCGCCGAAGGCAAAAAAGATGGCCAGCGCGGCGCCGAAGCCGGCGCCGGCGGAAACGCCCAGCACGTCCGGCGAAACCAGGGGGTTGCGGAACAATCCCTGGTACGCCGCGCCGGACGCGGCCAGCGCCGCGCCGACCAGACTGGCCGCCAGGATGCGGGGCAAGCGGACCCGGAACAGGACGATGCCCGCCTGGGCCAGGTCCGGGTCGCCGGGTCCGGGAAGCAGGGGCTCGGCGAACAGGCGCAGCACGTCGACGGGATGGATCGGATACCTGCCCACCGCGCAGGACAGCACGAACAGCAGGGCAAAGAGCAGACTGAGGGGCACAAAAACCGCGATGTAGCGGCCGACGCTAATACCCATTGGATGAGTATAAAAGTCCTTACCCCTGGCGTCAAGCTATGGAGTCGAGCTCTGTCCCTCCCGACGGCGGTGTTGACCAAAGCCGGGCTTTGGCCCTTAATCTGGGATTATGTTTGAAAGTAGATCCACTACCCGCTACTCCTCGTTGGCCCGCGCCCAGATCGCGGGCCTGGCCGAAGGCGAAGCCCTGCTGATGGACTTGAGCGTCACCGGCTGCCGGCTGGAATTCAGCGCCGCCGTCGCCTTTGACCGGAGCAGGCGCTACCGCATCCAGGTTCTGCCGGAATCGCCGGCAAAGATAGAGGAATTCATCCTGGAAGCCGAGCCGCGCTGGAGCCGGGCGGATTACGACAGCTTCGACATCGGGTTTGCCATCGTCGCCTCGCCCCGGGGCAAGGCGCTGCTGCGGTACATCGACTACCTGGCCTGGCGGTCCGAGACAACCGGGTCGGCGGTGTGACGGCGACGCCGCTGGCGGGTTGCGTGTACCAGGGCATCGACGCCCTGGAGCCCTCGCTGGAGCGGGAACTCGGCGACTGGAAGGACCGCTGGGGGTCGCTCTACTACGCCCCCGGCGCGGCGCGGACCGTATATTGGAGCCCCAACGTCTGGCTGGAGCCTTTCCGCCTGGAATTTGATTCCATAACCGAAGCCGTCGGCGCGCTGCGGGCCATACAGCGCAACTGGGCGCCGGTGCTGCACACCCAATTCCGCCGGGGGGCGTTGATCCGGCAGCAGCTGCCGCCCATTTCGTCCCGGCCGCGGTCCTTTCCCTGGCTGTACCCCGAGGCGCCCATGGGCGCCTGGACGCTGCTGGACGCCCATACGATGATCGCCTCGCCCCGCTGCGCCAGTCCCTTTCCCGGGGGTACGCTGGAGCTGGAAGAAGACCGCGTCAACCCGCCCAGCAGGGCGTACCTGAAACTGCAGGAAGCCCTGATCCGTGCCCGGGTGTGGCCCCGGACCGGGGATCGTTGCCTGGACGCCGGCGCCAGCCCCGGCGGGTGGACCTGGGTCCTGGCCAAGCTGGGCGCCCAGGTCGTCTCCGTGGACCGGGCGCCCCTGGACGAGCGCGTGCTGGCCCTGCCCGGCGTGGAATACCAAAAACACGACGCCTTTACGCTCAAACCGCAAGACCTGGGGCCCATGGACTGGGTCTGCTCGGACGTGATCTGCTATCCTCCCCGCCTGTACGAGTGGGTGGAAACCTGGCTGGCTTCCGGCTTGGGCAAGAATTATATCTGCACCATCAAAATGCAGGGCGAAGGCGACGACGGAACCACCCGCCGCTTTGCCGCCCTGCCGGGCGGTCGGGTGGTGCACCTGAACCACAACAAACACGAACTGACCTGGATCAAGATCGCCGCTTCCAGCGGCGCAAACTTGAGTCCGCTCTAAAAACCGGTTATTTTTAGAGCGGACTCAGACAATTGA
>DYPP01000096.1 GCA_020719845.1 Treponema denticola | reverse complement strand
GGTCCCGTGCTGGCGCTCAGATTTCCGCCTGCGGCGATGGATACGTCCATTCGCTGCGAAGGCACCACGGAAATGTCTCCCCCAAGGCGCAGGGAGCCGCTTGCCGACAAGGAAACATTCGATGGGAATACAGCCTGCTTTTGGCCGGTAAGCCGGTTGTGGCCCAGGAGATCCATGTCCCCGCCCAGAGCATTAAGACTCACCGAGGTCTCGGGGGTGTAGTCCAGCATCAGACGCTCTGTAGATCGTATGGCACTCACGTTGGGGAACGTTGCGGTCGGTGTACCGCCAAGAATCAAGCCCTTCAACGCGCTATAGGTATAGACCGGATTATATACCGTGCCTAACTCTACGGAAGCCCCGGCCACGATGCTGAGCTGGGTATTTCCTATACCCACCGTTTCGGCTTTGGAATGAATTTCGCGAAGCGTGCCATCTACGAACATCCATCCCGTACTGACGTAACTGAGCCGGTTCGCGTAGTCTTTTCCAAAACTCCCCACAGCGCGAAAGTCCGCGGCGCCGTCCTGATCCAAGGCTCTGACATCCATGTCCGCGCCGGAACGAAGGGTGAGGTCGCCATTGCGGAACGCGCCGACCTGGGCACTGAAAGCCCCCCCCGCGAACACCGAAACGTCACCTCCCCCCATGGTAGCGATACCGCTGGTGGGGGTGGAGGATTTCGTATTGAGGCTGGTTCCCGCGGGGGTGTGGAGGTTGCCGGGGTTGGCGCCCCAGCGCATAACATACATATTGTACGTTTTGGCATCATGGACAAGCGGAATGTAGTACGCCAAGGCGACATCCCAATAGTCGCCGGTATGCGCCATGTTGGAAATGTGGAATCCGGTGGGGCTACCGACTACGCTGTTTTTTACGCTCACATTGATTGCACCGCCCGACTGGGGGTCGTACAGGGTTGAGGCGCCGGAAAAGAGTCCGGGCATGGAACCCATTTGAGACTTCAAAGTGCCGTTCAGCGCCCGGTAGAGCTGCGCTTGGTATCCGCTTGTGCGGATAGCGGACGCGCTGGCATTGTACTGATCGGCTGAAGTTGAAGCGGAACCCAGCAAGATGAGCGAATCTCCGGTAGTGACGCGTATATCTCCCACGGCAGACTGGATGACCGGGCCGTAATATTTTCCGTAGCCGACCGATGCTTCGGCGCTCATGTCGATTGATCCACCGCCGGAAACGCGAATGGGGCTATCAAAGGTAGCCAGGCTGTACTCCATTCTGCCAACGGCGGTATTGGCCTCGGTCGCCACGTTCCAGTAATCGTTACGCAGCCAACTTCCCCGTTTCAAGACGGTCTGGCCCGCGGCCCCGACGCGCAGATATCCGCTTTCCGTATAGATGAGTTCGTTTCTCGCCGTCGTCGGCCCCGTTGAATACTGGGTATTGTGAGGAATGAGACCAGTACCGTTCAGGACGAAATCGCCGGCGGCCGTGTTGTCCAGGTAGCGGACGGCGTTGGCCGAGTTCGCGTCCGCGCCGGCGGCCAGGTTGAGGCTCCAGCTGTCGGTCTGGGGACTGGGTCCCTGAATACCGGCGACGCCGGCATCGGTGTCAAAATCCCGGACGCCAACCGTGGTGCGCTTGGTCCGCTGGTCAAAGATATTGGCCTCGACGGTCAGGCTTCCGCCGGCGCGGAAGGTCAGGACGCCCGGCACGGTTGCGCTTCCTCCCAGGACATCCGCAAAACGAACCGCGCTCAAATCGATGTTCGACGCGATAGCCGCATTGCCTACCAACAAAGCTCCGGGACTACGGACTTCGATGCCCGGCATGAAGGTCCGCACCCGCGCGGCGTCCGTATCCGCGCTGGTAAGGGTGAGGCCGTTCAAGAGCGCGGCGACATTGGCTGCCGCGCCTGCGACAAATGCCGTCGCCTCAGCGGCGTAGCCGGTCACGTTCGCGCTGGTCACCGTAGCGCCCGGGCTGTATACGCGAACCCCTTCAAGCTCAACCCGGCTGGCGCCCTCGATCGTTCCCTGGAGGGTGGCCTTGACGGAGTCGGCCGTTCTGGCGGCCCGCAGGTGGACCAAGCCTCCCCATTGGTAATCCGGAAGCACCTGGTAGAGGGTAGCGTAGTCGGCAATCCCGTCTCCATCGGCATCGACATCGGTCCCGGAGACGCCTAAGCCCGGCTTCACGTCGGGCAGACCGTAGCGGTAAGGACGGCTGGCCCGGGTAAGCGCCGGGTAGGTATCGGCAACCGCGCTTTCGGAGACGTTGATGAACGATCCCGGAGACAAGGTTAGGCTTCCGGAATTCGCCGCCACGTTGTTGGTGTCCACGTAGGCGGACAGCCACACTTCTCCGCCGGATTCGCCTTCGCCGCTGGCCGCGGCCATGATTCTGGCGGAGCCGGCCAGGGTTACGTTGAACCCGGCCAGGTCTACGATACCGGCGCTCTCCCCGCTGACGTCCAGAGTTCCGGCGATGGTCAAGTCCGACAGCCCCGCGTCGATGGTGAGTTGCCGGGCGACGACGCTGTTCGACGCGCTGAGGTTCAGGGCATGGGTCGTAGGGTCGGCTATCGAGCCGGCGCCCTGGCGCAGGGAAATGACGTTGCCGAAGCCGTTGGCCCTAAGCGTCTGGGAAAGCGCGTCCAGACTATGGTAACCAGCCCCAACGGTGCTCAAAGCGCCGCCTGTGTGCAGGGTAAACGAACCGGAGGTACCGCTCGCGCCGGAGAAGGGCAACGCCAGAATCTCGGCGCCGCCGAGGCTCACGGAGGGACCGGTGATGGAAACGAGTCCGGCGCTGCCGAACGCCCCGGCCGACACGTCGATGGTTCCGTCGACAATGACGCTTCCGGACGCGGAACTCAGGTACGCGGAGCCCCCCCAGAAATCGGAGGTGCCGCGCAAGTCCACGGTTCCGGACACCGTGACGGCGCCGCCGGTGCTTTCCAGAGTAAGCGTAGCGACGGGCATGACCAGAGCGGCCGTCGCGCCGACTTCAACTGCGAAAGCTTTCACGCTCACCAGCCCGCCGGGGTTGGCCACATCAGCCAATGCGGCCAACGGAGCTCCATTGCCATGGAAACGGACGGCGCCCACGACGACTCCGGAAACACCGCCAAGGTAGTAGTCGGAGGTTTGAATGACATCGACTGGAAAGCTGGTTCCCGAAACGCTGTCCGTTCGGGTAAAGCGGGCATTCTCCGTACGGAAACGCGCCGCGGTCAATTCCAAGGTCTGCCCCGTACCGGTGAAGAAGAGCCCGCCCTTCCCCTGGAACGCGATATCCCCCGACGCCACGATGGAACTGGTCAGGAATCCGTCCAACCGCACCCCTGTCGCCGCGGCGGTGCTGTCGCTGCCGCGTCCCAGGGTGACGGTGGCGGCGTTGATCGTGAAGCCCCCCGCGGGCACCGCCGTCGCTGCAAGCGGCGACGTGTCGGCGCTGGAGTTTTGGAGTACAACGCCGAGCTCAGATCCACTGATCCGGGCATCCACGGCGCCATTGATATAGGCAATTTGCCGGGAATCAAGAATCAACCGGTTTACTTTGGTAGCGGAAAAGGATACCAGACCCTTGGTAAGGGGGTCCGCGTCTCCGTCGTCGAAGAGGATGGCTTTTCCCGCGGACAGGCGCAGGGTATCAAAACCCGTCAGATTGAACAGACTGTCGTCGATGTAGGTCTGCGTCGCCGAAGACACACGCCCCAGGGATTGTCCGGTGGGCAATACGACGATATCGTTTGTCGACTTCATTTCCAGGACGCCATGGTCGGTGCCCAACGATCCTCCCAGCGTAAAACTGTCGGTATCAAAACTGATGGTCGATTGGGCGTAGAGGCTGCCCCCCGCTTCAAGCTCGAAAACGCCCGCCACCCCGGGGTAGGCGGGGTTAGGGTTCCTGGCCGTTATGGACAGGATACCGCCTTGCGCGCCGACGACAACCTTGGCGCCGGCTTTTACGAGCACCTTCGGCGCCACCGGCGCCGAGGACCCGTCCAGCACCACCGTATCCGCGAGCAGCGTCAAATGCCGCGCTTCAAGCACCGTGCCCGCCTCAACCGTCACCCTGTTCGTAACGCCGGATTTCCCGATCTGCACGGTCTCAAAGTCGAGCGCGCTCAGCAGGTCGTCCTGCAGGTACACCTCGCCGACGTTGCCCGGAAAGGGACTCCCCAGCGCCCAGGACGCCGTCGCCGTAGAGCTGAGCGTGTTGACCACGATATCGGAGGTTCCGCCCAGGGTAAATCTGCCGCTGCCGGCCCCATCGATCGCCGTTGCCAGGATCGATCCTACGAGCGCGATGCCCGGGGAATTCACGCTGAGCGTTCCGGTACCGTTATTTTTATAGGTATGGGTCGTCCATTCCCCGCGGGAGGATAAATCGCTTGCCTTGCGCACTTCCAGGAGCCGCACCGTGTTGGCGTTCACCGTCTCCGTGCTGGTCTTCGCGTCCACGTTGACGGTGGTCTTCAGGCCGTTCACGATCTTGGTCAGAGTGGCAGCGTCCCGGTCGGTTCTGGCTACCGTCGTCGTAATCGGTACTCCCGTGGACGCGTCCACGTAATTACCATAGGTAAGTTGTCCACCGTTGGTTCCCGTTCCCAAGGTCAGCGGTACCGATGAGTTGGCGGCGTTCCCCAGGTCGGTTACCACGTAGGCGGAATCCCACAGCCGGTAGAGGGAAGCCTGGTCTGAAGTGACCAGCGAATAGACGCCGTCGGCCAAACCCGCGACCCCCTCCAAGCGCAGCGCCTTTCCCGTGGCCGCCAATCCGGGGACGATGAGGTACTGGGCGGTTTTTGTGGCGAGCAATGGATCGTTGGAACCGTTGATGCCGGCTTGGAACACCGTACCGTACAGACCGCCGCCGGACGATACATCGATCACCGAACCGGGAAGCTGGACGATGGCGCCGGTAGCGGAAGTCAATGAGACGTTTCCGAGACCCCGCCCTTCGAGATAGCTCGCAAGTCCCTCCAGAGTCGCCGTCCCCCCGATTCCCGACGACCAATAGGACGTATCATCCGGGGACACATAACCAGCCGGATAGAAGGTATGGGTAGACGTGGAGACCACGGAGTTTGGCCCCAACCGGACCGTCCCCCCGTTGAAGGCTTCGACGGCGATGGTTCCCAGCGGCGCGAGAACATTGGAATCGATATCAACGTTCTGACCTGTAAGCGTCAGACTTCCGAGCACCGAAGATATGGGAGCCGAGCCTCCCGCTCCGGAAGACCTGATGATCAGATCCTTGGAAGCATTGATCGCCACCGTGGATGAAACCGTGTTGGTTTGCGTATAGGATAAGGGGTACATACGGCCCACGGTGAGCACGATGTCGCCCCGGGCGGGTCCACCTCCAGCGGCATAGGCGCTATTGAGCGCCAGGGTCCCGGTATAAAGCTGCAAATCACCGGCCACATTGAAGTTGAGCGAGTCGAAGCCTTCAAACAAAGGAAAACTATTATCTCCGATGCTTCCCATTTGCAGGCTCGTGGTATTGATCGTCAGCGAGCCGGTCATCTTCGTCTGGTCCGACTCAAAGCCTATACCTCCAAGCGAGTAGATGACGCCTTTCTTGCTGGTCACACGGGAATGGGTCAGGAGAACACTGGCGGCGGAGAACTCAAGCTCATCCCGGGTCTGGAGGGCGGAAGCATGGATACGCATATTTCCCGGCACGGCGATACTCGCGGCGGAAGTGAAGATCAGCCCCTGGTTCGCTTGGATCGTGAAATTTTGAAACCCAAGCCCGAGAAGCTCGTTGACGTACGCGACGGTTGCGGCATCGATGCGCGGGGCCACAAAGATACCCTGGTTTCCATCAGCATCATTGTTGCCGCCGTCACCGCCAAAGGGTTTATCGGGTCCAAGTGGAGTTTCCAAGGATTGATCGAGGGATTCGCTCTGAAAATCCAAAAGCAGGGTTCCACCCACCGCGCGCTCCCCGGGGGCCGCGCCGAAAACGACGCTGAAGTCATTGTCCGGCGTTTCCGGTCCGAAGCTCAGCGTCAGGGAACCTCCGGAGCTGCCGCGCCTTTCCCATGCGGAACGCCCCTGGAGCACGGGGGTGAGCATTTCGACGCCGACCACTCCGGAGACATCGACAACGGAACCCAGGGAAAGCCTGAGTCCGTCGGCCGCCAACTTGACGCTGCCGCCGTCCAGGAGCGTGTATTTGGTGCGCCCGGCGTACAAGGGGTCGGCGTTCGCCGTTCCGTAGGCAAGACCGGTTGCGTCGAGCCGCGCTTTCGGCCCCAGCGATAGTACGCTGTATTGCGCTTCGCCCATGCCATCAATATTGACCGGAGAAAAACTCTTCTCGTTCCAGAGCGCTTGTCGGTACTGCCCCGCATCGACGGTAATCGTTCCGCCCCGCGCCTCAAGGACACCGTCTACGACAAGGGACACGACGTACGCGTCGGCTCCGACATTCCCGGAGTACTGACCGGCGCCGGCGACGCTTATTTTACCCTTGGGGCCGACGCGGAGTGACGTATTCTCCTCGATTACCGCCGATCGGGTAAACCTGTCGGCTCCGGAGAAGAAAACCGAACTTGAAGAGTCAATCGCGTACTTGGTCGGCCGAGTGAGCGCCGTCAAGCTCAGCGAAGAGTCGCCGGAACTCTCCCACGCGGTCTCGACAAGGGAACCAGGGGAAACCAGGGGCGATTCGAGTCGGAGCAGCGAAGGCCGCCAATCGGAGCCGCTCTTGACCGCAAAGCCATACCCGCTCAAACTGATCGAGCTGAAACCGCCGAAGTAGAAGAAATCGTCGCCGAATATGGCGGTCTCCACGCCATCTTCAAAGCGCAGGGAAGCAGTGTTCCCGTCTTCGATAATCAAAGGCGTGGACAGCTTGAGCGCAATGGATCCACCCTTGGATCCATTGCCGCCGAAGGCTTTAAAGGCGCCCAGGACCACGCTGGTCGGCCGGGGATTCACGAAATCGGTCCACGTCGTTGACGCGGCGATGCTTCCTGCTTTGCCCCAGCTCAAGGCTCCGGAGGAACTGACCGACCAGCCCGCGCCGACATCCACGGTAGAACCAGGTTCCAGCCTGAGGTCGGAATTGTCCGCAACGATGTTGACGCTGCCGCCGCTGGTGTAGGTAGTCGGCAAGCTGCCCGCTCCGCCAAAAACCCTCCGGTTGTCAACTTCGCGGCCGGAAACGTCCAAGGTTGCCCCGTCGCGGAGCGAGAAGCCGAGTGAGGCTATGGGCGCGGGCGAGAAGTAGTCGTTTAGGTAGGTATAAAAATCCCCAGAAAGCGGTTGTTGGGTCTCAAGCAACCACCTGCTTCCCCTGTCGAAAATACCGAACATATACGCCGAAACGAAGTTGAGCGCGCCGTTCGGCGCGACAATTGCCCCGCGAAGGTCGATTCCGCTGGACAGAACGTTCAAGTTGGCGCCGGGCTCGAGCGTCAAGAGGCTGCCGGCCTCGGTCCGGAACCGGTCGACGGCGTTGATGTTGATCTTTTGCGCCCCGCTGGAACTCAGAACCAGGCCGCTGACCATTGACTGGTAGGCGGGAATCGGCTGGGTATTCACCGCGTTCGTCGCGGGATCGTACGCCAGCCCCGGGCGCGTCGTCAGGGAGACCGGAAGCAGGCCGGACAAGGACGTGGCCGCGCTGAAGTCCGGCGGCAACGGGGAAGGGGCGCCGGAACCGGTGACCAGCAGATCCCGCACGAGGAACTCGAGCGTACCGCCGACAGCTCTCATGAGCCCTTCCGTACCGGCATTCCCGCTGTCGCTTGCAGCTTCGGACTCCGCCTGCTGGGTCAAGTCGTTTCCCGCGCGCAGGCTCAAGGTTCCGCCCAGGATGATGGTATCCGCCCCGAGCCAAACGCTTCCCGCATTCTTTTGCACCTTGTAGCCGGCTACGGTATCGCGCAGCGCGGCGGCGCCACCGTAGTTCAGGCCGGAAAACGTCTGCTCAATCCCGAAGGCGACGTTGGTCTGAGACTGGCCATTCAGAACGCGGCTGTAGCGTAATTTATCCGGGGCATTGGAAATGGAGTAGACCTTGGTGCCCGACAACAACGAGGTGGTATCGATCGTCCCCCGTTTGTATTGGATCGATCCCCCGTCGGCGCGGAGCAGGGACCCGCTTTCCTGGATGATCTCGGAAAGCAGGCTGATGGAATCTAAGTGGTTGCTTTTGTACAAGGAACCGATCATGATCACGCCCGCGACCGAAGCGGCGTCGCCCAGGGTTATTTCGTTGCTGGACAAGCTGGAGCTTATGTTGCCGATGGCGCTGCCCTTGGTCGCCTGGTACGAGATCCACTCCCCGAGCAGGACCCCTCCCTTCTGCAGATACTCATCGCGCATTTCCACGCTGTTGAGCTGGGCGGCATGTACGCTGGAGGCCATATTGTGGGAAACCGCAAGGCCGCTTACATCGATCCGGCTGGATGACCCCAGATAGAGGCGGCCGATCGCGCGTACGTCCACCAGGCCGGAGGGAACCCAAATGTCTCCTTCAACACGAACGTCGTTCAGATCGGATTCGGAATAGGTTACGAAGCTATACCCAGGACTGTAACTGTAACTGTAGTCCTTAACGAGGCCGCCGACGTGGAGCGTTCCCCCGACAAAGTCCATATCGCTGAAAAGCGTCGGGCTGTAACCCGCCGCGTCATCGTCAACATCAAGCCAGGTCTGGCTGCCAACCCCGAAACTCACGCTGGAAGCGGCCCGGAGCTCCACCAGACCTTTGTCGGCTACCCCGGTCGAAACAAAGAGCTGACCATCCTGGGCAACCTCTCGGCCGGTCATAAACACGCTGCCGTTGTTTACCCATATCCTGCCCGTGCCGGCATTCTGGGTGAATCCGGCGAAGGTCGCGTCCGTAGCGGTCGCTCCATAGTTCACCAGCCGATGGTTGTAATAGGCTTCGTTGTTTATGTGCTCATAGCGGGTGATATCCAGTTTAGCGGTGGGGTCCGCCGTTGAAAAGCTCGCCAGGATTGCCTCTCCGGTATCAACCTGGATCAGCCCTTCGTTGGCTACGTTCGGGCCGAGCAGCCAAACCTTGCCGCGGTAGGCGGTGGCGATGGTCCCCCGGTTGACGATGCCGGTGTTGACCAAGCCGCCGTTTCTGGAATACCAGGACGCTGGGTCACCGTCGGGTTGCCAGGTAAACACGTTGTTGCCGTTTTCAAAATTGCCGTCCCCCGATCCGGAACCACTGTTGAAGGTGGTGGACAGGGCGGAAGCCACCAGGCCGTAGACGTTCACCCGCGCCGACGGTCCGAACAGGAAACCGTTCTTGTTCATCAGATAGATAGTTCCGTTGGCGTCCAGGCGCCCCATGATGCGGCTGGGATCGCGGTCGTTGATCCTGTTCAGGATGATGAAGCTCTGGTCGGCCTGGTTGAAGGTGACCGCGGCCCCTTCCCCGATGTCGAAAGTTGCCCAGTCGATCACCGTCCTGTCCACGGGCTGGGTGATGGTCATGGCCGCCGCGCCGGCATCTTCCGTGATGGTCGCGGCTCCGCTAAGCACGGTTCCGCCGGTCGGCAGCGTGGTACTCAGAAGCGGTCGGCTGTACTTAAGCGCGTCCGGCAAGGCCCCCCGGAAGCCCGGCAGGACCTGGGCCGGGGCTACCACAGGGGCAAGCAACCCAGCCGACGTCAGTCCCAACGCCAAAAGACGCCCCAAACGGGCCTGGGCCAACTTCCGCCATCCAATCGCCTGGATCATACCGCACCTCCGCGCAACAGCTCGTCGTTAAGTAAATCAAGTAAGAGTCAACCC
>DYPP01000095.1 GCA_020719845.1 Treponema denticola | reverse complement strand
AAAATCCTCGATGGAATGAAGATTGGCGCCCGTATCGGGCCCCACAGTCGCAGGAGGAGCGTATGTCCTATCCGGATTCCCTTTTTTCCCTGGCCGGCCGCAACGCCGTGGTCACCGGCGGCGCGGGCGGGCTGCCGGGCGTCATCGCCGCCGCCTACGCCAAGGCCGGCGCCGGGGTCTGCATCTGGGGCCGCGGCACGGGCCATCCCATCGCCGAAGCGGTAGCCAGAATCCGGGCCGCCGTCGAGGCGGAGGCCGGCGCCGCCGCCGCGGCGCGCATCACCGGGGTGACCGTGGACGTCTCCCGCCGGGAGGCGGTCGAAGCCGCGTTGGCGGAGACCGAAAAATTGATCGGCATCCCGGACATCCTGCTGAACGGGGTCGGCGGCAACATGGGCAAAGCCCCCTTCGTGGACGTGGACGAAGATAAATTCCTTGAAATCCTGAAGCTCAACCTGCTGGCCGGGCTGGTCACGCCTACCCGGGTGTTCGCCCGCTACTGGATCGCCAGGCAGATCCCCGGCGACGTGGTCAACATGACCTCCATGACGTCCTACAAGGCGCTTTCCGGCGTCTGGGCCTACGACGCGGCCAAGGCGGGGACGCTCAACCTGAACGAAGCCCTGGCCAAGGAGCTGGCCCCCCACCGCATCCGGGTCAACGCCCTGGCGCCGGGCTTCTTCATCGGCAACCAGAACCGGGCCTTGCTGATGGACGATTCGGGCGCGCTGACCGACCGGGGCCGGGCCATCATCGCCCGTACGCCCTTCGGACGCTTCGGGGAACACGAAGAACTGTGCGGCGCCGCCGTCTTTCTGGCGTCCCGCAAGGCGTCGGGCTTCATCACCGGGGTTTCCATCCCCGTGGACGGCGGCTATCTGGCCGACAACATCTGAACAAGACGGGGGTAGTTTTAATGAAGAACCTGGGAAGATTTTCCATCGGCGTGGGCGACCGGTTCGGCCGGGAGGGCATAGCCCAGATTTCCGCCGCCGCGGCGCTCAAGAAGGAAGCCGGCGTAGCCGTCGACCTGGTCTGGAACAAGAGCAACCGGGAACACAAGATCATCGGCACCGTGCCGGCGGACCAGCGCCGGGCGGCGGACAACGCCATCGCCCGGTCCGGCTGGAAGGGTAGTTATTTTGTCGACGCCGACCATATCGGCCTGACGACGGTGGCCGGATTTTTGCCCCACTGCGACTTTTTCACCATCGACGTGGCCGACTTCATCGGCCAGGCCGCCGATGCGGCGGCCATCACCGCCTTTGAAGGGCGTCACCGTGACCTGATCGGCGCCATCGCCGTCCCGGGCATCCCGGAGGCACTGCGTATCGATTCCGCCCTGCTGCGGGCTACCGCCGCCAAGTACCTGACCGCCGTCGCCGAAGCCGGCAAGGTCTACCGCTCCATCCGGGACGCCAAGGGCGCCGACGGCTTTGTGGCCGAAGTTTCCATGGACGAAACCGCCCAGCCCCAGGTCCCGGCGGAGCTGCTGGTCATCCTGGCCGCCCTGGCCGACGAGGGCGTCGCCCTGCGCACCATCGCGCCCAAGTTTTCCGGCCGCTTCAACAAGGGCGTGGAGTACTCCGGCGACCCCCTGGCCTTTGAAAAGGAATTCCGGGACGACGTGGCCGTGGTCGCCTACGCGGTGGCCCACTTCGGCCTGCCTGGGGACCTCAAGCTTTCAGTGCATTCCGGGTCCGACAAATTCGCCATCTATCCCGGCATCTCCCGGGTCCTCCGGGAAACCGGCGCCGGCCTGCACCTGAAGACCGCGGGCACCACCTGGCTGGAAGAGCTGGTCGGCCTGGCGGAATCCGGCGGCGAGGGGCTGGCGATCGCCCGGGAAATCTACCGCGTCGCCCGCAGCCGGTACGACGAACTGGTCGGGCCCTACGAATCGGTGGTGGAAATCGCCGTCGAACGCTTGCCGAAACCCGATGAGGTGGGACGCTGGTCCGGCCCGGACTACGCGGCGGCGCTCCGGCACGTCCAGAGCGAGCCCCGCTACAATCCGTCGTTCCGCCAGTACCTGCACGTCAGCTACAAGGTAGCCGCCGAGCTGGGCGCCCGCTTTACCGACGCCCTGGAGGCCAACCGCCTGCACGTGGAGCGCAACGTCCGGGAAAATCTGCTGGAACGGCACCTGAAGCCGCTGTTCGTCGGCGTCTGAGCGATGTTTCCGGCGCCGCAGGTCGGAATCAGGACCAAGCTGCTGCTCTTCTACAGCGTCGCCATCCTGGCGGTGATCGTGCTGGATCTGGCCATCCAGGTCGTTTCCTACAACGCGGTCCGGGAATTCCAGACCCAGCTGACCCGCTACCACGCGGTGCACCGGCTGCGCCTCGGCCTGGCCACCCACTACGCCACCGGCGACCGCCGGCTGCGGGAAGCTTCGCTGCCGGAAGACCGGGAACTGGACCAGGAACAGCACGATTTCATGTACGCCCTGGCCGAGCTGGAAGCCGACCCCGGCGAATCCTTGAATTCCTACTTCAACCTGCAGGCTACCCACCGGGGACTGGACGCCTATTTCCGGGTGCTGAATCAGGCCATTGAACGACGCGCACTCCAGGAAAAGGACTGGTACCAGGACATGGCCTACGCGGCCCGGATCGCCCAGTACCTGGATTCCTACCTTTCCGCCCTGCTCTCGGACGCCTTGAAAAGCGGCGAAGCCCGCTACCAGGCCATCGTCGACCGGATCAATGCGGTCCGCTCGGTAACCCTCGGCGCCCTGGCCTTGTTCAGCCTGTTTTTCGGCGTGGCGGCGCTGGCTTTTTCCACCTCCGTGGCGGCGCCGATCAAGCGTCTGGCCCTGGCGGCGGAACGCATCGCCGCCGGGGACCTGGACGTAGAAGAAGTCCGGGCCAAAACAGGGGACGAAGTGGAAGTGCTGGCCCGGTCCTTCAACACCATGAGCCGGAGCATCAAAACCATGGTGGCCGACCTGCAGGGCAAGGCGGAACTGGAACGCCGCCTGCGGGAAGAAGAACGGGAACTGACCGCCAAGGAGCACGCCCTGCGGGAAGCCCAGTTCATCAGCCTGCAGGACCAGATCCGGCCGCATTTTCTGTTCAACGCCCTCAACACCATCGCCCGGACCGCGCTGATCGAAGGCGCGACGGAGACCGAAACGCTGGCGGTCGCCTTGGGCCGGCTGTTCCGCTACGCCCTGGGCGCGCCGGAGAGCATGGTGCCCCTCAAAGAAGAGCTTTCCGTGGTGGAGGAGTACCTGAAATTCCAGCGCCTGCGTTTCGGCGACCGGCTGCGCTGGTCCATCAGCGCCGGCGCGTCGGCCCAGGACGTGCCGGTCCCCCGGTTCACCCTGCAGCCCTTCGTGGAAAACGCGGTCCGCCACGGCATCGAACCGCTGGAAGCTGGCGGCAGCGTGGCCATCTCGGTCCGGAAAAAGGGCCTCCGCCTGTACCTGCGGGTGGATGATACGGGGATCGGCATGGACGCGGTCCCGAAGCGGGACGGGGAAGGCATCGGCATTTCCAACGTGCGCCAACGTCTGGAACTGCGCTACGGCGATCAAGCCCGGCTCAGCATCCACAGCGCCCGGGGCAAGGGAACCCGGGTCCATATTTCACTGCCCGCCGACCCCGCGGCGCCGGACGCGGCGCCATGAAGATCCGCATCCTGGTGGCCGACGACGAGCAGCTGGAGCGCCGCGCCCTGGCGGTCATCGTTTCCAGCCTGGCGGGAGAAGAGCTGGAACTGGTCGAGGCGGCCAACGGCCGCCAGGCGGTGGAACTGGCCGGCTCTGTCCCCGTGGACATCGCCCTGCTGGACATCCGCATGCCCGGCATGGACGGCCTGCAGGCGGCCCACGCCCTGCGCGCCCTCAATCCGGGGGTGCATATCGTCTTCGTCACCGCCTTCGACCAGTTCGGCTACGCCCGGGAAGCCATCCGCATCGGCGTGGACGAGTACCTGGTCAAACCTTCTTCCGCGGACCAGGTGCGGGAAACCCTGCAGCGGCTGATCGCCACGGTGAAGGAGGAACGGGAACGCCGGGTATCCTCCGACCGGGCGGCTTCGGAAAAGGAACGTACCCTGGCGCTGCTGGAAAACGAGCTCCGCTCCGCCCTGACCCGGGGCGACGTCGACGGGGACCTCCTGAATTCCTTTTTGACCCTGAAGGGCTTCCCTGAAGACTCCCGGTGGACGCTATCGGTGCGGACGCAGGGGGAACCCCGGGAAGCCGCGCTGGGCGCCGCCGTCGCCCGCCGCCTGGCGGCGTTCATGGAGAAGCGGCTTCGGGCGCGGGGCTGGTACCTGCTCTCCGGCGCGGGGGACGGGATAGTCCACGCCGCCCTGGCCGCCCCGGAGCCGCCTTCCGGCGCTTCCGCCGCGGCGCCCCAGGGGGTGCTGCAGGAGTTGGTCGAACTGTGCGTCGCCGAACTGGGGACCCGGGTCCGCATCGGCGCGGCGCCCTGCGCGCCCGCCGAAGGGCCGCACCTGTTTTCCGTCGCCCAGGACGCCCTGGCCCTGGCCCGGCTGGACACCCCGGTGGTGCTGCTGGAAAAAACAAGCCTGGACCTGGACGGCGCCGGCGTGCCGCTGGTGGAACGGGCCATCGACTACCTCCGGGCCCACCTGGCGGCGGACGCGTCCCTGTTCGACGTCGCCGCGGCGGTCGGCATTTCGCCCTACCATCTCAGCCGCATGTTCCGGCTGCACGCGGGAGACACCTTTGTCCACGTCTACGCCCGGCTGCGGGTGGACGCGGCCAAAACCCTGCTGCGGTCCACCCGGCACAGCATCAAGGAAATCTGTTCCCTGCTGGGGTTCAACGACCAGGCCTATTTTTCCCGGGTATTCCGGCGCTTTGCGGGGCTCAGTCCCGGGGAGTACCGGGCGGGCGGCCGGGAAAGCGCAAAATAATCCTCATCATGGCAATATTTTTGTAGGGGCTACTTCCCTTCCCGGCTTATCCTGACCATAGTTCGTATTCCATCGTACTTTTCAGGAGGCAATCATGAAATCAAGAAGCGTATTGGCCGTCGTCCTGGCTCTGGCCGCCGGATCTTCCCTGCTGATCCTAGGATGTCAGAAAAAAGCTCCCGCCGTGGAGGCCAAGCCGATCGCCCTGCGCCTGGCGGAAACCCACCCCGCCGACTATCCCACCACCCTGGGGGACATCAAATTCGCCGAACTGGTCAAAGAGCGGACCAACGGCCGCATCACCATCGAAGTCTACCCCAGCTCCCAGCTGGGCCAGGAAAAAGCGGTCATCGAACAGGTCCAGTTCGGCGCCATCGACTTTACCCGGGTCAGCGTTTCCCCCCTGGCTTCCTTCGTGCCCGTATTCAACGCCCTGCAGCTGCCCTACCTGTATCGCTCGGAACAGCACATGTGGGACGTCCTGACCGGCCCCATCGGCCAGGAGCTGCTGGCTTCCCTGGAACCTTCCAACTTTGTCGGCATCGGCTGGTTTGAACCCGGCGCCCGCAACTTCTACAACAGCAAAAAGCCCGTGTCCAAGCCGGAAGACCTGGCGGGCATGAAGATCCGGGTGCAGGAGAGCGAGCTGATGGTCGGGCTGGTCCAGGGCTTGGGCGCCATCGCCACGCCCATCCCCTACGGCGAAGTCTACTCCGCCCTGCAGACCGGCGTCGTGGACGGCGCGGAGAACAACTGGCCCAGCTACGATACGGCCAGCCACTTTGAAGTAGCCAAGTTCTACACCCTGGACGGCCACACCCGGGTACCGGAAATCATCATCGCTTCCAAAATTTCCATGGACAAGCTTTCCAAAGCCGACCAGGACCTGATCAAGAAAGCCGCCGCCGACGCCGCGCCCTACCAGCGCCAGCTCTGGGCGGAAAAAGAAAAAGCCTCGGAAGCCAAGATCCGCGCCGCGGGCAACACGATCACGGCAATTGAAGACAAAGGCCCCTGGCAGGCCAAAATGGCCGGCCTCTACGCCAAGCAGCCGGCCAACGTGCAGGCGCTGATCAAGCGGATCAACGCCGTAAAGTAATTCTCAACCCCTAGCCGGCCCGGACAGCGGCAACTTTGCCGCCCTCCGGGCTTTTTTTGAGGCCCGCCCATGAGCAAAGGTATCGTCGCCGTCTTCAACCTGATCCACATCGGCATGGTGTACGTGGCCAAATTCATGATGGTCGCCATGGTGCTGATCACCTTCGCCAACGTGGTGCTGCGCTACGGGTTCAACAGCGGCATCATCTGGTCCGAAGAAGTGTCCTTGTTGTTGGCGGTATGGTTCATTTTCATCGCCATGAGCCTGGGCGTCAAACAACAGCTGCACATCAACATCACCGTCATTCCCAACGGACTGCTGGCCCCGTGGATGCGCAAATTCATCGTCCTGCTGCGCAGCCTGGTGGAACTCTCCGTCGGCTACGTCATGCTCGTCGACGGCGGCAAGCTGGTCGGCATCACCATGAAGTCGATCATGCCCGCCACCCAATGGCCTGCGGGCCTTTTGTATATGATTCTGCCCGTCAGCGCGGTGATCATGATCTACGAGTCCTTCATGGACATCATCGGCATCGACACCAAGGATGCGCGGGTGGACGAATTTCTGACCGGAAACGGCGGCCTGAAAAAAGTTCTGGAGGACTCGGATGCCTGATCTGGACGTTGCGACCCTGCTGCTGCTGGGCACCTTTTTCGTGCTGCTGATCTTGCAGATTCCCATTACCTTTACCCTGGCCTTCGCGTCCATCGTCACCGCGCTCTACCTGAAGATTCCGCTGATGGCCATCGTGCAGCAGATGGTGCAGGGGGTCCGGTCGTTCAGCCTGCTGGCCATCCCCTTTTTCATCATCGCCGGCGAAATGATGGGCCAGGGCGGCATCTCCCGGCGGCTGATCCTTTTTTCCAATCTTTTGGTCGGACGCGTCCGCGGCGGGCTGGCCCAGGTCAACTGCCTGGCCAGCATGTTCTTCGGCGGCATCAGCGGGTCCGCAGTGGCCGACGTTTCTTCCATCGGCACCATCCTGATCCCGATGATGAAGGAAAAGGGCTACGACGACGACTTTTCGGTGGGCATCACCGTGACCAGCGCCTGCCAGGGAGTCATCATCCCGCCCAGCCACAACATGATCATCTACTCCCTGGCCGCGGGGGGCGTTTCGGTGGGCCGGCTCTTTTTGGGTGGCTTCATCCCCGGCGTGCTGCTCGGCGTCGGGCTGATGATCGTCAGCTACATTTTTGCCGTCAAACGCAACTACCCCAAAGAGCGCCGCTACAGCCTCAAAGAGGCCCTGACCATCAGCAAGGACGCGATCCTGGGCCTGATGACCGCGGTCATCATCATGGGCGGCGTCATTTCCGGCGTGTTCACCGCCACCGAGTCGGCGGCGGTGGCTGTGGTCTACGCCTTCATCATCACCTTCTTCGTCTACCGGGAAATTCCGCTGCGGGCCTTCAAGGGGATTCTGTACAGCGCGCTCAAGACGCTGGCCATGGTCATGGCCCTGATCGCCGCGGCCAGCGCCTTCGGCTGGCTGATGGCCTACCTGCGCATCCCCGCCAAGGCGACGGAAGCCCTGCTGGCCATTACCCACAACAAGGCGGTGCTGCTGCTGCTGATCAACGTCCTGCTGCTGCTGCTGGGCATGATCATGGACATGGCGCCCCTGATCCTGATCACCACGCCCATCCTGTATCCGGTGGTCGTCGGCGCCCTGGGCATTTCGCCGATCCACTTCGGCATCATGCTGATCCTCAACCTGGCCATCGGCCTGACCACGCCGCCGGTGGGCTCCGCCCTCTTCGTGGGCTGCGCCATCGGCCGCATCCGCATCGACCAGGTGGTCAAGGCCATGCTGCCCATGTGGCTGGTCATGGTGGCGGTGCTGATGCTGATCACCTTTGTGCCCGAGATAACCATGTTCGTGCCCGATTTGGTCATGCCCCAGAAATAGTCGTCCAGCAAGCCCGACGCTGAGCGCCGGGCTTTTTTTAAGCCCCCGCCTGCTTGTCGTTCAGAAGTTGGTTAATTGCCTGATTGATGGCGATGCTTTCGTCCTTGGCGGCCGAAGCCTGGGCGATGATGTCCACCGACCGCTCGTTGTGGGCTTTGAGTTCGCCGATGTCGGCGGAGATGGTCCCCACGCTTTGCTTGAGGGAAGCGAAAGTTTCGGCGAAGGACGCGGCGATGCTCCGCTGCCGGTCCGCGCTTGCGTCGATGGCCGCCGCCAGGTCGGCCAGGGAGCGCACCCCGTCCCGCAATTCTTTGTTTTCATCCACAAAACCGTCCATGGTCCGGGCGATGTTGGAGATCAGTTCGTAGGAACGCGCGCTTTCTTCCATCATCTGGTACAGGGCGGTGGCCACCGCTTCGATCCGCTCGGTGCTGCCCGTGATCTCGCCGTTCATGGTGCGCACGATGCCGGCGATTTCCTTGGTCCGTACGCCGGAAGAGTCCGCCAGGTCGCGCACCGATTCGGCCACCACCGCGAACCCCGACCCCGCCGCGCCGGCGTGGGCGGCTTCGATGGCCGCGTTCATGGCCAGCAGGTTGGTCTGGTTGGAGATCTTGCCCAGGGTGCCCACGATCTCCAGCGTCTTGGCCTGGTATTCGGACAAGCCTTTGACGCCGGCGATGGTTTTTTCCAGGATTTCCCGGCTGCTTTCCGCCAGGCCGTTGAGCCGCCGGGTCGTTTCGTCCGCCCGGCCGATATCCCCGCGGATAGACTCCACCGCCTTGACCAGCCGGTCCTGGGACGCCGAATGGGATTCGGTCAGCCCCTTTTGCCGGCTGGCCGCGTCGGACACGGTTTCCACCGCTTCCAGCAGGGAGCGCATGTCCTGCTGGGCGGTTTCCGACGCCTGCCCCAGATCCCGGGAAACCCGGAACAGGTCCTCGTTCTTGCCGACGAAGGCGTCGATGATGCCGCCGATGGCCTGGAAGGAAGCGGAGATGGATTCGTTGCCCCCGTCGGCTTCCTTTTTCAGCTCCGCCACCCGGGACATCATCCGGGAAACCGTTTCCAGGGACTGGCGGCTTTTTTCTCCCTCGCCGACGGAAAAAGCCAGCAGGCTGTTCTGCAGCCTGGTCAGGTACCACAGCACCGATCCGGCGGTCAGGAAGATGACCGCCACGATGGCCCGTCGGCTCTGGGCCAGGGGATCGCCGCTCACCGTGGTGCAGGCGTTGATGGCCACCGTAAAGAACAGGCCCAAGCCGCCGACGTACTCCGCGGATATCATGATGCCTGCGGGCATCATGATGATCAGGCTCAAACCGACGATGGAAACCAGAATAGTCGTATACTCCGCCTCTTTGGCCAGAGCGGGTTTGATCAGGATGCCGATGAAGATCAGGGCGATGAAGGTCAGCAGAATGGCGCTGCCCAGACGGTCCCGGCCGTTCAACACAAAAACAATGCTGACCAGGATCAAGAGGGCGATGAACGAAGCCCCCACGCCGGCCACCGGATTGTGGATGACCCAGAACGTTATCGGTATCAGGGAAAGCACCGCCCCGGCGGTGATCAGCAAAAAGGTCAGGCTGACCCGTTTGCGCCGGAGGCTGAAATAATCTTCCACGTGGAGACCGCCGGGAATCCTGCCTAAAATGCGCTTAAATTCTTTGAACATGATGATCAATTCTTGTTCAGGCGCAGGAGAAAATCAAGTCGTCTGCGAATTGGTTCAGTTTTTTACGGCCAAAAGACTTGCACAAACAGTTGCACCTGCCGATAACCACAAGAATACAAAAAATCTCCACCATTGGTAACCCGGGGGCGTTGTTTGCAGGACAGCGATTATAAGACCATGCGCAAAAACAAGTGTATCAAGCTATTATTTCTTTCTCGGTCGGATTGTATAGTTCCAGTCACCATGAAACTCATCCGGGAAAAGCCGTAGTGCTTTCCATTCTTCACTGGTAACAATAGTACCGGTGGGATATATAT
>DYPP01000094.1 GCA_020719845.1 Treponema denticola | reverse complement strand
CCTGGCTGTTCGCCCTGATGACCCTGGCGGGCGCCATGAACCTGCGCGCCCGGGAGCTGGGCCGCACGCTGGCCCGACCGGTGCCCATCCTGCTGTTTTTTCTCTTTTCCCACGCCTTCATGCCCCTGGCGGCGCTGCTGACCGCCCGGCTGTTCAACCCCGGCGATCCCGACGTCGCCGCAGGCTTCGTGCTGCTTTTTTCCATCCCCACGGCGGTTACGGGTTTTATCTGGGTGTCCATCTACCGGGGCGACGGCGCCCTGTGCCTGGCGCTGATCCTGCTCGATTCCCTGGCCGCCCCCTTCGTGGTGCCCGCCACGGTCAACCTGCTGCTGGGAACCACCGTCGCCCTGGACACCCCGGGGATGATGGTTTCCCTGGCCATCATGATCGTGCTGCCCACCCTGGCGGGGGTGGCCATCAACGAAGCCAGCCGCGGCAAGGTCCCCTACGCCGTCGGCCCCTACCTGGGAGTCGCGTCCAAAACCATGCTCATGCTGGTGGTGGCCATCAACTCCTCGTCCATCGTGCACCAGCTGGACCTGGGCAACCCGCGCATCTACCTGGTAGCCCTGCAGAGCATCCTGCTGGGCTTTCTGGGCTTTGTCGCCGGCCGCGTCGCCGGCGCCCTGGGGCGCTACGAGGACGCCCGGATCAAGGCGCTCCTGTTTTCCGTCGGTCTGCGCAACATCAGCGCCGCGGCGACCATCGCCGTGGCCTTTTTCCCCGCAGGGGTCGCGCTTCCCGCCATCCTGGGCATGCTGTTCCAGCAGGTCCTGGCGTCCCTGGCGGGCAAGGTATTGTTGCCGAAACGTCCCGGCGGATCCGCTCCGCCGCCGGACGCAAAAGGAGGAATCGCATGAACGCGTTCATGGACCAGGATTTTTTACTCACCACCCGGACCGCCCGGCGGCTGTACCACGAAGTCGCCGCGGACCAGCCCATTTTCGACTACCACTGCCATCTGCCGCCCCGGGACATCGCCGAAAACCGGCGCTTCGCCGACCTGGCCGAAGTCTGGCTGGGCGGCGACCACTACAAGTGGCGGGCCCTGCGGTCCAACGGCGTCGACGAGCGCCTGATCACCGGCGACGCCGCGCCCTACGACAAGTTCCTGGCCTGGGCGGCGACCCTGCCCTACGCCGTCGGCAACCCGCTCTACCACTGGACGCACCTGGAGCTGCAACGCTATTTCGGCATTGCCGATGCGCTGGACGAAGAATCCGCTCCTGCGGTCTGGGAAAAAGCCAACGCCGCGCTGGCTGCGGATCCGGAATTGTCGGTCTTCGGGATCTTCAAGAAATTCAGGGTCTACGCCGTGGGCACCACGGACGATCCCGCGGACAGCCTGGAATGGCACCGGGCGCTGCGGGAAAGCGGCGCCACCGCCACCAAGGTGCTGCCCTCCTTCCGGCCGGACAAGGCGATCAACATCGACAAGGACGGCTTTGCCGACTACATCGCCGTGCTCGGCGCCGCCGCAGGGGTGCGCATCGCCACGCTGGCGGACCTGCTGGACGCCCTGGGCAAGCGCATCGCCTTCTTCGACGGCCTCGGCTGCCGGGCTTCCGACCACGCCCTGGAGTACCCGCCCTTCCGGCTGGCCACCGACGGCAGGTCCGGCCTCGCCTGGGAAACGGAGATCGACGCCGTCTTCCGCCGGGCCTTGTCCGGCCAGGCGCCCGACGCCGCTACGGCAGAATCCTACCGCACCTTCGTCCTGGCCTGGCTGGCGGGGGAATACCGGCGCCGCGGCTGGGCCATGCAGCTGCACCTGGCGGCCCGGCGCAACAACAACAGCCGGCAGTTCGCCGCCCTGGGCCCGGACACGGGCTTCGACGCCGTGCAGGACCACCGGGTGGCCGACGGCCTGGCGGGCCTGCTGGACCTGCTGGACCGCCGGGGCGACCTGCCCCGCACCGTGCTCTACAGCCTCAATCCCAAGGACTACTACGCCCTGGGGACCCTGATGGGCTGCTTCCAGGGCGACGGCATTCCCGGCAAAATCCAGCTGGGATCGGCCTGGTGGTTCGGCGACCACCGGGACGGCATGGAGGATCAGCTGAAAGTGCTGGGCAACCTGGGCCTGCTGCCCCGCTTCATCGGCATGCTCACCGATTCGCGCAGCTTCCTTTCCTACCCGCGGCACGAATATTTCCGGCGCATCCTCTGCAACCTGGTCGGCGGCTGGGCGGAGGCGGGAGAAATCCCCAACCAGCCCAAACTGCTGGACCGCATCGTCGCCGACGTGTCCTTCGGCAACGCCCAACGGTATTTTGCCGGATGAGCGCCCCCAAGACGATCAGCGCCGTCAGCCGGGCCTTCATCGTCGCCGAAAAGCTGTCCCAGGTCGACGGGTCCAGCCTGGAAGACCTGGCCCGGTCTACCCGACTGGCCAAGCCCACGGTCTACCGCTTCCTGCTGACCCTGCGGGAGCTGGGCTACGTCAAAAAGGACGAAGGGGACCGCTGGTTCCTGACCATGAAGCTCTTCGCCGTCGGTTCCCGGGCGCTGGACCATATCGACCTGGTACGTGTAGCCCGACCGGTCGCCCAGCGGCTGTCCGCGGAGCTGGGCGAAACCGTGCACCTGGGCATTCTGGACGGGGACGAAGCCATCTACGTGCTCAAGATCGAATCCAGGTACACCATCCGCATGTATTCCCGGGTGGGCAAGAAAATACCCCTGTACTGCACGGCCATCGGCAAAACCCTGCTGGCCGACCTGGACGCCGCCGAACGGACCGCCCTGCTGGCGGAAATGAAGCTGGTGCCTTTTACGCCCCACACCATCCGGGACCAGGGCGCTCTGGAACGGGTGCTGGCGGACGTCGCCGCCCGGGGCCTGGCGGAGGACGCGGAAGAGCACGAAGAAGGCATCGTCTGCCTGGCCGCGCCGGTGCGGGACCACTCGGGCCGGGCGGTGGCCGCCCTGAGCGTCAGCTGGCCCAAGTTCCGCTTTGAGGCGGCCCGGCGGGAGGAATACGCCGTCCGCATCCGGGCGGCGACGGCGGAAATTTCCGCCGTGCTGGGCGCCCCGGTTCAGGAGCCGGAGCGCTACTCCGGCTGGTGATATAAAAAGCAGGCTACCTGGTGCCCGTCCCCGGCGTCCTGAAGCTTGGGGACGGCGTTCTTGCAGATATCCATGCGCTTGGGGCAGCGGTCGTAGAAATAGCAGCCGAAGCGCTCCCGGTCCGGGGATGGGACGTCCCCGGTCAGGATGATGCGTTGGCGCTTGCGCTCTACGACGGGATCCGGAATCGGAGCGGCGGACAGCAGGGCTTCCGTGTAGGGGTGCAGGGGCTTGGCGAAGAGGGACGCGCCGGCGGCGATCTCCACGATGACCCCCAGATACATCACCGCTATCCGGGTGGAGATGTAGCGCACCACCGCCAGGTCGTGGGCGATGAACAGGTAGGTAAGGCCCAGTTCCTGCTGCAGATCCTTGAACAGGTTGAGTATCTGGGCCTGGATGGACACGTCCAGGGCGGAAACCGGCTCGTCCGCCAGGATCAGCTCGGGATTGAGCGCCAGCGCCCGGGCGATGCCGATGCGCTGCCGCTGGCCGCCGGAAAATTCGTGGGGATAGCGGTTGCGGAAAAAGCGGGACAGCCCCACCCTTTCCATCAGCTGTTCCACCCGCTGGATGATCTGGGACCGGCTCATGCGCTGAATGCCCCGGGAATGGTAGATCTTGAGCGGCTCGGCGATGATGTCTCCGCTGGTCATGCGCGGGTTCAGCGACGCGTAGGGGTCCTGAAAGACCATCTGCATGTCCTTGCGCGCCTTGAGCAGGTCCGCGGAGGACAGCTTGACCAGGTCGGCGCCCTTGAACCGGACTTCGCCGGCCGTGGGGCGGTACAGCTGGGCGATGGCCCGGGCGGTGGTGGACTTGCCGCAGCCCGATTCGCCCACCAGGCCCAGGGTTTCGCCCTTTTTAATAGTCAGATCGATGCCGTCCACGGCGCGGATGGCGCCCCGGCGGCCGCTCAGAAGCCCGCCGCCCATGGGAAAGTGCAATTTCAGCCCCCGGACGTCCAGCAGGGTAGTATCGGCGCTCATACGCGCACCTCCTCGGCGTACAGCCAGCACGACGCGGTGCAGCCGTTTTCAAGCCTGGCCGCGGGGGGATATTTGGTCTTGCAGATCTCCCGCGCCTGGTCGCAGCGCGGGTAGAAAGGGCAACAGTCCGGCAGGTCGATGACGTTGGGCGGCTGGCCCTGGATGGACTGCAGCCGTTCGCCGTCCGCCCGGTCCAGCCGGGGGACGGACTTGATCAGCCCCCGGGTATAGGGGTGGCTGGGGCGGGCGAAGATTTCGTCCACCGGGCCGCGCTCCACGATGCGGCCGGCGTACATGACGCAGATGGTGTCGCACATGCCCGCCACTACGCCCAGGGAATGGGTGATCAGGATCACCGCCGTACCCAGCCGGGCGGTCAGATCCTTGATCAGGTCCAGGATCTGAGCCTGGATGGTAACGTCCAGGGCGCTGGTCGGCTCGTCGGCGATCAGGATGTCCGGATTGCAGGACAGGCCCATGGCGATCATGACCCGCTGGCGCATGCCGCCGGAAAACTGGTGCGGATAGTCGTCGACCCGCTTTTCGGCGGCCGGAATGCCCGCCAGCTTCAGCATTTCAATGGCCTTGTCCCGGGCGGCGGCCTTGCTCAAGCCCTGGTGCAGCACCAGGGTCTCGACCATCTGGGTTGAAATTCTGAGAAAGGGATTCAGGCTGGTCATCGGATCCTGGAAGATCATGGATATCTTGTTGCCCCGGATGGTGCGGATTTGGCCGATCGGCATTTTGAGCAGATCCTGGCCCCGGTAGAGGACCTCGCCGCCGGCGATGCGTCCCGGCGGGTTGGGGATCAGGTTGATGATCGACAGGTTGGTCACGCTCTTGCCGGAACCGGATTCGCCGACGATGCCCAGGGTTTCGCCCTGGCGCAGGTCGAAGCTGACCCCGTCCACGGCTTTGACGATGCCCTCGTCCACGTGGAAGTAGGTTTTCAGGTCCCGGACCTGCAGGATGGTTTCGTTCGTCATGGCTGCGGCTCCTTGCTAGGTCCGGTTCTTGCTCTGCGGATCCAGCGCATCCCGCAGGCCATCGCCCAAAAAGTTCATGGCGAATAGGAAAATGGTCATCGCGATGGCCGGAAACAGCAGCCGCCAGGGATACAGTTCCATGCCCTTGACGCCGTCGGCCACCAGGGTCCCCCAGGATGCGGCGGGAGCGGATACCCCCAGGCCCAGGAAGGACAAAAAGGATTCGTTCATGATGAAGCTCGGCATCTGCAGGGTCGAAAAGATGATGATCACCCCCAGGGTGTTGGGCAACAGGTGCCGGAAGATGATGCGCCCCGGACCGGCGCCCATGGAGCGGGCGGCTTCCACGAACTCCGAATTCTTCAAACTGATGATCTGGCCGCGCACCACCCGGGCGATGGTCAGCCAGGACACCATGGCGATGGCGATGAAGAGCACGAAGATGGAATTGGTGCCCGCGGGCACCATGGACATCAGGATGATGACGATCAGCATGTAGGGCAACCCGTACAGGATGTCCACGAAGCGCATCATCAAGTTGTCCGTCCGGCCGCCGACGTAGCCGGCGATGGCGCCGAACACGATGCCGATCAGCACCGCCGTGATGGTCCCCACCAGGCCGATGCCGATGGAGATCTGGCCGCCGAAGATGATGCGGGCCAGCATGTCCCGGCCCAGGTAGTCGGTGCCCAGGATGTAGATCCGCCGGTGCCGCGCGTCGGCGCTCAGCGACTCCCGGACCGCCACCAGCTCCAGTTCCTGCCGGGCCAGCTCTTCCTTCAGGTCCGCCCGGTCCTGGGTCTTGATCGCCGTCTGTAGCTGGATAATGCGCTTTTCCACCTTTTCCACCGCCAGCCGGCCGGCGGGCCGGAAGGAGGGCGGCAGGTTCAGGTGCATCAGGTGCTGGTCGCTGGGACTGTAGATGGGCAGCACCGGCGCCAACAGGGAAACAAGGATGTAGAAGAACACGATGTACAGCCCGATGAGGGCCATGCGGTTCTTGCGCAGCCGCTTCCAGGCGTCCGCCCACAGGGATACGGGCTTGACCTGTTGATTGAACTCGTTGACCACACGGTCGTGTGCTTGGACTTGGTTGTCGGCCATGGGGTGCTCCTATTTGTAGGCGATGCGCGGATCGAGCATCCCGTACAGGATGTCGACCAGAAAATTCATGGCCACCAGCACCGCCGAATAGACGATGATGTCCCCCATGATCAGCGTGTAGTCCCGGTTCAGCGCGGACTGCACAAAGATCTGCCCCACCCCGGGCACCACAAAGACGGTCTCCACCACGATGGAGCCGGTGATGATGCCGCTGAAGGCCGGACCCAGGTAGGAAACGATGGGCAGCAAGGCGCCCTTGAGCACGTGCTTGACCACCACCACCGATTCCTTCAGGCCCTTGGCCCGGGCGGTGCGGATGTAGTCGGAACGGAGCACCTCCAGGATGGAGCCCCGGGACAGCCGGGCTATGTAGGCAAAGTAGGGAAAGGCCAGGGTGGCCATGGGCAGAAAGAGGGTTTTGACCCCCGCCCGGCTGTTGAGCCAGCCCGAGGTGGGCAGCCAGTCCAGCTTCATGGCAAAGACGAGCTGCAGCACCGGCCCGATGACGAAGAGGGGCACCGAGATGCCCACCACCGCCACCGACATGGACAGGTAGTCGGGCCAGCGGTTCTGCCGGAGCGCCGATATGATGCCCGCGCCGATACCCAACAGCAGCGCCAGGCCCAGCGCCGCCGTGCCCAGCAGGATGGAGGTGGGCATGGTGGCGGAGATCAGCTCCGTCACGGTCTGGTCCTGGTAACGGAAGGACGGACCCAGGTCGCCGTGCAGGATGTCACCCAGGTAACGGCCGTACTGTTTCCAGAGCGGTTCGTCCATATGGTACTTTTTAAGTATATTCTGGAGCACTTGCTCGGGTAGTTTTTTTTCCGAAGAAAAGGGCCCCCCCGGCGCAAAGCGGATCAGGAAGAAGCTGAGGGTGATGATGATGAACATCGTCGGAATAATACTCAGCAGCCTGCGGATGATGAATCTGGCCATCCCAGCCTCCAAACAAAGGGTACGGTGCGTACGAAACCGAATACACCGGGCCTGCCCACAAGAAAGCGGAGTTGTTGTGCGCAGGCCGGGGGAATCCGGCCGGTTGAAACCGGAAAAAGAACCGGCCGCAGGGAGCGCTCGCGCGCCACCGGCGGCCGGTCAATTAATCAGACGAGCGTCTTATTTCTTTTTGGAAATGAACTTCCAGTTGTGGACGCCCAGCGGGTTGCCGTACCAGCCGTCCCACTTGGTCCGGTCGATCATGTCCAGGTCGACGTACCAGTACAGGGGCATCAGCGCCTGGTCGGCGGCCAGGGTTTTTTCCGCGTCCATCAGGACTTTGTTGCGTTCCGCGCCGCCCGGGAGGGTGGCGGCTTTCTTGACCAGGGCGTCGAACTGGGGATTGGAATAGTCGCCGCCGTTGTTGCCGCTGCCGGTCATGAGCAGTTCCAGGAAGTTGGAGGGGTCCGCGTAGTCGCCGACCCAGCCGTTGCGGGCCACGTCGAAGTCGTGCAGCGTGTCCCGGGTTTCCAGGAAGGTCTTCCATTCTTCGTTCTTGAGCTCCACGTTGATGCCTAGGTTGACCTTCCACTGTTCCTGGATGAATTCGCCGATCATCTTGTGGCCTTCGTTGGTGTTGTACAGCACGGTCAGCGTGGGGAAGCCCTTGCCGTCGGGATAGCCCGCCTCGGCCAGCAGCTGCTTGGCCTTGGCTACGTCGAAGCCGACGCCGCTCTGGGGATCAAAGCCCGCCATGGGCGGGGTAAAGGCGTCGGTGGCGATCTGGCCGGATTTGGTGACCTTTTCGACCAGGGCCTTCTTGTCCACCGCGGCGGCCAGCGCCTGGCGCACCTTCAGGTTGTTGTAGGGCGGGCGCTTGTAGTTGAAGCTGTAGTAGTAGGTGGCGATCTGGGGATTGACGTTGTAGTCCGGGCGGAGCTTCACTTCGTCGATGATGCTGGTGGGCGTGCCCGTGTCCCAGTCGATCTCGCCCTTGGTGAACATGTTGTAGCTGGTCTTTTCGTCGGTGACCGCCAGAATCTTGATCGAGCCGAGCTTGACGTTCTTGGCGTCCCAGTACTTGGGATTCTTGGTCACGAAGATGTATTCCTGGGGCTTCCATTCCTTGAGCAGGTAGGGGCCGTTGCCCACGAAGTTCTCCGGCTTGATCCACTGGTCGCCGAATTTCTCGATGACGTGCAGGGGCTGGGGAGCGAACACGTAGTGGCTGGTCATGTCGACGAAGTAGGCCGCCGGGCCGACCAGCTCCACCTGCAGGGTGGAGTCGTCCAGGGCTTTGACGCCTACGGTGGCGGGATCGGTGGTGGTTCCGGCGTTGTAGTCCCCGGCGCCCTTGACCACCATGCCCATCATGTAGGCGTAGTCGGAAGCGGTTTTGGGGTCCAGGGTGCGCAGCCAGCCGGCGACGAAGTCTTTGGCGGTCAGCGCGGTGCCGTCGGACCAGGATGATTTGCGGAGCTTGAAGGTGACGGTCTTGCCGTCCGCGCTGGTGGTCCAGGATTCGGCGATGCCCGGCAGGGCCGAAGACGTCTTGGGATCGTTGACCGTAAGCCCCTCGAAGAGGGCCATGTAGATGCGGTGTTCCGGGACGCCCTGGATGTGGGCGGGATCGATGGACTGCGGCTCGGCGGCGTTGTTCATGATGAACTCGGCCTGGTCGGCGGTCAGTTCCTTTTTGGCGCATGAACCGAATAACATGGCCACGGCCAAAGCGGCGGCGATGATCGCCAGAATCTTCTTCATAAGCTTCTCCTCCTGATGGATAGCGATGTAGAGACTTTCTACCGTTATACAACCCTTTACCGGTTTAGGCAAGGTTTGAAGCGGGTCGCGATCGGCATAACTTATTACGGTACTTGACATTTATGCAGATATTGTCGCGATTGACAGGACCAACCGGGGACGAGTATACTGGCGGGCATGGAAAGAATCAGCCACGTCTATCAGGACCGCATCAGGGAAATAATGGGCCACGCCAAACTGGGGCAGACGGTTACCGAAAGCAGCGTCTATCAGGCGGCCAACAATAAAATCCTGCCCTACATCGACGGCATGATCGACGAGCATATTCTTCCCGGATCAGGGGTGGAAGGCACGGCGCACCTGGCGGACCTGCTGGCCAAGGCCCAAGCCGGCGCCTCCTGCCTGCTGCTGCTGGAGCACTACAGCAACTTCGACCTGCCGGTCTTCAACTACCTGCTGCGCAAGGAAGGCAGCGTCGGCCACGACATCGCCGACGCGGTGGTGGCCATCGCCGGCATGAAGCTGAGCGAAGACAACCCGGTGGTGTCCGCCTTTGCCGAAGCCTACGCCCGGATCGTCATCATTCCCAGCCGTTCCCTGGTCGGCCTGGACCCGGAGCGGGACAAGCCGGAGTTCGTGCGCAGCAACGCCATCAACCGGGCAGCCATGAAGGCCCTCAACCAGGTCAAGGTTTCGGGCAAGCTGATCCTCGTTTTTCCTGCGGGCACCCGCTTCCGGCCCTGGGACCCGCACACCAAGCGGGGCGTCCGGGAGATCGATTCGTACATCAAATCTTTTGACTACCTGTGCCTGGTGGCCATCAACGGCGACGTCCTGCGCATCCAGCAGGGCAAAATGGCCGAAGACCTGATCGCCCACGACCTGGTGCGCGTCACTGCCGGTCCGGTCGTGCGCTGCGCCGACTTCCGGGAAGCTGCCCGGGCCGCCGCCGACCAGGCGGGCATCGAAGACAAGAAGCAGGCCGTGGCGGATGCCATCATGGCCGAACTGGACCGCATGCACGCCGTCGCGGAAGCCGTCCGGCCCCGGCCGCCGGAGGCGGAATAAGG
>DYPP01000093.1 GCA_020719845.1 Treponema denticola | reverse complement strand
TCCGCTTACGCCAGCAGGCGCTTCATCTCCGTCCCCATGGCCTTCAGCAGCAAGAAGCTGCTGGTGGCGCCGGCGTCCAGGACGCCCCGGGAACGTTCGCCCAGACGGGCGGCGCGGCCGATCTTGGCGACCAGGTCCTTGGTGGACAGCATCCCCGCCTCGGCGGCGGCGATCATGGCGTCCAGGGACGCCGCAAAGCTCTGTCCCCCGTCCAGGGCGCTGCGCAGCCGGTCCCGGGCAGGGATCAGCGTGTCCAGCAGGGTTTTGTCCCCCAGCTGGGCGCTGCCGATATTCTGGATGCTGGCCACGCCGGCGTCCAGCATGGCCAGCAAAGCCCGGCCGTCGATCGCTTCCAGTTCCTTGGCCGACTTGGACATGGCCTTGAAGAAGCCGCCGTACAGGGGCCCCATGGAACCGCCGATATCCCCGAGCAGGGTCTTGCCCAGCACCATCAGCGCTTCCGCCAGGGACAGGTCCTTGCCCGCCATGGCCTCGGCGCACATGGTAAAGCCCTTATTCATGTTGATGCCGTGGTCGCCGTCGCCGATGGCACCGTCCACTTCGCTTAGGTAGGCGGTGTTTTCCTGGATCGTCCGGATCATCGCCGTCACCACGCCCGTGCCTTCGCTGTTCTTGAACGCTTCCATGGCTCAGCTCCCGAACTGGGTCAAGCCCATGGAATCGCAATCCAGGTCGATCAGCTGCTTCAGCTCCGCGTCCACCTTCATCAGCGTCAGCGTGACACCCATCATCTCCAGGGAAGTAAAATAGTTGCCCACGTAGGGCCGATGAATCCGGATGCCTTTGGCCTTGAGCAGTTCCGCGACCTTGTTGTAGAAGATGTACAGCTCCATCACCGGCGTGGCGCCCAGGCCAGACACCAGCACCACCGTTTCGTCCCCTTTCTGAAAGGGCAGATCCGGCAGGATCAGGTCCAGGCACATGGCGGCCATTTCATCGGCGCTCTTGAGGTCCGTCACCTGGACGCCGGGCTCGCCGTGGTGGCCGATGCCCACTTCCATCTTTCCGGGGGCGATGCTGAAGTTGGGCTTGCCCACCGCCGGAATGGTGCAGGGCGTCAGGCCGATGCCCACGCTGCGGGTGTTGTCGATGGCCTTCTGCGCCGCGGCGATGACCTGGTCCAGGTCGCCGCCCAGGGCGGCCTTGGCGCCGCCGACCTTCCACATCAGCACTTCTCCGGCCACGCCGCGCCGCTTGTTTCGCTCCGTCTTCGGCGCCGAAGCCACATCGTCGTTGGCCACCACCGTCTTGACCACCAGGTCGTCGTCCGAGGCTTCCTCGACGGCCATTTTGACGTTCATGTTGTCGCCGGCGTAGTTGCCGTACAGGCAGGCCACGCCCTTGCCGCCGTCGGCGGCCTTGAAGGCGTCATGAAAGGACCGCGCCGTGGGGGAAGAAAATATCTCCCCCACCGCCACCGCGTCCACCATGTTCCGGCCCACGTAGCCGATGAACGCCGGCTTGTGCCCCGAACCGCCGCCGGTCACGATGCCGACCTTGCCCTTCTTCGGCGCCCCCACCCAGCGGTAGACCCGGGGGTTGTCCGTTCCCGCCACCTTGTCCGCGTGGGCCTGGGCAAAGCCCTTCAGCATTTCTTCCACAACCTGATCGCTCTTGTTGATTATCCGCTGCATGGATCGCTCCTATTTGCCGCTCCGGTATTCCCGGTCGTAGTGGTTGATCCGCTCCACCTTCGGCGTGGAAGGCCCATCCTTGAATTCGGATTCCAGGAACACCTTGACGATGGCCTTGGCCAGCTCAAGTCCGATCACCCGGGCGCCCATGGTCAGCACCTGGGCGTTGTTGCTCTTGATCGCCCGTTCCGCCGAATAGGTGTCGTGGCAGTGGGCGGCCCGGATTCCCGGCACCTTGTTGGCGGCGATGGACATGCCGATCCCCGTGCCGCAGCAGATGATCGCCCGCCGGGCTTCGCCCCGGACCACGGTCTCCGCGGTCTTGACCGCGATATCCGGATACAGCACCGCCGCGCCCGCGTAGGTGCCGCAGTCGATGGTCTCGTGTCCCAGAGAAGCCACGTACTTCTTCAGCTCTTCCTTCATTTCATACGCAGCTTCATCGCTGCCCAAGGCTATGGTCATGGTTCAATTCTCCCAATGTTACTGTATCGTATATCCGCCGTCGATGACCAGATTGGATCCGGTGATCAGGTTGGCCGCGTCGCTGGCCAGGAACACCGCGCAGGCGGCGACCTCTTCGGGGTACCCGAAACGGCCGGCGGGAATTTTCTTCTTCATCGCCTCGCCGACTTCGCCGGCCCAGGCCTTCTTGCCCAGTTCGGTCAAAATCACGGTCGGAGAAATGGCGTTGACCTGGATGCCGTGCTCCGCCCATTCGGCGGCCATGACCTTGGTCATGCCGATGATGCCCGCCTTGCTGGCCGTATAGGCTACGTGCTTGTCCAGGGCGATAAAGCCCGCCTGGCTGGCCATATTGACGATCTTTCCGAATTTCTGCTTGATCATCTGCCGGGCGACGATCTGCGAAAGCAGGAAGGGGGTTTTCAGGTTTATGGAGAGGGTCAGGTCCCAGAATTCCTCGCTCAGGTTTTCCGCATCGTCCAGAAAGACGACGCCGGCGTTGTTCACCAGGATATCTATTCTTCCGAAAGCCTTGACCGCTTCGGCCACCGCTTTTTCCAGGTCCGCCTTCTTGGTCAGGTCGGTTTTCAGCGCCAGCGCCCGGCGGCCCTTGGCCTCGATTTCTTTGGCCGCCGCCGGCAGCTCGTCGCTGATGTCCAGCAGGATCAGGTCCGCGCCCTTGTCGGCGTACAGCAGGGAGATGGCTTTGCCGATGCCCTTGGCCGCGCCGGTGACCAGGGCGACCTTGCCCTTCAATGAAAAATTGATGTCGAATCCCTTGAAATCCATGGATGGCTCCTTTGTTTAAAAAGGAAAAACCGCCCGGAATGGTTTCCGGGCGGCCTTTCCCTTTTTATTTTTAGCGAGTGGTCAGGGCTTTGCGTTCTTCAAGCAGCTTGTCGACGTTTTCCATGGTGATGGGCACCCAGGGTACGTTGTAGGCTTTCTTGAGGCTGGTGCCCCATTCCATGCCCTTCCAGGCGTCGGCCTTGGGCTTGTAGGATTCGCCAATGACCGCCCGGAGGGCCAGGTCGAGAGCGCCCTGGGCCTGGCCGGTGGCGTCCTGCAGGATGGAAACCATCTCGCTGGCCTTTACCGCCAACATGGCGTCGGTTACGCCGTCGATACCCGCGGTGGGGAAGTCCTTGACGTTCAGGCCGGCCTGCTTGACCGCCTGGATGGCGCCCAGGGCCATTTCGTCGTTCTGGCCGATGATGCCGTCGATCTGGCCGGGATAAGCGTTGAGCCAGTTTTCCATCAGGGACAGAGCTTCAGCCCGGGACCAGTTGGCGGTCTTCATTTCCAGGATCTTGATGTCCGGATACTTCTTCAGGGTCTCAAGGTTGCCCTTGCGGCGTTCGATCTGGGCAGACTGGCCGATCGGACCTTCGATGATGACCACGTTGCCCTTGCCGCCGATGCCCTTGGCGACCGCTTCGGCTTCCATGCCGCCGGAAAGCACGTCGTCGCTGCCGATATAGCTGGTCAGCTTGTCGCTGTTGACCCGGGTATTGGATCCGACGACGGGGATGCCCGCCTTGGCGGCGGCTTCCACCGCTGCGGCGCCGGCTTCGATGTCGATGGGCACGAACAGGATGGCGTCGAAGCCCTGGGTTACCATGTTTTCAAACTGGCCCTGCTGGACGGAGGCATCGTAGTTGCCGTCGAACACCGTGATCTTGACCAGACCGCTGACCACATCGGGGTGGCGTTCCAGCGCCGTCGTCCACAAGCGCATATACTCGGCTTTGAGCCCGTAAACGGCTGCGCCGACCTTGTACTGTTTTTTGGCGCCCCCCGCATCGCCCGCGCCGGACGCGAACGAAAAAACCGACACCAGAGCGATCGCCGCTACCACAGCCAACATTCTCTTCATCATGAACCTCCCTAAAACGCTCTACCATATCTTGAGGCACATCCAGGATATGCCCAGTTCACCGCTTAAGCCGGTCCTATTCCTTTTCCTTCCGCAACGAATCCAGCAGGACCGCGCCGATGATGATGGCGCCCTTGATGACCTGCTGGTAGTAGGAAGACACGCCCATCAGGTCCAGTCCGTTGTTGATCACGCCGATGATCAGGGCGCCGAAAACGGTGCCCAGCAGTTCGCCCTGGCCGCCGGCCAGGCTGGTGCCGCCGATGACCACCGCAGCGATGGCGTCCAGCTCGTAGCTGGTGCCCGCCTGGGGCAACCCCGCAGTGGTGCGGGCGGTCAGGATCAGGCCGCCCAGGGCGGCCAGCATGCCGCTGATGGCGTAGGTGACGAAGATCACCAGCCGGGTGTTGACGCCCGACACCTTGGCGCTCTTTTCATTGCCCCCGACGGCGTACACGTAGCGGCCGAACCTGGTCTTGTACAGCAGGGTCCAGGAGATCAGGAACACGAAGGCAAAGATGATGACCGGAAAGGGGATGCCCAGCACTTCGCCCTGGCCGATGACCAGGAACTTCTTGTCGATGTTGGGGATGGGCATACCGTCGGTATAGATGAAGGTAAAGCCCCGGGCCATGCTGAGCATGCCGAGGGTAGCCACGAAGGGCGGCACCCGCCACTTGGCGATCAGCAGGCCGTTGAAGGAACCGAGCAGCAAGCCCGCCAGAAGCGCCACCAGGATGGCGATGCCCGTCGACTGTACCGACCCGCCGAAGGCGGTGCTGACAAAACTGGCGCCCACCACGCCGGCGAAAGCCAGGATGGACCCCACCGAAAGATCGATGCCGCCGGTCAGGATCACGAAGGTCATGCCGATGGACAACAACCCGTTGATCGAGGTCTGGCGCAGGACGTTGATCAGGTTCCGCGGTTTGAGAAAATACGGATTGGCCAGCGCCAGCAGGATGCAGAAAATAAAGAACACAAAAATAATGCCGAACTCGCTGAGCAGTTCCTTGGCGGTATAGTGCCCGATGATGCCCTTTCTTTTAATTTCGACTCCCGCCGCTTTTTCCTTCATCCTTGTACTCCCCCTGCCAATCAAGTCGCCAAATGCATCAATAGTTCCTGGGTCGCCTCGGACCGGGGCACAATCCCTGCCA
The DNA here is from genome assembly GCA_020719845.1 of Treponema denticola. Taxonomy (GTDB): domain Bacteria; phylum Spirochaetota; class Spirochaetia; order Treponematales; family Breznakiellaceae; genus DYPP01. The sequence goes on along the minus strand of DYPP01000093.1, from coordinate 4,837 downwards.
CGCGGCCTTCCTTGAACACCACAATCCGGTCGCTCATCCCCAATATTTCCGGCAATTCGGAAGATATCATGACGATGGATTTGCCCTGGGAAGCAAAATCGGACATGAACCGGTATATTTCCCGTTTGGCGCCCACGTCGATGCCCCGAGTCGGTTCGTCCAGCAGCAATATTTTCGGTCCCGTCAGCGTCCACCGCCCGAGCACCACTTTTTGCTGGTTGCCGCCGGACAGGTTCTTGACCGTCTGCCGGGACGAAGGCGTCTTGATCTCAAAGGTTGAAATCATGGCGGCCACCTTTTCTTCTTCCGACTTGCGGTCGATGAAGAAGAATTTCCGGATCGCCTTCAGCGAGGCGATGGAAATATTGTGGGCCACCGAACTGGAAAGCACCAGGCCGCTCATCTTGCGGTCCTCGGTCACGTAGGCCAGGCCGGCGCGCAGGGCGTCCCGGGGCGACCGGATGCGCAAGGGGGTACCGTTGAGCCGGACCGCGCCGCCGGAGGCGCGGGTTACGCCGTACAGGGCGTTGAAGAATTCGCTGCGCCCCGACCCCATCAGCCCGAACACACCCAGGATTTCGCCTTCCTTGAGCTCGAAGGCCACGTCCTCGAATTCGCCGGTACGGCTGAAGCCTTCTACCTGCAGGACAGGATTCAAGCCCGGGGTATTGGTCTTGTAGTATTCGCCTTCGATTTTGCGGCCGATCATCAGGCTGATCAGCTTGTTGCGGTCAAAGCTTTCCCGGGGGCCGTTGCCCACGAAGGCGCCGTCCCGGAGCACGGTAATCTCGTCGGCGATTTCAAAGATTTCCTTCATCCGGTGGGTGATGTAGATGAAGGATTTGCCCTGCTCTTTCAGCCGGCGGATCACCTTGAACAGTTTTTCCGTTTCTTTTTCGCCGATCGCCGAGGTCGGCTCGTCCATGATGATGACGTCCGAGTTGTACGAAATGGCTTTGGCGATTTCCACCAGCTGCACCTGGGCCAGGCGCAGGCGCTTCATCTTTACTTCCGGATCGATGTCCGTTTCCAGTTCCTGCAGCGCCTTTTTGGCCATTTCGTTCATTTCGCCGTAATCGATGAACAGGCCGGACCCCACGGGCTCGCGACCCAGAAAAATGTTTTCCGCCACCGTCATCTCGCCGATGGGCGACAGTTCCTGCTCGATGATGGACATGCCCGCTTCCAGCGCCTGTTTGGGTGAAGTAAAATTGACGTTCTTGCCCCGAAGCAGGACCTCGCCTTCGTCCCGGGGGCGGATGCCCATCAAAATGTTCATCAGGGTGGATTTGCCGGCGCCGTTCTCGCCGCAGAGGACGTGCACGCTGCCGGGACGCAGGGAGAATGAAACCTTGTCCAAAGCCCGTACGCCGGCGAAGCTTTTGGAAATTCCTTTGACATCCAGGAGCAAATCGGTCATTCATTCCTCCGCACTATCATATTAGCATCAAGCGTGCCAATTGGCTCACAATTTTCACATAATCGCAACTACATACATTAAACCAAATTACCCCCATCGACCGGAATAAGGAATTATTCTTATCCCCAAACGGAAGAACCCGTGTTATAATTTTGACCACAATTGCCTGGTACATGTACCAATAAGGGACACCGCGTGAAGCCAACCATCCTGTTGATCGACGACAATAAAAAAATCGTAGAAAGCCTTTCCGAACTGCTCGTTCCCCTGGGTTTCAAGACCCTGAGCGCCACCAATACCCGGGAAGCGGTCCGGGAGCTCGAAGCCGACCAGGTCGACGTGGTGCTGCTGGACATCAAGCTGGGCGAAGAAAACGGCATCGACTGCTTCCGGGAACTGCGCCGCCGGGACGAACAGCTGCCGGTCATCATCATCACCGGCTACGCCACGGTGGACAACGCGGTCGAGGCCATGAAGCTGGGCGCCTTCGACTACTTCAAGAAGCCGCTGGATTTTGAGCGCCTGATCTCGGTGATCGAGAACGCGGCCAAACTCCGGGCCCTGGCCACGGAAAACAGCCAGCTGAAAGCCCATATTTCCCGCAACAGCATCCGCTACACCAGCAGCAAAATGCGGGAACTGCTGGACAAGGCGACCTTGCTGGCAGAGACCGAGCTGCCGGTGCTGATCCTGGGCGAAAACGGCACGGGCAAAGAAATGATCGCCGACCTGATCCACGATCGGTCCCGGCGTTCGGGCCGGGAGTTCCACAAGATCAACTGCGCCGCTTTTCCGGAAAGCCTTCTGGACAACGAGCTGTTCGGCCACGACAAGGGCAGCTATACCGGGGCGGTTTCGGATTTCAAGGGCGTCTTCGAACGGGCCAACGGCGGCACGCTCTTTCTGGACGAAATCGGCGACATGCCCCTGACCATCCAGGCCAAGATCCTGCGGGTACTGCAGAACAATGAAATCCGGCGCATCGGCGGCCGGGAAACCCTGTCGGTCAACGTCCGCTTCATCGCCGCCACCAACAAGGACCTGTCCGGCCTGATCCGCAACGCCCTGTTCCGGGAAGACCTTTTTTACCGGCTCAACGCGGCGACCATCGCCGTACCGCCGCTGCGGGAACGGAAAGACGACCTGCTGCCGCTGTGCGACTATTTTCTGGACGAATTCGAGCTGGAGAACGGCCCGCCGCGCAAGACCCTGTCCCCGGAGGTAATCGGCCTGTTCACCAGCTACCGCTGGCCGGGCAACGTGCGGGAACTGCGCAATACGATCATGTACATCGCCGCGGTCTGCCGGGACCGGGTTATCACGCCGAAAGTGCTGCCGCCCATTTTTTCGGCCACCCGGGACGCCGGCCGCATCGCGGCGCCCGAGTCCGCCACCCTGCAGGACATCGAAAAGCAGGCCATCGCCGCCGCCATCCGGGAAGCCCGGGGGAACAAGAAACAGACTGCGGAACGGTTGGGCATGAGCCGGAACACGCTCTACCGCAAGCTGCGGGAATACGGGATCGAGACCGATGGAAACGACTAATCCGCTGATCGAGCTGCGCGGCGTCGGCCTGAGCTACGGCTCGGTGACGGCGCTCAAGGAAATCGACCTGGTCATCGAACGGGGCGAAATCCACGCCCTGGTGGGCGAGCACGGCGCGGGCAAGTCGAGCCTGGCGGCCATCATCGGCGGCGACGTAGCCCACAAGAAGGGCAGCCTGCTTTTCAACGGCAAGACGATGGAACCCCACAACGTGCACGAGGCGCTCGCCCGGGGCATCAAGTCGGTCTACCAGCAGATACTGCTCAACGAGCATTTTTCCGTGGCCGAAAGCCTGTACTACACCAACAAGGCGGTCAACAAACGATTCTGGATCAGCAAGCGCCGCATGGCCGCGGCGGCGGAAGCCCTGCTGCAGGAGAACGCCCTGCAGATTCCGGCGTCCAAGCTGATCCGCAACCTCAACCTGTCGGACCGTACGGTGGTCGACATTCTCCGCTGCCTGGTCACCGATACTTCGCTGCTGATCATCGACGAGGGCCTGGACAACCTTTCCACCGATTCCTACGCCAAGATCGTGCGGCTGCTGCGGCGTTTCAAGTCCGAGGGCATGACCATCCTGTTCATCACCCACAAGATCGACGACGTCTATTCCATCGCCGACCGGGTCAGCATCATCCGCGACGGTTCGATCCTGGCTACCGACCGGGTCGGCAACATCGACAAACTGAGCCTGGTCCGTCTGACGTACACGCAAATTTCCAAGGGCGACGCCGACATCCGGTCGGAGCAGGACTTCTATGCCTTCTTAAAGTACAACGAAGCGATCCTGCGCAACCTGCCCATCGCCCTGATCGTCGTAGACGCCGAACAGCACATCAAGCTGCTCAACAATTCTTGCCGGTCCCTGCTCAGCTGGAGCGGCGACAGCATCGGCGGGCCCCTGCGGGACCGCTTGGGTACGCCCAACGCGGAGGTCTATAAAATACTGAACGACGCCTTCGGCAAAAAGCGGGAAGCCGAGTTCTACCACGTCCGCATCGACGTCCAGGGCCGCTTTATCCTGGCCAACATCCAGACGCTACCGATCACGGACAACGAGACCGTCATCGGCCATATCGTCATCATCGAAGACGTCACTGAATACGAACGGATGCAGAAACAGCTCATCCTGTCGGAAAAGCTGGCTTCCGTCGGCTTGCTGGCCGCCGGAGTGGCCCACGAAATCAACAATCCGCTGGAGATCATCTACAACTACCTTACCTACCTGCGCTACAACTACGCCGACGACAAGCTGCTTTCCATCGTGGACAAGATTTCCCACGAGATCATGACCATCTCCGGCATCGTCAGCAACCTGGTCAGCTTTTCGGAAAATTCCTCCTCCGACAACGAGGCGGTGGACGTCAACGAGTTGTGCCGGGACATTCTGAACCTGGTCAAATACAACGCCAAATACAAGGAAATCCACGCCATTTTTACCGAAGGCGCGGGTGTCCCCAAAACCCTGGCCAACCGGGGCGAACTGCGGCAGGTCATCCTGAACCTGATCAAGAACAGTTTTGAAGCCATGCCTTCAGGCGGAACCATCGAACTGTCGACGGGTTGCGTCGAAGAACAGGGACAGAGCTACGTCACCATCAAGGTCCGGGATGAAGGCCGGGGGCTGGAAGAAAACGAAATCGAGAATATCTTTATGCCCTTCTTCTCCACCAAGCAAAAGACCGGCAGCAACCTGGGCCTGGGTCTGTCGATCAGCTACTCGATCATCGAGAAGCACCGGGGCCGCCTGAGCGCCCGCAACAACCCGGACCAGGGCTGCACCTTCACCATCCAGCTTCCGGCCCTGGACGAAGGCCCCGGGCAGGGTTGACCTTTCAGGCGCCGCCTGCCTCGCTCGACCTCTTGGCCTCA
>DYPP01000092.1:8415-10025 GCA_020719845.1 Treponema denticola | reverse complement strand
TAATTCCGGGACTGATGATGACATCGTCTCCCGCCGCAGGGGTGCCGCCCCCTCCCCAGGTCGCTGGATTCGTCCAATTACCACTTACGCTCGCGGTCCACGTTGCCCCCCACGCCCCCACGCCCCCCACCACCAGGAAGATCGCGGCCAGAAGCGAGCGCAGGACTCCACCGGCGTCGGGCTGGCGCCTGCACGGAGCGCGTGAGGGATCGCAGCGGAAATCCCGCCGGGCCGTGGACCGGCGGATTGGAGCGGAGAGCCCGACGGCGGCGTGGAAGCGGAGCTTCCGCGCCGGCGGCACGCCCAAGGTGAGATAGACATGAGCCTGGGGGTTATCGTCGTGGTTTTTCATCCGTCCGCACCTCGAATTTATGGGGTAGGTCGCCTTCTGTACATTATACCCCCATTTGGGTGTACCTTCCAACTGGGGAAAAGGAGCTGACCGCCTTTTGATTTGGCACCGGGTGTCGGCGACCAGCAGCTGCCTCCCTTTATCGATTGGTGTACAGGCGGGTGTTGTACAATTTCAAAGTTGAAGTTACAATTTGCACCATAAACTTGGTAAACCGCACCATAGCCCCCTTGGCACTGGGATTATTTGACAAGTATCCCATACTGACCATAACCGGCCCTCGCCAGTCGGGCAAAACAACGCTGGTCAAGACCCTTTTCCCGGAAAAACCGTATGTCAATTTTGAAAAACCGGATATCAGGGAATTTTTTGAATCCGACCCCAACGGGTTTCTCTCTTCATATCCCGATGGGGCCATTTTTGACGAAATTCAGCGGGTTCCTCAGCTTTCCTCCTATTTGCAGGTACTGGTGGACGACCTGGGTCGAAACAGCCTGTTCGTTCTGACCGGAAGCGCTCAGTTTGAGATGCTGGCATTGTTTCAGCGCTTCATCCGCCTGTGCGCCGGCCGGGTTGGACAACTGGTCAATTTTGAGGCTTTGGGCAATGACACCGGCGTCTCGGGCGTTACCATCCGGCACTGGCTTTCCGTGCTTGAAGCAAGCTATGTGGTTTTTCTGCTTCCACCCTGGTACGGGAATTCGGTCAAACGCCTGGTCAAGAGCCAGAAGCTGTATTTTTATGACACTGGTCTTGCCGCTCTAATCAGGGCAAGCAGGGCAATCTCCATTTTTACCGGGACGCCAAGGGCATGGAGGTCGATCTTTTATTTCCCGACGGCGGCAGGTTTATTCCCATCGAAATAAAGTCAGCGCAAACCATCCACGCCTCGTTTTACGATAATCTGGTTAAAATTCACGCCATGTACCCTGAAAAATATGCTGAAAGTCTTTTGGTGTACGGCGGTCTGGAAGATCAGAATAGAACGGATGGCAAAGCCGTACCCTGGTTTTCATATACCAAAAAACTCCCTCTTCCGACCTGACCAGCGCAAGCGCCCGTGCCCCCGACTGGGTTACCGTCACGGTCCCTCTATCCGTGCCCACGGCGCCGCCTACGGCAACGCCTCCGCTCGTATTGATCGTCAGGTTCGATACCGCTCCCCCCCGGGGGGGAAACGCTTTTTCTGTACCCTACCCCGCTTCTACCCGGTTCCGGCCGCCCTTTTTGGCCCGGTACAGGGCGGCGTGGTTCAGTA
>DYPP01000092.1:0-8315 GCA_020719845.1 Treponema denticola | reverse complement strand
AATTCGTCGTCCGAGTCGACGTCGACGGCATGGTCGTAGTCGCTGGTCGCCACATCGTTGACCGCCTGGATCAGGGTATGGATGGGCTGGTACACGCGCATGGTCAGCAGGTAGGACATGACGATCGCCAGAATCAGCGCCGCCAGTCCGATCCACAGCACCGAGTTCCAAAGACCGGCGTCATCACCAGCAGTTCCGTTTCGTCCAGGCGCACGATGAGGCCCGCGTTCAGGGCCGGCAGCCAGACGAAGGCGCCGGGGCCTTCCGAACCGTCGGGCAGGAACAGGCGCACGGTGCCCTTGCCGCCCTCGATGACCCGGCGGATGGTCTCATCGTCCAGAATGCCGGCTTCGGCGTCCGGAAGCACCGGCGGCAGCAGTTGGGTTCCGTCCGCCCCGACCAGGATGGCGGTGCCCAACCCGGCGCCGCCGACGGTCTCGATGATTTTGGCAAAACTGTTCAGCCGGATGAAGAGCGCCGCGACGTAGAACTCGCCCTGGGCGTCTTCAAAGCGGACCGCCACGGTCATGACCAGGGCGCCGCTGGGCCGTCCGGCAAAGAACCCGGTCGTGCTGGTCCCGCCCGTTCCCGGCCGGCCAGGGTCGCGGTAAAATACCGGGTCAGCGTCAACTGACCGCGGATCCATTCGTCCAGGGCCTGCCGCAGCTGGTCCCGGTACAGTCCCGCGAAATTCCGCTGCCCTCCCCCTACCCCCCGTTCCGGCGGCGGCGCAGGCGCAGGGCGGCGCGGAAGCCGGGGGCAAAGAAATCCTGCACCGCCGGGAGGTTTTCCCGGAAGGTCCGTTCCCCCAGGGCGATGAGCTGCCGGGCCCGGGCAAAGGCGAAGGGGCTGGTGCCGTCGTAGGCCTTGAGGGTCAGGCCGGCGGTATCCTCATCCCCCAGCTCGATGTGGTGGATGGCCACTTCCAGCGCCCGGTACATGATCTGGGGCACGTTTTTCAGCGCCGAGGGCGGGGATATCTGAAAGATGCCCACGTCCACGGCCAGTATCTTCTTGTAGCCCGCTTCCCGGGCGATGCGCACCGGCAGGTTGTTGACCAGGCCGCCGTCCACCAGGTGCTGGTCGCCTTCGACCAGGGGTTCAAAAAAAGCGGGGAACGACAGGGACGCCCGCACCGCCCGGGCGACGGAGCCGGCGGACAGGACCAGTTCCTTGCCGCTCAAAAGGTCCACCGCGTTGCAGCGGAAGGGAATGCGCGTCTGGTCGAAGGTCTTGCCCTGGGTTTTTTCTTCCAGCAGTTCCAGGATCTTGCGCCCCGAATCCATGCCCGGCCGGGTGGCCAGATTGCCCAGCATCTGCCCGGTCTGGAACAGCTTGCCCACCGGGCCGTCGATCCGGAACGCCCGGCTGTCCAGGTAGCGCCGGATGTCGAAATCCTCCAGAACGTAGCGTTCCAGCTCCGCCGCGTCCATGCCGCAGGCGTACAGGCCGCCCACGATGGCGCCCATGGAAGTCCCCACGATCAGCGACGGCTCGGGGGCGCCGAATTCGGCCAGGGCTTTGAGGACGCCCACGTGGGCGATGCCCTTGGCGCCGCCGCCGGAAAGCACCAGGGCCCAACGCGTTTTGCGGCTTGGTTTCATACGTGCAGGATAAACGTTTGGTCCGGGGTGCGCAACCGCGTCTGGAGGTTTCAGGCGCCGGGAGGAATCAGGGACAGCAGCAGGTCCCGGCGGGTGGGGACCATGGCGGCGCAGGCCCGGAGGACGGCGGCGTGGATGTCCGGCGGCAGGACGGCCAGAAAGGCGTCCGGCTTCAGCCGTCCGCGGAAGAGTTCTTCCACCCGGGCGTCCATTTCTTCCCACCGGTCCGGGGACAGACCCTGGTAGAGCCAGAGGGCCAGGGGAGAATTCTTCAGGTCGAAGGAAGATTCTTCCAGCCGGCCGTCCCGCAGCAGCCGCAGCACCGGATCCGCCGCGTCCCGGAGGCCGGGGGACCGGACCGGGGCCAGGTGGTTCATCAGCGAATCCAGGGGTTCATCGTCGCCGGGAATGTCCCCCATGAAGAGCGCCATGGGCGCGTCGCCGCCGGACCGGTCGGCCACCGCCTCGATGACCGCGACGGCCAGCAGCTTGGCCCGCAGGTAGCGGGTGGAATACTCCAGGTTTTCCCGGACCTTGGCGGCATGGCGGACCATTTCTTCCGGCGTCGGCGTGCCCCGGTAGGCGTGGAAGACCTGGGTCGGGTCCAGGGAACGGAAAAACCCCAGCATATTGTAGAGCGCGGTCCGGTATTCCCGGACCGTAAAGGCGCCCCGACAGCGCAGGGCGTAGTTGGTTTCGGGCAGCAGCTTCCAGGTATTGGATAAAAACAGGCCCGGATCGTCCAGCACAAAGTCGCGGATGTCCGTGTTGGCAAAGGCCACCGCCCGGTGCACCACCGCCTGGATGCCCCCCTCGTCCAGGGCGACCTGCCCGGCGCGCGCCAGGGCCCGCAGCCGCTCTTCCAGCGTCTGGGCCATCTCCAGGCCGTTTCCGTCGGGACTGCGGAAGGGAATGGACGCTTCAATGCAGACCAGCGCCGCCGCCACCGAATTCCGGGGCAAGCGGTCGCCGACCAGCTTGATCATCAAAAAAGCGCTGAGGAATTCGTTCAGGCCCCGGGGGGAAGGGACGGCCTCCAGCGGGTCCCGGCCGAAGACGCCGCAGCAGAGCGCGAAGTCCCGGTCGCCGGTGCGGGCCTTTTCGGTAAAGCGGACTTCCTTGCCGTTGATCTCGACGTACGGCGCCAGCAGGGCGACGGCGTCGCCGGGCAGGCCCTTGTCCACCTGCAGGTAGACCAGGTCGTGAAAAATCGCCGCCAAGGCGGTAACCTCGTCGGCGCGGTCCAGGAATCCGAAAACGTGGTCCAGGGTGTGGTACTGGCGCGAGCGGTAGGACATGATGCGGTGCACCATGATGGCGAACCGCTCCAGCTCGCCCGCCGCCACCCCGGCGCCCATGGCGCGGGAGAGGTCCACGAAAATGGCGATCAGCCTGTGCAGCAAACCCCGGGTCATGGGTCAACTATACTACCAAACCCGGTCCGGCGCCATACCCGCCAAAATCGGCGCTCAGCTGCACCCCGAACAGCCTCCGCAGCCCGCGGCGCAGCCGCCGTCGGCGCCCACGGGTTCGCGCTCCGGATCCTGATGCTCTACGTCCCGGGCGGTGAGCGGCACGGCGTTGACCGTCTTGCGGGACGGCGTCCCGTCGCCGGCGTGGTCGATCAGGCCCGACAGGTCGTCGCTGCCCTTGAAGCGCAGCACGTTGACCATGAAGATGTTCAGCTTGTTGACCAGGTTGGGGGGCAGCAGGTTGCCGTCCACCTCCACCGAGATGGTGGGGTAATTCCGGTCCCGGGCCCAGGGGGCAAAGAGGCCTTCGATCACCCTCCCGATCAGGCAGGCGAAGGGCGAGATGTTGACGATGCCCGAATAGCCGTTCTGCATGGCCGTGGCGGCCACGCCGGAGGACACGGCGATCTCCGAGTTCAGCTCCAGATTGACAAAGTGCTCCTGGGTGGTGGCCATGATGCGCCGCATGTCGTGGGGCGTCTCGGGGATCAGTCCCGTGGGCTCCAGCAGGGCCAGCACTTTCTTTTCGACCCCGTGCTTCCACCATTCCTCGATCCCCAAGCGAATCAGGTCCCGCAGGGGTTGGGAGAAGGGCCGCTTGAGGGCGGGCTGCAGGCGCAGCAGCTTTTTAAGGGAATATCCGCGCACGAAGTCCAGGTAGTGGATCCATTCGGAAATGCCCGCCACCTTGACCACGATGCCCCGCTCGCTGAGCAGGTCGATCAGCTCGCCCACCGCAAAGTCGTCCCGGCGCACGTAGATTTCGCCCACCACCAGCACCCGGGGCGTCGTGGCCAGGGAACGCTTGAGGGGAATCTTGCGCACCGCCTGGGCCATGACGGCCAGTTCCTGCCAGAGCCGCTTCGGATTCTGCTCAAAGCGGGCCATCATGCCCTGCCAGGCGGCGTCGAAGGCCTGGACCGCCGCCGCCGGATCCGCCGCCAGCGCCCGCAGGCTGGTCTGGACGTCCTTCATGTAGTCCGTGACCACCAAGCCCTTCCACATTTCCTTGGCAAAGTCCGGGCCCAGTTCGGTGTAGGAATTGTCTGCCGACAGCGTAAAGACCACCACGTTCTCCAGCCTGAGGTCCCGGAAGAGGTTTTCGTAGAAGACAAAGTACTGGCCCGTGCGGCAGGGGCCGGTGGTGATGGGCACAAAGAGCAGGTAGAGCTCGTCCTTGCGGTACTTTTCGGAGGCGAAGAACTGCAGGGCGCTGCCCAGCACCAGGTGGCTGGGGACGCATTCCTTGCCCGAGGCGTGGGAGCGGGCCAGCTGGATGGTCTTGGCCGTGGCCAGCGGCAGGGCTTCGGTGTTGAGTCCCACCCCGCGCAGGGTGGCGGCCAAAAAGTCGGTGGACACCTGGCCCATGTTGGACAGCAGCATCTTGACCCGCTTGTTGCCCCGCACCGGGATTTTTTCCCCCGTCAGGCGGTTGACCACCCGCAGGTCCTCGCCGCCGCCGTAGGTGAACTGCCAGCCGTTGTCGTAGCGTTCCGCTTCGATCTCGAACTTTTTGGCCCGGTAGCCGTCGATGATGTCCAGAAAGGCCTCGACCCGGGTATCCACCCCGGCGTCGGCGGAGTGGGAGTCCAGCTCCAGCACCAGGAAGGGCTTGGTGCCCATGATCCACTTGAGATAGTGCAGCAGGAACGAATCGGGAGCGCAGGAAAAATTGGTGATCCAGGTGACGTAGACGTTGGGTTCATCCTTCAGCAGCATGGCGGCGCGCATGTCCTGCTGGCCGTAGTACCAGTACATGTTGGGAAAATCGTGCTTTTCGTCGTCGATGGGCAGAATATCGAAGGGAATGACCGAATAGCCCCGGCTGGTGAACTTGCGGGGGATGCCCATGTTGGCTTCCGGGGTAAAGGCGTTGTAGGGCCGCCCCAGAATGGCGATCACCGGCCGTTTGGCCGCCCGGGCTTCGTCCAGGGCTTCCTTGCCCAGCGCTCCGGCGGCGGCAAAGTAGCCCCGCTGCCGGGCGATGGCCGTCTCAAAGGCGGCCTTGGTCTCGGCTTCACCGATGCCCAGCAGGGCGGCCAGGGCGGTAAAGTGCTCCAGCGCCTTCTTGTCCCCGAACTTGAAGCTGACCACCAGGGGCAGGAGCCGCTTGGCTTCCACGTCGGGAAAAGCCTTCTTTATATAGTAAGGCAGGCTCTGGGTGATCGGGCAGGTGTTGGCGTGCACGTCCTCTTCGTAGCTGGGCATGTCCCGGAAATGGGGCAGCAGCACGTAGTCGGCGCCCTTGTCCAGGCAATCCTGCACCGCCCCGTGGGCGATCTCCGCGGGAAAGCAGTAGGCGCTTTCCGCCCGGGCCACGCCCTCGTGCACCACCTGGTCGGACAAAAAGGTGCGGATGCCCAGCTCGTGGAAGAACCAGGAATAGAGCGGGTAGAGGGTGTGCACGGAAAAAGCCCGGGGAATACCCACGGTAAAGTCCCGACGGGGGATAAACTCTTCCGGCCGGGGCGCGTAGGTGGTGAACAGCAGCTCGTCCCGTCGGCCGACGTAGTCCAGGACGGGAACGTCCTGGACCGCCTGGCGCAGGTTGGTGTACTTGTTGCACCGGCCGCCGAACATATACTTGTGGTCATTGACGTTGAGCACCTGGATGGGGCAGTAGTTCTCGCAGGACCGGCAGGTGAACACCCGTTCGTAGCCGATTTCCCGGGTGATCACCGCGTCGATGTCCACGGTCGCCGGGTCCAAGAGGCCTTCGGCGTGCTTGCGCTTGGCCAGCAGGGCGACGCCGAAGGCGCCCATCAGTTCCGGCGCCGGGGGCACCAGGATTTCCTTGTCCAGCATCTGGGCAAAAGCCAGGGGTACGGCTTCGTTCTTGGCTACCCCGCCCTGCAGAAAGATCTTCTTGCCGATGGTGCGGTTGCCCACCACCCGGTTCAGGTAGTTGGCGGTGATCGAGCCGACGATGCCGGCGGTGATGTTTTCCCGGGTGGCGCCCTGCTGGACGGCCTTGCGGATGTCCGAATTGATGAAGGCCGAACAGTGCTCGCCGAACTTGAGCGGCGCGTCCGCCGCCAGGGCGATGGGGGCGATGTCCTGCACCCGGTGGATGGACAGGTCCCCGGAGGCGGATTCTTCCAGGAAGGAGCCGGTGCCGGCGGAACAGGCTTCGTTCATGGCGTAGTCGATGGGCACGCCGTTCTTGAGCAGCACGTACTTGGCGTCCTGGCCGCCGATCTCGAAGATGGTCTCCACCTCGGGGTCAAAGAAGGTGGTGCCCACCGCGTGGGCGATGATCTCGTTGTAGACCCCGCCGGTTTCCAGGAAGACGCCCAGGATTTCCCGGGACGAGCCGGTGGTGGCCACCAGGCGGATGTCCACCCGCTTGTCCCCCGTATCGGCCACAACTTTCCGCTGCACCATGCGCAGGCATTCCTTGACCGCCTTGACCGGGTCGCCGTGGGTGCGGCCGTAGTGGCTGGCCGCCACCTGGTCGGTCTCGGCGTCCACCAGGCAGACCTTGGTGGTGGTGGAGCCGCCGTCCACGCCCAGGATGTAGGTCCGGCCGGCGACCACCGGAACTTCAGCGCTTTCAAAGAAGCGAACCTTGTGCCGCCAGTCGCGCAGCGGCGGCAGGGTGCCGAAGCGGACCGCGCTGGTCTGCAGCAGGCGGTCCACGGGCGGCAAAGGCGTGCCCATTTTTCCGGCCAGCACGGCGGCGCCGAAGGCCTCGAACACCGCCGCCGTATCCGGAATGACAAAGTCGATCTCCGGCGCTTTCTGCCGGATGAAGCGGATGATGTGCCGGTTCAGCGTAATGCCGCCGACCAGCACCACCCGTCCGGAACGGATCTTGGCCCGGTGCAGGAAGTCGATCACCTTGACCGCCATGACGTCGGACAGGGACAGCACGATGTCGTCCTTGGTCGCTTCCCGCTTGTTGAGCCGGTGGGTGCAATCGCTCTTCATGAAGACCGAACAGCGGGAAGACAGGGAGTGCACCGTAGCCGTGTCCGGCACCCCGGCGATGTCCGCCAGGGTCATGTCCATGCGGCCCAGCTGCTGCTTCATGAACTCCCCGGTGCCGGAGGCGCACTTGCTGCCGGAAAAATTGTTGACGATCTTGCCCTGGGCGTCCAGGGTGTAGACCACCAGGTCTTCCCCGCCCATGCTGACCACCGCGTCGGCGCTGATCCCCGCGGCCTCAAGGGCGGCTTCCACGCACAGCGGCTCCAGGGTGCCCGCGGCGCTGAACATGGCCCGGCCTTCGTTGCCCGTCACCAGCGTCGGCGTGTCTTCCGGAACCCGGCCGTCGGCCAGCAATTTGCGCGCCGCGCCGGCAAAGTCACCCTCGTGGGGCAGCGACTCGGACCAGAGGGGCCGGCCGTCTTCGGCTAAAACCATCTTCAGGCTCGTGGAGCCGATATTTATTCCCAGGGATCTCATGAGACGCACCCCTCGTTTGCTCGATTTTCAATGGAAAGTCCGACCGGACCCCGACCCCGGATTGTGCATAACCCGGGGGGGTCCCTGAAGCCGCCTCATAGTAGCGGGCGGTTTAATTTGTTTCAATAGGGAGGACTATACATGAAGGATTTCTAACAAAGCGTAAAAAGCGCAGGCTCGCGCGAAATAATACCCGACTTCCATGGTAACCTAAAAGCCGCTCCGGGCTGGAATTATCTCCCCGCAGCGGTTCAGAATTCGACGCTGATCCGGGTGCCGGAGGCGGCGGGAAATAGGCAGGGGCCGTTACCGGGACTCAAATACGCGCAGCACTTCCACCGCGTGGTCCGCGGGCTGGACCTTGGGGTATACCTTTTTGATGATGCCGTCGGCGCCGACCACGAAGGTGGACCGCAGCACGCCCTCGTAGGTCTTGCCGTACATCTTTTTTTCCCCCCAGGCGCCGAAAGCCTGGATGACCGTTCTGTCCGGGTCCGCCAGCAGGGTAAACGGCAGCGCGTACTTGGCCGCGAACTTGCCGTGCGCCCCGGAGGTATCCGCGCTGATGCCCACCACGACGATCCCCCGGTCGGCGTACTCCTTGTAGGCATCCCGGAACGAGCAGGCTTCCTTGGTGCAGCCCGGAGTATCGTCCTTGGGGTAAAAATAGACCACCAGCGGCTTGCCGGCCAGGTCTGCCGACCTGACCACTTCGCCATTCTGGTTCGGCAGTGAAAAATCCGGCATGCGGTCACCTTCTTTGAGCATAGTGGACCTCCGCTGACAATATAGGCAAATGAGCCCCAAAAGGCAAAACCCGGTCAGTGTGACG
>DYPP01000194.1 GCA_020719845.1 Treponema denticola | reverse complement strand
CCATGGTGCATCTCCCCTGGCTAGCCTGGGCCCAGGATGCGCCCACCGGAGGCTCAGTCCGTGAGCCCGTGAGCCCGCCTGGTCTTTCTTGCTCCTGATTAGCAAGGAAGACCAGCCAACCCGCTTGGCGGGGGCTTGGCGCTGGGGTCTGGGGCTGCCCGCGCGGCCAATGCCTCGTCATGGCAGGACAGTTGACCGCCGAGGTGGCGGTCCGGAGACGCTCCGCTCCTGTAGCTGGAGTTTCTCGCTAACGGACATGGAGGGGTTGCCCGCCACCCCGGAACATGAAAGATACTGCGCGGGAGACGGCGGACAAAGGTCGATCACGCTTTTGGAGATTCGATCCCGATCGCTAACGTGACCAGCCAGCCCTGCATCGTACCCCGGATTGGCTCGTTGCAGACCGCACGGTAAACAGGCCCCGGGCGCTTTGCGTCTGGAGGAATTCGGGGCTGGCATTCGTCGTCTCCCGTGTCGACCGTTACCCTGAGGAGACCGCCATGGACCTTGCTCCCATCTATCGCTGCGCCGTCGGGTTAGATGTTCACCAAGCCCAGATCACTGTGTGCGTGCTCTCGGAAGGAGCCGACGGGGAGGTGGTGGCCGAGGTGAGGGAAGTTGGCGGATTCAAGCGCGACCGCCGCGCGATGGCCGCGTGGGTGGCTGGCTTTCAGCCGGGCGTGGTGGTGATGGAGAGCACGGGGATCTACTGGAAAAGTCCCTATGCGGCCCTGGAGCAGGCCGGCATCCGCGCGCTGGTGGTGAACGCCCGGCATGTCAAGCGCGTCCCAGGACGCAAGACGGATATCGCCGATGCCCAGTGGTTGGCGATCTTGGCCCGCGCCGGATTGCTGACGGGTGGTTTTGTCCCGCCGGCCAACTTCCGCGAGTTGCGGTTGATTGCACGCCAGTTGCAGCGGCTCACCGGGATCCGGGCGGGGGAGAAAAACCGCCTCCACAAGATCCTCACCGATGGCGGCGTCCGCTTGAGTGTGGTGGTCAGCGACCTACACGGCCAATCCGCCTGGGCCATGGTCAAGGCGTTGGCGGCGGGCGAGACCCCGCACCAGGTCTTGCGCCATGCCTCCGCGCGGCTGCGGGCGACCGAGCAGGAGCTGCTCGACGCGCTCGACGGGGACCTCAGCGACGCCCACCGGTTTGTGCTCGCCGAACTGGTCGATCATGTAGAGGATCTCGACCGGCGCATCGCCTGCTTTCGCGATCGGCTGCTGGCGGGGCTGGCACCCCAGCAGGGGCTCTTGGGCGCCTTACAGACCCTGCCGGGATTCGACGCGCTGGGCGCCGCCTTGCTGCTGGTGGAAATCGGCGACGACATGCAGGCATTCGGCAAGCCCGAGAAACTCGCCGCTTGGGCTGGGGTGTGTCCGGGCAATCACGAATCGGCGGGGAAACGCCAGAGCGGCAAACAGCGCAAAGGCAATCCCTACGTCCGCCGGTTGCTGTGCGAAGCCGCCCATGCGGTCAGCCGCACCCGCTGTGCCTTGGCCGAGAAGTACAAGGCGCTGCAGGTGCGCCGCGGGCGCAAACGCGCCATCTTCGCCTTGGCCCACAAGTTACTCAAATTGGTCTTCGTCTTGATCGACCGTGGCGATTACTACCGGGATGCCACCGTCGACTACGAGGCTCTGAGCGTGGCTCGTAACGCGCCGCGTTGGATCAAGATGCTCAGGAAGCACGGCTACCTCGCCGCCTGAGCGCTTGCGCCAAGACCGATCGATTTTCAGGGCCACCAAGGCCCAGGGGTTCCTGTGTCTCCCGCGCAGGTATCTTTCACGGTAAG
>DYPP01000193.1 GCA_020719845.1 Treponema denticola | reverse complement strand
GCCTTGAGTCCGGCGGCCCAGAGGATCATGCCGAGGTCAGCCCAGACTGCCGGGTTCTGGTGGGTGAACATCACCATCTGCAAGCCGTTGTCGGGCATGTGTTTGGCGAGGTTTTTGTAGATTTCCACCATGGAACGGCGGAAGTCTTCGCCATCGCCGCGCACCGCCAGTTCGGCGCGGGCATCGGGCATCCATTCAGGGAAGGCTTTGGCGAGTTGCTTGTCGTACCAGGCGAGGAAGAAGTCGCCGAGTTCGTGGTAATTCACCGCATCGGCGTAGGGCGGGTCGGTGATCCAGAGGTCGCAGGTTTTACGGAGGTCGCGGGCGTCTGCTTGCTTCAGCTTCCCAAGCCGACCGAAGTTATTTCCACTGGTGTCAGCAAGGATTGAAAAAGTATCGCCCAACTTGCTAAGCGCTCGTGCAGCGTAGTTGAAATGACAGTTCAAAGCCTGGTTATAGAAGACTTGATTTCCCTTCTCGTTCCCGGCGTGAAACATCCAGGCACTGAGTCGCGAGTTCCAATCAGCCATACGCCCAAGCCCAAGCAGACACGCGATGTGCGTCTGTTTTGACACCGCCAAGCGATTGCTGATTTCCGCCAGCAGCCCATGCGTCAACAACTGCCGTGGTGTAAACAGGTGGTGCCAGTGCGTCCAGCCGCGCGTGCGAATCGGCTCGTCGGTTTTGTCGCCGCCCTCGGGAATCGCCTTCGACGGAATAAAGCCCTCGCGTTGCCACTTCGCAAAGCGTTCGCGCAGCCGTTCCAGCACTTCGGCTTCGCGGGCAAGATCGGCGGCATCGGGCGCGGCATAGCGGCGGATTTCCTTCGGCTTGCCATTCCTGATGATGGTTTTCACCCAGCGGATGCAGTAAAGCCGTTCCTGAAACACATCGCCGGGGCGCGGCACCACATCGTCATTGTTCCAGCGCCGCAGTCCATCGGGGCCGCGCAAGGCTTCCACCGACCAGGTGCGGGTGGGGTCGAAGGGATCGACGACGCGGCTATCGACCACCGTCGCGCCCTTTTTCTCCTTGTAGAGTTTCAACTCGCTCTCAGAAACGGCGAGCACCGTCGGTTGCAAGCGGTCTGAACCGGACAGCTTTTTCCAGGTGGCGACGATGCGGTATTTCTCTGAAATCACCCAGCTCGGCGCCAGCGGAATGTAATAGTCGCAGCCCTCCGGCTTGACTTCCACGCAGTACAAATCGCCTCGGCGCGTTCGCCCCGGTCGTTGTGCTCGATGCCCCAGGCGGTGATCTGTTTATCGGCAGCGGCAAAGACTTCTTCCTGCACTTTGCGCACCTCGTCCTGCCCCGCCTTGCCGCCGCCAAGCAGATTCAAGCTGGCCCAGGCGAGTAATCCGGCCACGGGATTTAGGTCGGAGCCAAAGGCTTCGCAACCGATGCGGGCGGCCTCGAACGGAATGGAACCCCCGCCGCAGAAACTATCGCCGACACGCGGCGTATGGCCGAACTGTTGCTGGCCGAGTTGTTCGACCAGTTCGGGAAGATTCTTGGCCGTGGTATTCAGGTGGGCGTTGATTTCTGCCCAAGCGGCTGCCGTGGGGCCTTCGATATTTTCCGGGCGCTCGCAGTCGGTCAGGCGGACTGCATAGGGCAAGGCATCAAAGGCGGCGCGGCTGGTCTTGCGCTGCACGGCAGGCTTGCAACGCTCCCAGGTGCCGTCGTCATCCATGGTCAAAATCTTGAGAAAAATCTCGCGGTCTTTCTTGGCATCGCCGGAGGCTGGCATCAACATGCCCAGGATGGATGCCCGCACCAGAATCAGCGGCTTGCGCCCCC
>DYPP01000192.1 GCA_020719845.1 Treponema denticola | reverse complement strand
GGCAGGCGTTGACGTTGGCCGCACTGGATATGAAAGCCGAGGGCGGCTTGCAGCTCGATGCGCCGATGAGTCTTCAGCTTGAGGCCAAGGGCTTGCGTCAGGACAGCAAGCCGCTGCTGGAATCGGTGGATGTGGCACTGAGCGGGGGGGCTAGGGCGCATGATCTGCGGGTGGAGCTGGTGCAGGGTGTGCATTCGACATCGACGAAGGTGGGTGCGAGCGGCTCCCCCCTCTCCCCCAGCCCCTCTCCCGCAAGGGGAGAGGGGAGAAAAACCGGGTTGCGTTTGAACCTTCAAGCGCAAGGCGCGTGGGATGGCGCGCTGGAGCGTCTGCGCATCCAGTCGATGACGCTGGACAACACGCCGACCGGCTCGTGGGTCAGCACCCAGCCGGTGGAGCTGGTGGCCGGTGCCAATCAGGTCAGCCTGCCCGTGTGGTGCGGTGTGCTGACCACGCCGCCAGGCAATGCACAAGCCTGCGTGCAGGGCGAGTGGCATGCGGGCAAGCAGGGTGCATCCGCACGCCTGAGTGTGAGCGATTTCAATCTGTCCGGGCTGGATACGCTGTTGCACGGCAAGCCGGTGCAGTTGCGCGGCGTGCTGGCGGGCTTTGTCGCCGTGGATGCTCCGCAGGGCGCGCCAATGCGCATTCTTGCGGCACTGGACGGGCAGGACGTGGTGGCACGAGTGCAAACCGGGTTGCCGAATCAGGCCATCAAGGGGGTGCCGGAATGGCGCGATATTGCGCTGGATGCCGCACATGCCGAAGCCGAATTGGGTGGCGGCACTGGGCGATTGGCGGCGAATGTGGGCATCAATGATGCGAATCGTGTCGAAATGCAGCTGAACCTGCCGGGTTTGCGTCTGGATGGCGGTCTGCCGCCACAGCAACCGATGCAGGGCTTTGTCGATTTGCGCTTTGAAGATAACGCCCTGCTGGCGGGCTTTTTACCCATGCTCAAGGAGCCGCAGGGACGGCTGGCCGGACGTCTGCTGATTGCGGGCACGCTGGATGAACCAAAGGTAAGCGGCGGGGTGCAGGTGGTCAATGGGCGCATGGTGTTGCCGGATTTGGGCGTGCGCGTGACCGAGGGGCAGATGTTGCTGCGCGCCTACGCGGCGAATTATTTGACGCTGGAAGGTTCGGCCATGCTGGGCGCGGGCAAGGCGACCCTGGACGGGCGGATTGATCTGGCCGATTTCCCCAAGTGGCAGGCGAGTTTGCATGTGGGCGGAACCAACCTGACCGTGATGCGCCTGCCGAATGCCAGTGTGCAGGCTTCGCCCGACCTGACCCTGCATCTTTCGCCAAGCGTGCGCCAGATTAGCGGACGCGTTGAGGTGCCACAGGCGCTGATTGATGTCGGCGGGTTTGGTGCGGGCGCGGTACAGCGCTCCAGCGATGTGCGCGTGCTCGGCGAGGAGCCTCCCGAACCTGCGGGGGCGATTGATGCGGATGTGCTGCTGGTACTGGGTGAGCAGGTGCGCATCGAGGGTCTGGGCTTCAAGGGGCGGGTGCAGGGACAGGTGCGCGTACTGGATAAGCCGGGTCAGGCCTCGCCGCTGGCGCAAGGTGAATTGCTGGTGTTGGACGGACGTTATCGCGCCTACGGGCAGGATCTGCTGATCGATCAGGGGCGTCTGCTGTTCGCCAACTCACCGCTGACCAATCCGGGGCTGGACATTCGCGCTGTGCGCCGGGTGACGCAGGATGATGTGGTGGTCGGACTGCATATTTCCGGACGGGCGACGGCACCGAAGATTACGCTGTTCTCGCAGCCCTCCTTGCCGCAGTCGGAGATGCTGTC
>DYPP01000091.1 GCA_020719845.1 Treponema denticola | reverse complement strand
TTTTAGACCGGACTTAAGCAATTCCTTACAGGAATTGCGTTTTAAGCGGAACAACCCTAAAAACTGAAGTTTTTAGAGTTGACTCTTCCTTTCATATTATGCCTTCCAGCCGGGGATGCGGTCGTCCGGATCCCACAGGGCGGTCCAGTCCGCGGCGCCGGGCCACAGGAAGACCTGGCCCTTGATCAGCCGGCAGTCGCGGTCGATGCCCGCGATGGCTGCCGGCTCCGGCGGCGTAAGCAGGTCGGACGCGACGGCTTCCAGGTTGGCCCGGCGACCCCAGGGGCGAGTAGCCGATGGACACGATGCCCCGGGAAACCAGGTAGTCGAACAGCCGGGGCTGCTGAAAATGGGGATGTAGGGCCGCGCGTCCGGCGCCCGGGCGCCGACGTCGCACTTGGGGGGATGAAAGTTGGGGAAGGGCCAGTGGATCAGGTAGAGGTCCAGGTAGTCCAGCCCGAGGTCGCGCAGGGATTTTTCAAAGGAAGGCGCTACGTCCGCCGGAGCGTGCCGGTCGTTCCAGAGTTTGGAAGTGACCCAGAGCTCCTCCCGTTTCAGCTGGGGACCGGCGCCGCGGCCGGCCAGGGCGTCCGCCAGCACGGCCCCGATTTCGGCCTCGTTGCCGTAGACCGCGGCGCAGTCGACGTGGCGGTGGCCGATCTCCAGGGCGTAGCGCACCGCCGCGGCCACCTGGCGGGCGTCCACCGCGTCGGAACCGAAGGTTCCCAGACCGATGCCGGGAATCCGGCTGCCCTCAGACAGGGTGCGGAAGGGCACGCGGGCGGGATTGATAAAATCGGAAAGGGGTGTCGGCATGGTGTACCTCGGAACCAGTGCAGCCGGGGTACCGGGAGCCCGCTATACTCAAAATGCGAATAATATTTCTTGTTTTGCGCTATCAAACCGGGTGTTACGAAGCTTGGGGGGAAATTCAGGATGCCGCGAATCAATCTGATGATCGGACTGGAGGACGCCTACGGACGCGCCGTCGCCCGGGGGGGGCATCCGCTACGCCAAAACGCGTCCGGAATGGAAGCTTTACAGGTACGAGCGCCTTTTCAGTTCCGGCGCCGGCGACCTGGCGCCGGACGGCATCATCGCCCGGGGGCGTGGTGGAGCGGGACAGCACCCGCACCCGGGTGCACGAAGACCCGCTGATCGTCCGGGCGGTTGCCTGGCTGCGGGCAAACGCCCAGCGGGAGGTGAACGTGGCCGATCTGGCCGCCGCCCTGCCGGTCTCCCGGCGTGCCCTGGAAAACCGCTTCCGCCGGGCTTTGGGCACCAGCCCCCACCAGGTTCTGCATACCTACCGGCTGGATGTAGCCAAACGTCTGCCGGCGACCACCGATGCGCCCGTCGACGCCGTGGCGGAGTCTGCGGGGTTCAAGGGCGCCCAGCGGTTTTACCGGGCTTTCAATACTGCCGAGGGGGTAAGCCCCGGCGCCTGGCGGCGGCGCTAGGCGGCAGGACCGCGCCCTTGACAGGGTACGGACAAGCTTTCTACTGTATACGCATGAAGGGTCCATCCCGCCGCCCGACTTCGCGTGCCTCCGGCGACCTGCTGCCCGAGTTTGTGCCCCTCGGCTACCTGGTGGAAGAGCCCCTGCACGGCTACGAGCTCTACCGGCGCTTCGGCGCCGGTCTGGCCGGCCTCTGGCGCCTGAGCGAAAGCCAGATGTACGCCACGCTGAAGCGCCTGGAGGAACGCGGCCTGATCGTCGGCGCGGCGCCGGAAAAGGGCTCCGCCGCGTCCCGCCGGGTCCTGTCGCCCACCGTCGAGGGCCGGCGCCTCTTTTTCGCCTGGCTGGCCGGGCCCAGCTTGTGCAGTCCCCGGGTGCTGCGCCTGGAATTCCTCTCCCGGCTTTTTTTTGCCCGGCGCCTGGACCCCGCTGCGGTGCCCGTCCTGTACGCGGCCCAGCGGGACGCGGTGCTGGCGGCGCTGGCGCGGCTGGGCGCCGAACGGGCGCGGCCGGTCCCGGGCTTCGACGTGGTTGACCTGGCGCTGGCCTTCAGCGAAAGCCAGCTGCGCTCGACCCTGGCCTGGCTGGACGGCGGCGTCGGTCCGGCGCTGGGGACCGGGCCGGACCCGTCGATTTTATCCTGAAGCCGGGCTACAATGCGGACCATGGCGGCCAATCTGTATTCGTTCATCATCGTCGACGACGAACCGGAAATCCGGGAAGGCATCCGGGACACCATCCCCTGGGAACAGCTGGGCTTCCGTTTTGCCGGCGCCTGCGCCAACGGCGCCGAAGCGCTGGAGCTGGCGGAGCGGGAACCGCCGGACGTGCTGATGACGGACATCAACATGCCCTTCATGGACGGCCTGGCCCTGGGCGAACGCCTGGCGGATCTGGCGCCGGCCACCAAGGTGCTGATCATTTCCGGGTACGACGACTTCGAATACGCCCGCCAGGCCCTCAAGCTGCAAGTCTACGACTATATCGTCAAACCGGTGACGCCCGACGAATTCAAGGCGGTGCTGGCGCGCCTCAAGGATACGATCGACAAGGAACGCGCCGTCCGGCAGGACCTGGAACGGATCCGGCGGCGCCTGGCCGAAACCCTGCCGGAGCTGCGGGAACGCTTTCTGAACAACCTGATCCAGGGCAAGGTAAAAAAGGAATCCCTGGCCGAACGGATCGGCTATTTCGGCCTGCCGCTGCCCCTTATGGACAGCGCCTATCAGTGCGTCGTCCTGGATTTTACCCGCCGGGCCCCGGGACCGGCCTTCGACATCGACCTGATCACCCTGCGGGGCCTGATCGAGCTGTTCATGCAGGATACGGGCAAGGGGCTGCTGTTCCAGGACGCGGAGGACCGGCTGACGCTGCTTTTGTGGGGCGCCGGGCTGGACGGCGTGTACCGGGAAAGCCTTAAAACGGTGGAACTGCTGCGCCACTACCTGAGCGGCAGCGGCGTCGACGGCCTGGTCCTGGGCGTCGGCGACCCCGTAGAAACCCCGGAAACGCTCTATCGTTCCTACAACGACGCCGTGCGGGCCGTGCTGGTGGCGGTGCTGCGGGGCCGCAGCGGCATCATCGCCTACCGGGAACTGGCCGGCTCAAGCGGCGCCGAACGCCCATCCCCGGCGCCCTGGGGCAAGCGCATCGCTTCGGCGCTCAAGCTGTCGTCCCTGGAAGAAGCCTACCGGCAGATCGACGGCATGATCGACGCGCTCCGGGCTTCGCCCTTTACCATCGAATCGTACCACGCCGTTTTCCGGCTGGTGCTGGCGGCCATCCTGCAGAGTCTGGAAGACCTGGAAATTCCGCAGCTCGAGCTGTTTCCCGCCGACGAGGACCCCTTCGCCGCCCTGGGCCGGCAAAAAAGCCTGGACGAGGTGCGTTCCTTCTTCGCTTCCCTGGTGGAAAGCGTCGTCGCCTGCACCGGCGCGCGGCAGGAGAATTTTGCCCGGGTCAAAGTGCGGGAAGCCCTGGAGCTGCTGGAGTCCCGCTACGTCGACCCGGACCTGGCGCTGCAGTCCATCTGCAAGGACCTGTACATCAGCACCAGCTATTTCAGCGCCATCCTCAAAAAGCACCACGACAGGACTTTTGTCGAGCAACTGACCGAAATCCGCCTGCGCAAGGCCATGGAACTGCTGCGCAGCAGCAGCCTCAAGACCTACGACATCGCCCTGCGGGTCGGCTACCGGGACGCCCACTATTTCAGCCTGAGCTTCCGCAAGTTCGCCGGCTGTACGCCCACGGAGTTCCGCGGCGGGGCTGGCCTGGAATGAAGCTCCCCCGTCTGCCCCGCTACCACAGCATCCAGGTGACCATGGCCATCGCCTTTTCGGTCATCTCGGTTTCCATCATCGTGGGCGCCATCCTGATCGCCTACGCCGTAACAGAAGAAACCGCGCGCATCGCCTCCCGCCGCTATACCCGGCAGCTGGTCAGCCAGATCGCCAACAACATCGAATCCTACATCGACTACATGGACAGCGCTTCCGCCTTCGTGCAGTCCAACACGGACGTGCAGGCCTTTCTGACCGCCGCCACGGCGGAAGAAAAAAGCGCCGCCGCGCCCCGGGCCGCGGCCCTGCTGGCCACCCTGGTGCGCAGCCGGGAGGACATTTCCCTGGTGGGCGTCTTCGACTACGACGGGGGCTTCATCACCCACGACCAAGCCTACGCGCTGAATCCCTTTGCCGAAGTGCGCAGCCTGCCCTGGTTCACCGCCGCCCGGAACGGCGGCGGGGCCATCGTCTCTTCATCCCACGTGCAGAACGTGATCAAGGACCGCTACCGCTGGGTCATCTCCCTGTCCCGGGAAATAATTTCCCCGGATTTGAAGCGCGGCGTGGGCGTGCTGCTGGTGGACCTCAACTACGGGGTCATCAACCGCATCTGCGCTTCCGTCCAGCTGGGCAAGCGGGGCTACATCTTCATCGTGGACCGCAACGGCGACATCGTCTACCATCCCCAGCAGCAGCTGATCTACGGCGGACTCAAGTCGGAGAACATCCGGCGCATCACCGCCGAGCAGGGCGACTATTTTACCGGCAACGAGGGGCAGGAAAACAAGATCTACAGCATCCAGACCATGCGCGCCACCGGCTGGAAGGTGGTGGGCGTCAATTTTCTGGATGAACTGGTGGAAAACCGGGACAGCATCCGCAACACCTACCTGTTCTGGGGGCTGGCTTTCTTCGTCGTCACCATCGTGCTCTCCACGCTCCTGTCCCGGCGCATATCCAAGCCCATCAAGCAGCTGCGCAAGTCGGTGCAGGCCGTGGAGCAGGGCAACTTCGATCTTCGCGCGGACATCCGCAGCAGCAACGAAATCGGCGAGCTGGGCAAGGATTTCAACATCATGATCACCGAGATCAAGGAACTGCTGCACCGGGTCACCGAACAGCAGGAGCTGAAGCGCAAGAGCGAGCTCAAGGCCCTGCAGATGCAGATCAATCCCCACTTTCTGTACAACACCCTGGATTCGGTCATCTGGATGGCCGAAGGCGGCAAACAGCAGGAAGTCATCGCCATGACTTCCGCCCTGGCCCGCCTGTTCCGGCTGAGCATCAGCAAGGGCCGGGAGATCATCGACATCGCCTCGGAGGTCCAGCACGTGGCCAACTACCTGACCATCCAGAAAATCCGCTACAAGGACAAGCTGGACTACCGCATCGAGGTGCCCGCCGGGCTCAACGCCTTCAAGACGGTCAAGATCATCCTGCAGCCCCTGGTCGAAAACGCCATCTACCATGGCATCAAGAACAAGGCGGGAACCGGAATGATCGTCATTTCCGGCGTCCGCGCCGCCGCGGGCATCGAGCTGTCGGTCCGGGACGACGGCGTGGGCATGGGCCCGGAAGCGCTGCGGCGCATCCGCGACCAGCTGGCCGGGCGGGCTACGGCGGAACAGCCGCCGGCCCTGCCCGCCCACAGCGGCCTGGGGGTGCGCAACGTGGACGAACGCATCAAACTGTATTTCGGGGCCGCCTACGGGCTGGACTTTGAGAGCGAACCGGACCAAGGCACGCTGGTGCGCATCCGCCTGCCGGCCATCGCCGGGGAGCTGGAACCATGAAGCGCGGCCCCTCGCTGATCGTCCCGGCCATCATCGCCGGCATCCTGTTCGTGGGTAGCTTCATCATCCTGTTCTTTGCCGGGGCGCCCGCCGCGGACGCGCCCATCCGGGTCGCGGCGGTGCTCAAGACCATCGATTCCAACATGGAGTTCTGGGAAGTGGTCAAGAGCGGCATGCGCGTGGCCGCCGACGAGTTCGGGGTCAACCTGGAGATCTACGGCCCCTGGGTGGAAAGCGATATTTCCGGACAGGTGGGCATCATGGAAGACGTGGTGGACGACGGGCCGGCGGTCATCATCCTTTCGGCCACCGACTATACCGCCCTGATTCCCGGGGTAGAGCGCGCCGCCGCGGCGGGCATCCCGGTGGTCACCCTGGACTCGGGCATCGACAGCGACCTTCCGGTCACCTTCGTGGCCACCAACAACGTCGAAGCCGGCGAAAAGCTGGGCGCCCGCATCCCCGGCCTGTTGCCCCCGGGCAGCAAGGTGGCCATCATCAACCACGTGCCCGGGGCCACCACGGCCATCGAGCGGGAAGCCGGGGTGCGCCGAGCCCTGGAAGCGGACGGCCGCTATCCCGTCCTGGGCACCTGGTTCACCAACAACTTCGAAGAAAACGCCTACGCCATCGCCCGGGACCTGGTGGCCGCCCACGCCGACCTGGGGGGCATCCTGGCCATGAACGAGGTGTCCACCATCGGCGCCGCCAAGGCCCTGCACGACGCGGGCCTGGCGGGCAAGGTCCGGCTGGTGGGCTTCGACAGCTCGCTGAAGGAAATCGTGTTCATCGAAGAGGGCGTCCTGGCCGCCACGGTCACCCAGAAGCCCTTCAACATGGGCTACCTGGCGGTGCGCGCCGCCCGGGACGCGGTGCGCAAAAAGCCGCTGGCGCGCTTCATCGATACCGGGTCGGTGCTGATCACCCCGGAAAACCTGTACCTGCCGGAAAACCAGAAGCTCCTGTTTCCCTTCATTGAGTAAAAAAATACCCCTGTTCAATAGGATAATGAATGTATTTATCCGCCGGTCCGGCGCATGATGGGACCATGCAGGATCTTCTTATTCGGATGGAGGGGATAGAAAAAAGCTTTCCCGGCGTCCACGCTCTGGGCGCGTGCCGCTTTGAGCTTCTTCCCGGCGAAGTGCACGCCCTGGTCGGGGAGAACGGCGCGGGCAAGTCCACGCTGATGAAAATTCTTTCCGGGGTCTACCAAAAAGACGCGGGTTCCATTTTCATGAAGGGCAAACCCATCGAAATTCACCATACCAAAGACGCCCAGACCCTGGGCATCAGCATCATCCACCAGGAACTCAACCTGATGAAGCACCTGACGGCGGCGCAGAACATCTACATCGGCCGGGAACACCAAGCAGGCATCCCCTTCCTGGTGGACGACAAGGCCATCAACGAAAAGACCCGGGCCCTGTTCCAGATGATCAAGCTGGACCTGGACCCCCGGGTCAAGATCGCCGACCTGACGGTGGCCAAACAGCAGATGGTGGAAATAGCCAAGGCCCTGTCCCACAACATGGACGTGCTGATCATGGACGAACCGACTTCCGCCCTGAGCGACGCGGAAATCGAAGACCTGTTCGCCGTCATCCGCGACCTGCGGGCCCAGGGCAAGGGCATCGTCTACATCTCGCACCGCATGGACGAACTCAAGCAGATCTGCGACCGGGTGACGGTGATGCGCGACGGCCGCTACATCGACACGGCGGAGATGAAAGACATCACGGTCGAAAAAATCATCGCCCTGATGGTGGGCCGGGAAATGTACGAAACCGCCCACCCCCACGGCGACACCACGCAAAACGAGGTGGTGCTGTCCGTCAAGGGGCTCAACCAGGGCCGCCGGGTGCGGGACGTTTCCTTCGAGCTGCACCAGGGCGAGATCCTGGGCTTCGCCGGCCTGATGGGCGCGGGACGGACCGAAACCGCCCGGGCCATTTTCGGCGCCGACCCGATCGACTCGGGGGAAGTCTACGTCAAGGGCCAAAAGGTGGACATCAGGCATCCCCGGGACGCGGTGGAACACGGCATCGGCTACCTGTCGGAAGACCGCAAGGCCTTCGGCCTGGCGCTCAACCTGAGCGTGGAGACCAATACCGTCATGGCTTCCCTGGACAAGTTCCTGGGCTTCCTGGGCGTCGTGGACGCCGGCAAAACCCGGGCGGTGGCCAAGGACTACGTCCACCGGCTCAAGACCAAGACGCCCAGCGTGGACCAGATCACCCGCAACCTGTCCGGCGGCAACCAGCAGAAGGTAGTCGTCGGCAAGTGGCTGGTGCGGGACAGCGACATCCTGATCTTCGACGAACCCACCCGGGGCATCGACGTGGGCGCCAAGAGCGAAATCTACAAGCTGCTCAACGAGCTGGCCGACCAGGGCAAATCGATCATCATGATCTCTTCGGAGTTGCCGGAAATCCTGCGCATGAGCCACCGGGTAGTGGTGATGTGCGAGGGCCGGGTAACAGCCTCCCTGCGGGCCGAGGAATGCACGCAGGAAAAAATCATGCACTACGCTACGATGCGAAACTAAGCAGGACGGTACACGGATATGGCCAACAGCATAGCGATTTCGACCAAACGGATGAACTCCAAGGCGACCCAGACGATCCTGGCCTTCGCCAGCCTCATCCTGCTGATCATCATCTTCACCATCGCGTCGCCCAACTTCTTCCGGCCCGACAACCTGGTCGGCATCCTGCTGGCCACGGCGGTCAACGGCATCCTGGCGGTGGGCATCACCTTCATCATCGTCTCCGGCGGCATCGACCTGTCCATCGGCACGGTGATGACCTTCGGCTCCGTCATGGCCGGCGTCTTCGTCACCATGTGGGGCCTGCCCATTCCCCTGGGCGTGCTGGCGGGCATCGCGGCCGGCGCGCTCTGCGGCCTGGTCAACGGCTTTTCCATCGCCAAGCTCAAGATTCCGCCCTTCATCGCCACCCTGGGCATGATGATGATCACCAAGGGGCTCAACCTGATCCTGTCGGGCGTCAAGCCGGTATACTTTGTGGACACTCCGGACTTCGCCAAGATCGCCACCATGCCGGTCCTGGGCATTCCCATGGGGGTGGTCATCTTTCTGGGCTCCGCTTTGGTGGCTTCCTTCATCCTGTCCAAGACCATCCTGGGCCGCTTCACCTTCGCCATCGGGTCGAACGAAGAAGCCGCCCGGCTGTCGGGCATCAACACCGACGTCTGGAAGATGGCCATCTATTCCCTGGGCGGCGCCTTCGCCGGCGTGGCCGGCATCGTCATGGCCAGCCGCCTGCAGTCCGCCCAGCCCGCCCTGGGCGCGGGCTACGAGCTGGACGCCATCGCGGCGGCGGTCATCGGGGGCACCTCCCTTTCCGGCGGCGAGGGCGGCATCCTGGGCACCGTGATCGGCGCCTTCATCATCACCGTGCTGACCAACGGCCTGCGCATCCTGTCCGTGCCCCAGGAATGGCAGATGGTGGTCACCGGCCTGATCGTCATCGGCGCCGTCTACCTGGACATCGTGCGCCGCAAGGTAAAGTAGGTTTTTCCAGTGCGAACCGGCGGCCGTATGGCCGCTCAAGATACGAGAGGAGGAACAATCATGAAGAAGTTGTTTCTGGCGATTCTGTGCGTGACGCTGGCCGGTGCCGGCGCCTTTGCCGCAGGACGGGGCGAAGCCGCCGCCGATTCCGGCAAAGTCTACATTCCCCTGATCTCCAAGGGCTTCCAGCACCAGTTCTGGCAGGCCGTCAAGAAGGGCGCCATGAACGCCGCCGCGGACCTCAACGTCGACATGACCTTTGAAGGCCCCGAGACGGAAGCCCAAGTCGACAAGCAGATCGAGATGATCCAGGCCGCCCTGGGCAAGAACCCCAAGGCCCTGGGCATCGCCGCCCTGGACAGCAAGGCCGCGATTCCCCTGCTGCAGCAGGCCCAGGCCAAGAAGATCCCGATCATCGCCTTTGACTCCGGCGTGGACTCGGACATCCCGCTGACCACCGTGTCCACGGACAACCTGGTGGCCGCGGGCGTCGCGGCGGACAAGATGGCCGAAGCCATCGGCGGCAAAGGCAAGGTAGCCGTCATCGTGCACGACCAGACCAGCCGCACCGGCATCGACCGCCGCGACGGCTTCATCAAGCGGATGAAAGAAAAATATCCCAACATCACCGTCCTGGAACCCCAGTACGGCGGCGGGGACCACCTGAAATCCACGGAAATCGCCAAGACGGTCATCAACGGCAACCCGGACCTGAAGGGCTACTTCGGCGCCAACGAAGGTTCGGCCATCGGCGTGCTCAACGCGGTCAAGGAACTGGGCATGGAAGGCAAGCTGGTGGTCATCGGCTACGATTCGGGCAAGCTCCAGATCGACGCCATCCGCAACGGCACCATGTACGGCGCGGTCCAGCAGAACCCGGTCCTGATGGGCTACAAGACGGTGGAATGGGCCGTCAAGGCGCTCAAGGGCGAGATGCCGCCCAAGCACGTCGACTCGGGCTACGTCTGGGCGGACAAGACCAACCTGGACAGCGCGGAAGTCAAAGGCGTCATTTACGAATAAGGTCTGATCTTCGGGCAGCGGCCTGAAGCGCACTTGGGCCGGTACGGTTGGCGTCATGCCGCCGGAACCGGCCTTTTCCGTCCGCAGAAA
>DYPP01000191.1 GCA_020719845.1 Treponema denticola | reverse complement strand
GATAGTGCCCCGCCATGTGGTGTAAGACCGAGTCCACGAAACCCGCAATAACAGCGGCCATCGTGGTCCATAGGCTGGTGGTGTCAGCCAACCGAACCCAGGGAGACACGATGACCGCCACGACCAACCATGAGGGAGACACGATGACCGCCACGACCAACCATGCCCCCACCATCGCCCAGCTCAAGGAGCTGGCCACGGACCTTCCGAGCGCCATGCGTAAGACCGTCGAGCACATGATCGATCGCTGCATGGAGAGCGAGGTGTCCGAGCAGATCGGCGCTGAGCACCAGCAACGCAGCACCGAGCGGGAGACCCATCGCAACGGCTATCGCCAGCGATCGCTGGAGACGCAGCTGGGCAAGCTGAATATCCGGATTCCGCGGCTGCGCGCTGGCAGCTACTATCCGAGCTTCCTGGAGCCGCGCTGCCGCCTGCATGCCAGCCTGTGCGAGGTGGTGATGGAGGCCTACCAGCAGGGGATCAGCACGCGAAAGATCGACGATCTGGCGCAGGCGCTGGGCCTGGAGGGGCTCTCCAAGAGCGCGGCCTCGCGGATGATCACGGCCCTGGACGAGGACGTGCGGGAGTTCTGCGCTCGCCCTCTGGGTCACTGCCCCTACGTGTTCCTGGACGCCCGTTTCGAGAAGGTGCGGGAGCACGGCCGGATCATCAGCAAGGCGGTGCTGGTGGCGGTGGGCGTGACGCTGGAAGGCCGGCGGGAACTGCTGGGCTTCGCCGTCGCGGCCGGCGAAGACACCGACACCTGGGACGCCTTCCTGCGCTCGCTGGTCGCCCGTGGCCTGCACGGGGTGCGGTTGGCGATCAGCGACGCTTGCGCTGGTGCCGCCAAGGCGATCCAGCAGGTATTGCCCGGCGCTTCGTGGCAGCGGTGCACGATCCACCTGGGCCGCAACCTCGCCGCCGCCGTCAGCCACAAGCACCGGGCGGAGGTGTGCGCCCTGCTGAAGCTCATCCTCACCAGCGCCGACCTGACCACGGCGCGGAAGAACCTGGCGCACACGCTGCGCATACTGGAGGAGCGCCACCCCAAAGCGGCGAAGATCCTGGCAGACGCCGGTGAGGACATGCTGGCCTTCCTGCACTTCCCCAGCGCCCATTGGCGCAAGATCCACTCGACCAACCTGGTCGAACGCCTCAACCGCGAGATCAAGCGCCGCACCCGCGTCGTCAGCATCTTCCCCACCGAATCGAGCCTGACCCATCTGGTCGGCGGCGTCCTCGAGCGCTACCACCTGACCTGGGCCGGCGAACGCTACATGAACGCCGACAGCATGCGCTGCTTCGACGACCCCCTGGCCGCCATCCGCAAGGACCTTGCCGCCCAGGACGCCACCTGATGTGCCACCGGATCGTCACCGGCGGCCGGCACCGCCCCGGCCCTGCCAGGGGCCGGAGCTGCCAGGGGGCGAAGGGCCCCCTGGCTGCCGTCTCGCCTCGTCGGGGGCGACGGGCCCCCGACGTGCCGATCCTCGCCTTCATTCCAACCCCACTCACAGCCACCCATTACGCCGCCAGCTGAGTTACACCACTTGACGGGACACAACCTGCCCATGCCTTCAGATAGCGGTAACGACCATCGTAACACTGAATGGGGAAGCGCCCCTTCTTCAGTCTGCCGACCAACTCCTTGAGCATGGCTCTCTCCTCGTGGAGGTGCGGGTTGCGGAAGAACTCGTTCAGGACGAAGAACGTGTCTTGGACATTATGGTCGAGCCAGAGCCAGAACCCATCGCGCCGGAGGACAAGATCGTCCCTGAAATCGGCCTCATCCTCTCGAGCAAGCCCACCGATCGCCGGACGCTGATCGAAG
>DYPP01000090.1 GCA_020719845.1 Treponema denticola | reverse complement strand
GCTGTTCAACATCCAGGATCAGAAAGATAGTTGAAACAACAACCGGCTACTTAAACGTCCTGGCCAGCTTTGTACCACCGGGTAAGGATTCACGGCGTTCCCGGTCCAGGATAATCTCCAGCTTTTTCTCCAGTTCCCCCCGCCGCATGCAGATCGCGTCCGGATCGATGGCGCCGGACGCCAGCAGCCCGGCCAGGCGGGCCAATTCTTCCCGGATGTTGCGCTGTTTGCCCCGGGAGCACCAGCGGGCCAGCTCGGCCAGGGCTGCTTCCCGGCCGACCAGAGCCGCCGCCAGGACGTGGTAGTCCGCGGCGTCCACCACCGCCCGGTACCGCCGGCCGCCCTGGGCGCGCAGCAAGGCCAGGGGGTAGTCCCGGGCGACCAGGTCGTCCAGGCGCCGCCGTTGGCGGGGAAAGACGTAGGTTTTAAAGATGGTCCGGATCAGCGCCGCGCCGCGGTAACCCAGTTCCAGCGAACCCGCCCGCGCTTCGGCCACCAGGGATGCGTAGGCTTCTTCCTGGCGCCGCAGCCACTGGTCGGGGTCGGCGGCGGCGGCGCCCCGACGGACCGCATCGGCAAAGGCATCCCGGGCCAATCCGGGCAGGGTTTGGCTGAAGCGGCGCAGGTCGAAAACCGGGGGACGCAGGATGCGTTGCGTAGGTTGGCCGTCCACCAGCTCTGTCCGCCTGAAGATCAGCAGTTCCGCCAGCGCCGCGCCCTGGTATTGCCGGGTCAGAAAGTTCTGCACCAGGATCCGGTAGTCCTGGTCGGCCATCGTCTCCAGCAATTCGGAAAAGTTGAGCAGCCGCTCTTCCGGAACCGTCGCCTGCGGATGGACCGACAGCCGGCGGTCCAGGAACAGGACCGCCGCCGGGGCTTCCATCCCGGACGCGCCGCAGCCTGCGGCAAGCTTGACCGGGTAGGACCGGGGCACGATGATCCGCAGGCCCAGGCGCGCGTAGCCGACGGCGACGATGCCCCGGTATTCCAGCACCGGCGCGGCGCCCAGGGTGGGCGGAGTACCGGAAACCGCGCCGGAACGGAGTCCGTCCATGACGCCGTACCGCCCGAATTCACCCGCCAGCGCCGTTCCCGCCAACCGGGCCACCCCGGCGCAGAGGGCGGCGAAGCGCGGGGCGTCTTCAGCCTCGTCCCGCTCGAACACCCAGAACCCGGACCAGGCCGCGGCGTCCGCCGCCGCCCCGCGCAGGCCGAAGCGGAACCAGACTTCCCGGTCCGCCGCCCCAGGGTCGACGGCCGCCGTACCCGGCACCAATCCCCAGGAATGGGGGATAAAGCGGATCCGGGCCGCCCCGCGGTCCAGGGCCGCCGGGAAGAGCAGCCGGGAAAACCACGCCCCCCGGGGCTCGACAACGGCGATCCGGGCTACAGGCGGAGGACCGGCCCCCGGCGCCTCTACCCCGTCCTCCGCCGCGCGCTGCGCCCGGTCCATGGCCGCCGCCAGCGCCGCGGCCAGCTCTTTGGGCCCCCGCTCCGCCAGAAGATCCGCAAAGCGGTCCCCCAGGTACGGCGCGAACATCAGCAGGGGCCGCGTCGAAGCGGCGGACGAGAACAGGCGGTAGTCGTGGTACTCGGGCCGCAGCGTCTCGGGAGGCAGCGGGACGGGTAGCAGCGCTTCCGCCCGGTCCGGTTCGAGCAAGCCCAACGCCGCCCGGACCAACCGAGCCAGAGCCTCAGGATCACCGGCGTCGCCGACTTCACCGTCTGATACGGCGCTCAGTACCGCCAAGGGCCGGTCCTGGTCGCGGTACAAGGCGGTGTACGCGCCGCCTGGGACGGAATCAGCCCCGTCCGGGGAACCGGCAGGCCTGGATTCCCGTACCTCGAGCCCCGGCTGCCAACGCTGGGCTATCGCGGCGGCAAAAGCTTCAAAATGCCCGATTTTACCGGTCTTGGGGCGGCTAAAAAGGCGTAGAATCTGGGTCGGCACGGCGGATTCTCCAATATTCCCAGTGTATATCCCCTACGGGAGGGGGGCAAGGACCTTTTTTTTGACATAAACATAATAAATGTCTTATTGTATAAATCAACATGTATATCTCCTATTTGAACGGTTCCCGGCTGGCCCGGGCCCTGCGGTACGGCGCCCGGCGCTTGCGTGAAAACGCGGCGGCCCTGGACGCCATCAACGTGTTCCCCGTGCCCGACGGCGATACGGGGACCAATATGGCCGCTACGGTGCAGGCCATGGCCTACGGCGCCGTCTTTCCCCGGGATTCCGGCGTTTCCGTCCTGCCCGCCCATACGGCGCTGCGTCTGGCTGCGGATTCCACCCTGGAAGGAGCCCGGGGCAACTCGGGGGCCATTTTTGCCCAATTCATGCACGGTCTGGCGGAAGAACTGGCCGAAAAGATGCGCGTCTCCGCCGAAGATTTTGCCGCAGCCGCCAAAACTGCGGTGGACCGCACCTACCAGGCGCTGTCCGCCCCCCGGGAAGGAACCATCCTGACGGTGCTGCGGGAATGGTCGGACGCCCTGCACCGCATCGACCCGGGCAAGTCCGACTTTGTGCCCCTGCTGCAACAGGGGCTGGAAGCCGCCCGAACCGCCTGCGCCCGGACGCGGTATGAATTGCCCGAAGCGGCCAAAGCGGGCGTCGTGGACGCCGGCGCCCTGGGTTTTGTGCACTTTCTGGAGGGCATTTCCCAGTTTATCCGGGAAGGCCGTCTCCGGGATACCGCGGTGGCGGACCAGGTACCGACCGCCGAATTGCCCGCCGAGGCCCATGACCTGGGCACGGAGAACCCGGATCGCCCCCTGACCGGCCGGTACTGCACGGAGACGCTGATCCGGGGTACGGGACTGGATCTGGCGGCGGTGCGGAACCTGGCCGGCCAAGCCGGCGATTCGGTGGTGGTGGCCGGCGGCGGCTCGACGCTGCGCCTGCACGTGCACACCGACCAACCTGCGGCGCTGTTCCGCAAACTGGCCGCCCTGGGCGTCCTGGACGGCCAAAAAGTGGACGACATGCGGCTGCAGCGGGAGTTCGCCCGCCGGCGGCGGACCGTAGCCCTGGTGGTGGATTCCACCTGCGATATGCCCGACGCGTTCATGGATGAGCACTTTATCGACCGGGTGCCGGTCAAGGTCGAATTCGCCGCCGCCGGCAATCTTGCCGCCGGCAGCCGCCTGGACAAGGACGCCCTGGCGGGCGACGAGTTCCTGGCCGTGCTGGCCGACCCGCACGCCCGGCTGCCCACCACTTCCCAACCGGCCCACAAGGACTACGTCCGCAAGTTTTCGTTCCTGCTGGCTCACGCCGACCGCGTGGTCTACCTCGGACTTTCCGGCGGTTTGAGCGGCACGCTGGAAGCCGGCCGCCGGGCGGCGGCCGACGTGCCCGGGGGCGAGCGGATCAGCGTGGTGGATACGCGGAGCGCCTCCATCGCCACGGCGCTGATCCTCCGGCGGGTGGCCGAAGCCGTGGCCGCCGGCGCGGACGCCGACGCGGCGACAGCCCTGGCCGAAGACCTGCGCGGCCAGGTGGGCCTGCTGATCGCCCTGCCTTCGCTGCGCAACCTGATTCGCAGCGGCCGCATTTCGCGCCTCAAGGGCACCGCGCTGGAGGGCTTGGGCATCCGGCCGGTGCTGACCCTGGACGCCGCGGGCAAACTGGCCAAGACGGCGGTCATGCTGGGCGGCGTCCGGAAAGACTCGTTCCCCGGGGGCGAAAAGACGCTGCTGAAGAACCTGATCCGCAAACGGGGATCCGTATCCGGCAGGGATACGGATTTTGCCGTCGGCCACGTCGGCAATCCCGCCGGCGCGGAGCGGCTGGCCCAGGCCATCCAGGACCGGTTCCGCCCCCGGCGGCCCGTCCTGGTTTCCGCCGTATCCCCCGCCCTGGCGGTGCATATCGGCTTGCGCGGTCTGGGCGTCGCCTGGCTGGACAACCCATGAATACCTACGTCGTTTTTGGTTCCTTCTGCCTTCTCGGCTACCTGCTGGGCTCCATCCCCACCAGCCTGATCGTCGGCCGACTCTTCTTCGGCACGGATATCCGCACCCAGGGTTCGGGCAACGCCGGCGGGACCAACGCCTTCCGCGTCTTCGGCTGGCCGGCGGGTCTGGCGGTGGTGGTGGTGGACGTGGGCAAGGGCGTGGCGGCGGTGCTGCTGGCCCGGAGCTTCGGCGGCGACGGTTCCACCGTCCCGGGCTTGCTGCCCCTGCTGGCGGGGGTGTGCGCCGTGCTGGGCCACATCTGGACCGTCTTTGCCGGCTTCCGCGGCGGCAAGGGCGTGGCCACCAGCGCCGGCGTTCTGGCCGCCGTCGAGCCGGTCTCGTTCCTGATCACCCTGGTCTTTTTTGCCCTTGGCCTGGGCTTTACCGGCATCGTCAGCCTGTCGTCCCTGACCGCCGCCCTGGTCTTTCCCGTCGCCGTCACGGCGCGTTATTTTTCCGGCAGCCCGGTGCCCGCCTTTCTGCCGCCCGCAGCCTGGGGCATCGGCGCCCTGGTGGTCTTTGCGCACCGCCGGAATATCGCCCGGCTGCTGCGGGGCGAAGAAAAGCGGTTCGAACGCCTGCGTTTCCTCGGCCGCCTGTTCGACCGGCGCTGAACGCGCGGCGCCGGTCAGGAACCTAAAGGCGTCTTGTCCGGATCGACCGCAGGTTTTTTGATGTCGTCGATGGTGGAGAGAATCAGGGCCCGTTCCTGTTCGCCGAAATCCAGGTAGGTCGCCAACCGGGACAAGAACGGTTTGACGAAGGAGTTCATCCGTTCGTCCCGTTCGTAATCCGACCGCTGCTCCATCATCATGACCGTGCAGGGCAGGGGCTTGCTGTATTCGCCGATGACCTGGAAGCCGAGTTTTTCGTACATCTTGATATGCTTGCGTTCGTCGGCGAATACGTCCAGAAAGATCTTTTTGGCGCCCTTGGCCCGGGCGTACAGATAGGCGATGGACATCAGTCCCAGCGGGATGATGCTGCCCCGTTCTTCCCGCAGCACCGCCAGCCGGTCGATCTCCGCCGCCGATTCGCCGTTGATGAAGGGCTGCAGGTCAAAATTTTCTTCCAGGGGCAGGCTGCCGAACACGTCCCGGGTGATGCAGGAGACGGTGCCCACGGGCTGCATGCCCTTATAGGCCAGAATATGGAAGGCGAACTCGTCTTCCCGGCGGTGAATCGATTCTTCCTGGTAGCCCTTTTCGCCGACCAGCACCTTGCGCTGCAGGTAAAAGCCGTCTTCCACTTCCTGGCGGGTGCCGGTGTGGACAAAACGGACCCGGGAAGAATCCCGGCTGGAGGCGGG
Organism: Treponema denticola; assembly: GCA_020719845.1. Taxonomy (GTDB): domain Bacteria; phylum Spirochaetota; class Spirochaetia; order Treponematales; family Breznakiellaceae; genus DYPP01. The sequence goes on along the minus strand of DYPP01000090.1, from coordinate 5,132 downwards.
AATGCTGATCGTGAACTCCGTGCCCTCCCCCACTTCGCTCCGCAGCGTGATCCGTCCGCCGATCTTGGCGATCAGCTGGTGGGCGATGCTCAGCCCCAATCCCGTTCCGGCGCCGGGCTCCTTGGTGGTGTAGAAGGGATTGAATATTTTATCCATCGCCGCTTCCGCGATGCCGCTGCCGGTGTCGCGGATGCCGACCTGGACGGCTCCCTCCCGCTGTTCGCAGATCAGGGTCAACGCGCCGTTGCCGTCCATGGACTGGACGGCGTTGATGATGATGTTCAGGAACACCTGCTGCAGCTCCAGGGGGTTCACCTCGACGGGCACGCAATCGGCATAGTTCTTTTCAACCTTGATCCGGCTCAGATCCAGACCCCGTTGGGCCATTCTCAGGGAAGTCTCGAGTATCTCGGTGATTTTAAGGCTCTTGGTGGGGGTATGTCCTTTGCGGGAATAGATCATCAGTTCCTTGATGACCTCCGCCGCGTTCTGGGTATACTTGATGATGTCTTCCACGTATTCCCGCACCGGCGGCGCCAGCCGGTCGTCGGTCAGGATCAGATCCGCCGTGCCCAGGATGCCCGCCAGGGGATTGTTGATTTCGTGGGCGATGCCGGAAACCAGCGTGCCGATGCCGGCCAATTTTTCCGACTGGATCAGGTCTTCCTGCAAATTTTTCTGCTGGGTTATATCCTGGAAGAATTCCAGAAAAATGCGGTCCGACCCCTGGGGAACGTGGATGGGATAGAACTGGACCGAAAAGGTCAAGCGGCTTCTTTCGTCCTTCTTTTCGGCGTTGAACTGCAGGTTGGCGTGCAGGCAGTCCTGGGCCATGCATTCCGCGCAGGGGCGGTCGCGCTCAAAAAAGGCCTTGTAGCACTTGTTCCCCACCAGCTGCTCGAAGGTCGACTGAAAGTATTTTCTGGCCGCGATATTGACGGTGATGATATTGTAGTTGATGTCCGTGACGGCGATGGGCGTGGAGATACCGTCGAAGAAGGCCTCCAGCTTGTTGCGGCTCAGGATGAGTTCGTTGTTCATGGTCTGCAGGCGCTTCTGCTGCAGCTTGAGCCGTTCAAAGGAGATGGCGTTTTCCACCGCGATGGCGCACTGGTTGGCCAGGATTTCAAGGATATCCGTATCGGATTGATTGTAGTAATCCTTGTCCCGCCGGTTGCCCAGCAGGATCAGACCGTTGAGCCGATCCTTGAAGCGCAGGGGCACGATGAAGCCGGCCTCCAGGGCGGACGCGGCGTTCTCGAATTCGACCTTGATCGTGGCGGGACCGTTCTGCAAGGCTCCGCCCAGGCGGGATTTGTCGTTCTTGCCGCGGAGGGCAAAAAGCTTGATCACCGGGCTATCCTTGGACAGGCGGATGCCGGAATGCCGGCCGTTGATGAAGCGGTCCTTCAGGGGCATGTTCCGGGCCGCGTTCAACCGGTAGCTGCGGGTAGCGTAGTCCAGGGTCAGCATGCAGGCCCAATCCAGGGAGAACGTGTCCACCACCTTGTCGACGGTCAATTCGCCCAGGGATTCAAGATCGACGATGGAAGCCAGTCCCCCCGAAAATTTCCGGAGACTATCGTAGTATCCGTAACGCTTGCCCGAGTAGACCTTTTCCAGCGCCCGTTGGGTAGTCGCCCGCAGGGGATGAAAAACGACGGTGGAGACCAAGCCCAGCAGCAGGGCGACCAGAAGCAGATGGTATTCCGTATAAATCTCGGCTCCCCGGAAAACCAGCTGAAAGATCAGGAAAAAGATGACTGCGCTCAACAGGGAAAGAATGCCGTATAAAATGATGTTGAGCACCACCGTGGAATAGTGCACCAGCCGGTACTTATAGACCGAATAGAACAGGATGCCCGCGTTGACGGTGGCCGCGAAAAGATCGATCGGGTAACGGCCCAGCGGCGCGTACAGGTTGGACAGGACCCCCAGAAGCAGGACCACGACCCCGGAAATGACCAGGTGCTGGGTTTTGCGGGCAAAAATGCTTCTACTTTTCCGCAGATCCCGGAGCACCATGACAATGGCCAGAATCAGGTAGAAATAGGACAGGGAATAGGCGACCAGCGCGCCGTTCTCCAGGGTGTAGAAAAAGACGCCCCCCCTGAAGCCCGCCGCGGATACGATGTCGCCGTGGACGTTCAGGTACAGCAATATGCCGTATAAAACAAAGCCGGCGTACAGGAAATACCGGTATCCGCCCCTTTTTGAATAAGAAAGCTCGTAGAGGGTATAAAAGATGGCGATCGGACCGCCGAACAGCCCCACCAGCATGACGCGGTTCCAGAAAAGGGGCGTACCCAGGACGGTGTCGGCGTGCATCATGAAGGAACCGAAACTCCAGAGGGCCATGAAGCACATGTACGTCAAGAACGGGAACCCGACGGATTCTTTGTTGTGGTGGTAGACCCCAAAAACCAGAAAGGTCAGGTAGATCAAGAAGGAAAACGCCGGAACGATCGTCGAGATATCCAAGTTCATTTAGCTTCCTTCTCCCTATGCGGATGCAATGGACTTTTTCAAGACCATAATGCATACTGTCCGCATCATGCAACCGTACTTTTGGGGCGGCGCCGGCTTCGGCGCCCTGTTCGCGGCGGACTTTCTTCGTTGGCGGGATATCCGCTTCCCCGTCCGCACGCTCGCCGCCGTCGGCTATGGTTTGGTCCTTTCCGCCGTCCTTTGGCCGGAATCAGCCCCGAAGACCACGCCGCTTTTCCCATTATCGGTCCCTTCCGGCATGATGATAGAATTTTCTTCCGCCCTGCTGCTGATCTACTCGGTATTCGTCGAAATCCCCCTAGCGCGGAGGCGGAGTGCCCACCCCGCGGACCGGGTGGTTCGTTCCGGCACCTATTCGTTCTCCCGGCATCCCGGGCTGCTCTGGTTTGCCCTGCTGCAGGCCGGCATCGCGCTGCGCGCGGGAACCGGGGAAGCCGTCCTGCTGGCGGTCTACCTGACGTTTTTGGATTTTCTGCTGGTCCTGGGTCAGGACCGCTTCTTCTTTCCCCGGTTTTTCACCGACTATCCGGACTATAAAAAACAGGTGCCCTTCCTGATTCGCCTAAGGTAGCCAGCAGCATGGAACGGGGAACGATCCTGATCGTGGACGACGATCCGGCGATCCAGAAAGTATTGGAGCGCGGCCTGCGGGGATACGGGTACGCGACTTATGCCTGCGGCAACGGACAGGAAGCCCTGTCCCTGCTCGCGGCGCGGGAAGTCGACCCCGACTGCGTCCTGCTGGACATCCTCATGCCCGTGATGACCGGCCTGGAAGCCTTGCCCCAGATCAAGGAAATCAAGCCCCTGGCGCCGGTCATCATGCTGACCGCCTTCAACGAGCTGGAAGGCGGCCTGCGGTCGATGAAGCTGGGCGCCTTCGACTATCTGGTCAAACCGGCCCGGCTGGCGCACGTCACGGATACCGTGGACCGGGCGCTGAAATACCGCGCCGTCCTGGTGGCCAACGATCGCCTGAACCGGGAAAACGAAGCTTACCGGCTGCTGCTGGAGCAGAAGGTCGCCGACCGCACCAGGGAGCTGGAGCAGGCGTACCGGAAACTCAGGCAGACCAACATCGAAACCGTGCAGGTTCTGGCGGAGACCATCGAAGCCAAAGACGAATATACCCGCGGCCATTGCCAGCGGGTCCGCCTGCTTTCGGCGGGGACGGCGCGCCATCTGGGCCTGGCCGCCGCGGAAATCGAACTGCTGGAATACGCGGCCTTGCTGCACGACATCGGCAAGATCGGCGTCCCCGAATCGCTGCTGCAAAAAAAAGACCCCCTGACCGAAGGGGAACGCGGGGTGATCAACACCCATCCGGCCATCGGCGCAAGCATCCTCCGGAACGTGGCGGCCCTCCGGCCCTGCTTGCCGGCGGTGCGCTGCCACCACGAACGCTGGGACGGCGGCGGCTATCCCGACGGCCTGGCCGGCGAAGCCATCGACCTGACGGCGCGCATCGTCTGCGTCTGCGACGCCTTCGACGCCATGACCACCACCAGGTCGTACCGGCGCGCCCTGGCTCCGGAATCGGCGCTCCGGGAACTGGAACGGGAGGGCGGCCGCCAGTTCGATCCCCAGGTGGTGCGGGCGTTCCAAGCCGGCGGCGGCCTTACCTGACCGTGCCCCGGTAGCCCTCCAGGCCGGTCAGAAAGTTGCGCAGGAACTGGTCGCCGCATTCCTTGTAGTTGCGGTGGTCCGGCTGCCGGAACAGGGCGTTCAGCTCCGACGGCGAGGCGGACACGCCGGCGCGGCGCATGATCTCGATCAGGTCTTCTTCCCGCAGTTCCAGGGCAATCCGGATTTTTTTAAGCACGTCGTTGTTGGTCAGGCGCCGCCGGGACGGAGCGGCTCCGCGGGGGTCGGCGCCCGGCTTGGGACCCCGGCGCCACAGGATCAGACCATCCAGAAACGCGGCCAGCAGGGAATCCGGGCAGGTCTCGTAGCCATCTTCCCCCTCCTTCTTCATCAGGCGATCCAGGCCTTCCCGGTCCAGGTCCAGACCGGCCAGCAGGCTGACCTTTTCCAGCTGGGGATCGTTGAGGTTGAGCGCGTAGCGCAGGCGGCGCAGGGTATCGTTGTTGCTGAGCGGCATGCACCCAGAATAGCGGGAAATGCCGCCTTTGGATACTCCGGGACGTCCCGCCGCTTCAGGGCTTACGGAGCTCGGGACTGAAGTCGCCTTCGATCACCCTGAGGTTGTCCTTATGGTAGGGATATTCCTTCCAGGTGTTCCAGTAGGTATCGTGGTATTCAAGTACGACAAGTCCGGCTTCTTTCGCCGGCCGGGATTCGACGATGGAGGGCGTCCAGTATTCCGGCTGCCCCGGACGAGTCGGACGCACAGGCTTTCGCCCTTGGTGGCGTCGCCGGGCGCGGTGACGACGGTTACGTCTGGAAGGGCACGGTGTACAGGTCGCCCATGAAAGACTCGATCCGGCCGGCGGCCAGGACGACGCCCGGCGGGAAGTAATCGTCCGAAACCGTGCCTACCGGCGCCGGCGCCTGAACCGGAGCCTGCGCCGGAACAGGCGGAGCGGCAACCTTGGGCGCCGTCGCGCGAGCGACCAGCACCGAGACCACGGACAGGTAGACGATTTGTTCGGCAGCGATCATAC
>DYPP01000190.1 GCA_020719845.1 Treponema denticola | reverse complement strand
GCGCCGTTCAACGCCATGACGACCGACGCAACTCCCCGGGATTGATGCCGACGGCGCGCTTGAATGCCTTGGCAAAGGCCGCCTCCGATCCATAGCCGCAGCGCTCGGCAACCGTCACCATCGGGAGCCGCTCCGACTCCAACCAACCCCGTGCGAGGTACATCCGCCACTGGGTCAACATCTCGATGGGGCTCGCCCCGGCGGCCGCCCGAAAGCGCTGCGCAAAGCTGGTGCGGGATAGATGTGCCCGCTCGGCGAGGGCCTCCAGGCTCCAGTGCCGGGCGGGCTCGTCCAGCAACGCCGATACGGCCGGCCACAGGAGCGGGTCCTGCAACGCCCCCAAGAGGCCCGCACTCGGATGGTGACCGGCAACCGCGGTGCGGATCACCAACAGCAGCAAGGCATCCGCAAGCCGTTCGAGCACCGCGGTAGCGGCCAGATCGTCGCGTGCCGCCTCGTTGAATAGAAGCTCCATCAGGCGCCCGACGCTGCCCTGCACTCCCCCGTCGATCACCAAATGCTCCGGCATGCCCGCGAGCAGGAGCCTACGACAGGTCGGCTCCACGTCAATGTATCCGCAGATGAGGGCGGTTCCCGGGTGACCGGGATCGATGGGCAGCGGCGGGTCGGATACACGCTCGCCGTATTCGGGCGCTGGGTTCGCGGCACTGGCGATGCTGTGGACGCAGTCATGGGGAAAGATCGCCACTGTCCCTGCCGGAAGCGGCAGTGGACTCGACCGATACGGCAGGTGCAACCAGCAGTCCCCGTGCCCCACCAGATGGAAACTCACCTTACCGCTCCCGGAGGTATCGAGGCCCCAGGCACCGCATAGCTGACCACGGAAGAAGACCTCGGTACGAAAGCTGATCCGCCGCAGCAGTGTATCGAGCCGTTCGCGGGCCTCGGGGCACAATACGGGGCTCCCCCGATCCGGATGTTCGGACATATTTTCCGTCCTCTCGCTCATGGAACCCCCGATGGGGAACCGATAGATTGGCGGCGCCCAAATGACCCAACGCCACTCAACGCCGTAAGGAGCCCCACATGAGCCCCAATGTCTATCGCCGCCGAGGTTTGGCACTCGCCTGCGGTCTCGCCCTGCTCGGGACGGCCGGTGCTCAAGCCGCACCGATCACCCTGCGTATCACCTTCGAGAATCTGGCCCCCACCAACGGCACCCTACTGACGCCCCTGTGGTTCGGGCTGCACGACGGCAGCTTCGATACCTTCGATTCCGGGGTCTCCGCGCCCATGGCCCTGGAACGTCTCGCCGAGGACGGCAACCCCGCACCGCTGAGCGCCGCCTTCGACGCGGGCAACGCCCCTGGACGCCTGTTGGACGGGGTCCTGACCGGTCCGGGCGTCGGTCCAGGTTCGCCGCCCATCTTCGGTCCCGGCGGTATCGCCAGCGTCGAGATCGCCTACGACTTCGGCCCCGCTCCTCTGGCCTACTTCAGCTATGCGGCCATGGTGATCCCGAGCAACGATGCCTTCGTCGGCAACGACAACCCGCTCGGCATCCCACTCTTCGACCTGGGTGGGACCTTCCTGGGGGCGGACTTCATCGTTTATGGGACCCAGGTGTGGGACGCCGGCACCGAGGTGAACGATGAACTGCCCGTAAACACCGCCGCCCTCGGCCAGACGGTTGCGGATACCGGGGTTGCCGAGGGAGGAGTCGTTGCACTGCACCAGGGCTTCCTGGTAGGCGGCAACATCCTGGCCGCAATCCCCGCCGGCGATTTTACCCAGGCTGGCTACCAGGTGGCCCGGATACGGGTCGAGAACGTGCCGGAGCCAGGCGTCTGGTGGCTGACGGGCATCGGCCTGCTCGCCCTCGGCGTGCAGCGGTTGAACCGGCGGACCGCCTGAGGCGCAA
>DYPP01000189.1 GCA_020719845.1 Treponema denticola | reverse complement strand
TTTGACCGCACCCCCGCCGGCCGCGCCCTGACCTGGGACGAGCGGCTGACGTGGGAAGTGGTGCAGGCGCCCGCCGGGGCGGTCACCGTGGTGGGGGGGTGAACAATGGAACTGAAGGACATCCGGGCAGAATACTCAAAAATTTGTGAGGGTGTTGTTCCACCGGAAGAACTGTTGCAGTGGCATGCGGACTTTATTGCCGCCCTTGAGGATGCGGTAAAAAACAGAAAACCACTGTATTACTTAAGCGAGATCGGTCTCGCGCTTCCAGCAGACTACGATACGGGCAGCATCGACGACCTGTTTGAGACGCTCCACAGATACCTGAAAGGTCAACGCCACGCGTCGTATTTAACCAAATCCGGACCCAATGCCCTTTTCCGTTTCGGCGATGAGTTTCGTGCGCTTAAATCAGCCGTAGTCGACCTTGAAAACCACCTGTACGAATGGAATGAAGGCGCTTTGCTGAAAGCCTGGGAAGCGCTGGTGCTGGATACCGCGCAAGCCCAGCGGGCCGCGTGCAATGGTCTGCGTGCCGATTTTATTCAATTACAAGCAAAAATGCGCCCAAGCGAAGATGCCCGCAACCATAATGCTTTTCTACACCCGTGGATTGATGATGCTTCGCATGACATGAATATCCTGGGCCTGCCTTCTCCCCTTGAACTGGCGCGGATAGTAGGCGAACTGGCTTTGTTCACCTTGGACGCGGGGATCCTGTCGCTGACGGATGAACAACCGGCGGGCATCGAGATTCCGGCGTTCATAGAAAGCATCATCGGCGGTTTGTTGAACGGCTTTGAGTACGCTCAGGCTTTTACCCAGACCAGTCTTGACCAGGCGAGAAAGCGCCTGGATGCAGCCGAATCCCTGATCGTCGATCTGATTCATGGAGAAAAGGCAACGCTCCCGCGCTGGGATGCTGGTCCCTTTGAGGGAATACTGGAACTTTTTACCGGGAACAGCAGGCAAGCACTTCCCGCCAGAGTCAACCGGGATGATCCGCCGCTCCCGACGGTGTTCTCCCCGGATGCGCTGGCAGGCGTCGGTCCCCTGCTGGCGCTGGCCGCACAGAAAATTCAGGCCGCACCGGATTTTGACGAGCCGCAATGGCACGCCGGACGGGAGGCGTTGCCGCCGTTCCTGCGGTCGGTACTCGAAGTCCTGCTGGAAATGGCAAACGATGACCGCAAGGACTCATACGGAATGGATACCATTGGACGCATACGCTGGCTGTTCTCGCTCTGCAAGGACGAGGTTGCGGTCGTAGCCGGCATACTGCAACAGTGGTTCCTGCTGAACAACGAGCCGATGAACCGTTATTCGCCGTTGTTCAGCAGGCCGGACATTCTTGCGCGCTTCAGGAATGTGGCCCTGGAAGCGTGCGCGTACACCGCCCCGGACACCGCGCTGCGGGAGTTTGTCCGCCTGATCGATGCGGAAGCGGTGTTGCCGTATCAGACGATGATCAAGTTGATAGCCGTAGTCAGCCATGCCCTCGGCGCCGCTTTGCGCCAGGTTCCTCTACCCCAGGACGAAGAAAGCGCCGCGGCATTCCGTCTTTTGCAGAGCGCCCTCACCCAACCCGGCCGACTGCTCGCAAATTCCAGAATCACCTCTGAAGCCGAACGCCGGTTGCAAGACAGAAACCGCGAAGCGCTGACATCCTTTACTGCGGCCGAAGATGAAGCATTCCGCCGCCTTGAAGCCCAGTACCAGGAAGCGCGGGCGGGTTTAATAGCCGGCAGCCGGCACGCCGCAGACAACGTTTGAGCCGGTTCGGCCATCCGGTCGTGCTCGGCGTAGTACCAGGCGACCGAATGTTTTTACAATATGAGGATTTTTCAAAATGCAGACGCATTTTGAAAAATCTACCAAAACCTGCG